>NZ_CP019342.1:945237-1260316 GCF_002117085.1 Nonlabens tegetincola | reverse complement strand
CGATAAATCCTATAAAAATAGACTGACTAAGTGATACAAATCCAGCTGCTGGAGTTATGGCTACTAATCCTACTATAGCTCCAATACAAGCATTTAAAGCACTCATCTTGCGGCCAGAAAATCTGTCATAAAAAACCCAAGTAATCATAGCGGTGGCACTTGCAAGATTTGTATTTGCAAATGATATTACCGTATCCATATTTACACCTAGAGCAGATCCTGCGTTAAAACCAAACCAGCCAAACCATAATAAAGCTGTTCCTAAAATGATGTAAGCTGTGTTAGTAGTCTCGTGTGTAATCTTTTTACGTTTACCTAAGAAAACTGCACCAGCAAGTGCAGCAAATCCAGCGCTCATATGAACGACTGTCCCGCCTGCAAAATCTAGTACACCTAGATTTCTTAACAATCCATCCGGATGCCAAGTCATGTGAGCTAATGGAGTATAGATAAATAAAATGAACAGAACAATATACAGGATGTAAGATCTAAATCTTATTCTACCAGCAAAACTACCGGTAATAAGAGCAGGAGTAATAATGGCAAATTTTAATTGAAAAAAGGCAAATAATAAAAACGGAATAGTAGAACCAAAATTTGGATTAGGTGATAGAGTTACATTTTTAAAATTGAAATACGTCATTGGATTACCTATTATTCCTCCTATACTATCACCAAAGGCTAGGCTGAATCCGACAATCACCCAAAGAACACTCACAATACCTAAGGCAATAAAACTTTGTAACATCGTGGAAATCACATTTTTCTTGTTAACCATTCCACCATAGAAAAAAGCTAGTCCAGGAGTCATAAGTAATACAAACGCGCTAGCAACTAACATCCATGCAGTATCACCCGTATCAATTTGAGTACTTAATTCCCCTATCTCATAAGGTTCTCCCAAAATAAGTGAGATAATAATAAGTACAAGTAAAACGATAAAGTTCCATTTTTTTCCCATTCTTAAAACGTATTAAATTATGGTTTTAAAATTAGGAGTACTTCAAATTAGATTAATAGATAATAAAGAAAATTTCAATTCAATTCTATTGGTAAAATTATTAAGTAACTATAAATCAAACACATAATTCAGTGTTGTAGAATTGGATTATAGCAATTAAATAGAAATATCTCAAAAGAAGGAATAAATTATCAAGAATATGATAAAAGTTAAACCATCGTTGACGGAATTGCATAAAGACTATATCGTTTTCGTTTAATTCTTAATAAACTAGAAATAAAAAAACCGCCTTCAAAAGGCGGTTTTTTTATTTGCATTTATGAAAATTTAAGCTAGTACTTGCTGTACTTTATCTGCAGCTTCTTGGAATTCAACTGCACTCTGTACGTCTAGTCCAGAGTTGTCTATTAATTCCTTAGCGATTTCTGCGTTAGTACCTTGCAATCTTACAATGATAGGCACATTAATTTCATCACCCATATTTTTGTAAGCGTCAACAATTCCTTGTGCTACTCTATCACATCTTACAATACCACCAAAGATATTAACTAGGATAGCTTCTACTGCTGGATCTTTAAGAATAATTCTAAAAGCTTCCTCTACACGTTTAGCATCTGCAGTACCACCTACGTCTAGAAAGTTTGCTGGTTCTCCTCCAGCCATTTTAATTAAGTCCATAGTAGCCATTGCTAGTCCAGCACCATTTACCATACAACCTACGTTACCATCAAGATCTACATAGTTAAGACCAACTGCTTTGGCTTCTACTTCGGTTGCATTTTCTTCACGAGTGTCTCGCATCTCTGCGATGTCTTTGTGACGATAAAGCGCGTTTTCATCAAGAGAAATTTTACAGTCTACAGCGATTATGCGGTCATCACTTGCTTTTAATACAGGGTTGATTTCAAATAAAGAAGAATCAGAACCTACATAGGCATTGTAAAGAGCATTAACAAATTTTGTCATTTCTTTGAACGCTTTACCACTTAGACCTAGGTTAAAAGCTATTCTTCTAGCTTGGAAACCTTGTAAACCGTGAGCAGGATCAATAGTTTCAGTAAAAATTAAGTGTGGAGTTTCTTCAGCAACAGTTTCAATGTCCATTCCACCTTCTGTAGAATACATGATCATATTTTTACCAGCTGCACGATCTAATAAAACAGACATGTAAAACTCTTCTGGTTCACTGTCTCCAGGATAGTAAACATCTTCAGCTACAAGGACCTGGTGAACTCTTTTTCCTTCTGGCGGAGTTTGAGGAGTAACTAAGTCCATTCCTATAATTTGACCTGCAATTTCATTAACTTCATCTAGGTTTTTTGCAAGTTTAACTCCACCACCTTTACCGCGACCACCAGCGTGAACTTGTGCTTTAATTACATGCCATCCAGTTCCGGTTTCTTCGGTAAGTGCTTTTGCTGCTTCTACAGCTTCTGCAGCAGTAGTTGCTACTTTACCTCTTTGAACAGTTACACCGTATCCAGCGAGTATTTCTTTTCCTTGATATTCGTGAAGATTCATATATAGAATTTAATGTCAATTAATAATTTGTAGCAAAAATAAGAAATGAGCCTTAGAATTGATAGTATAATTTAGGCCTATTTTATTAAGGTTTTATCAAAGTACTTTGTTATTTGATCTACGCTTTCGCGAAAGCGTAATAAATACATCCCAATTTTAAATGATAAGTTTCTACTCCGTTGTAGTTATAACTTTTTCTACTCTTGCAAAACGATCACAGTTGCGCACCCAAAGTGCGGTGTTTTTTAAATCTTCTCTACCAGAAATATGATAAAAATTACAAGGAATTGTATCTGTATTTGATTTTGAAAAATCAACATTACCATATTTAAGAATAAGCTGGATACTTAACGTGTCTAATTGTTCACTTTTAAGTAATTCTCTAACTTCTGGGGACAATCTTATAGACTTTTTTCCAATATCATTTATAACCCTGGCTTCAGGCATCCACGTGCATTGAGTGCGTTTTCCTGTCCAAAAAAATAGTAGAAAGACCATTCCAATTGCAAATCCACTCATGTACAGTCCCCATCGTCTTATTTTTCTCATAACTTATTTAAAAGATGAGCAAATTTACATCGCTATGTGGTAAGTCATACCATTGTCCAACGGATTTATTTGTAAGAATACCGTGGTATAAATAAACGCTACATTTTAGACCTTTATCGGTTCGTAATGTGTGTTCAATACCACCATCACCACCGATATTAAGAAGATAGGGTGTAAAGATATTACTAAGGGAGATCGTTGCTGTACGACTATATCTACTAGGTAAATTAGGTACACAATAATGTGTAATATTAAACTTATCATAGGTAGGCGAGGAGTGAGTTGTTAATTCACTGGTTTCAAAACATCCGCCCATATCGATACTTGTATCAATTATGACAGCACCCGATTTCATATTTTCTACCATAGGCTGTGATACTACCACAGGTGTACGATCTTCACCACTTAATGCTCCAATAGCAACGTCACATCGACGCAAGGCTTTGGCTAAATATTTAGGTTGAATAGTGGACGTATAGATATGATTTCCTACACGATCTTGAATTCTCCTCAAATTGGTAATGGAATTATCAAAAACCTTTATCGTAGCACCAAGACCTTGAGCTGTTTTTGCGGCAAATTCACCTATTACACCAGCTCCTAGAATTACAACGTCAACTGGAGGAACACCTGTAATATTACCAAATAACTGGCCGGTTCTATTTGACCCAGTTGCTAGTAGCTCCGAAGCTATCAATACTGATGCAATTCCTGATATCTCCCTAAGCGCATTTACGGCTGTAAATCTTCCAGATTCATCGGTTATGAATTCGTAAGCAAGAGCTGTGATTTTTTTTGAGGCAAGTTTTTTGAAATATGCTTTACTTCTAGTTTTTAATTGAAGACCAGAGAACAAAGTTGCATTAGGCTTTAATAAGTCTATTTCATCTAAAGATGGTGGAGCAACTTTGAGTACCATGGGACAAGAAAAGACTTTATTTTTGTCTGATGTAATTTCTCCACCAGCATTTATGTAATCTTGATCGGTAAAATTACTTCCTAATCCTGCACCTTTTTCTATAATTATTTTATGTCCGTGTGCTGTAATAGCAGCAACAGCATCGGGAGTGAGACATATCCTTCTTTCAATTTCTTGATTTTCTTTAGGTATACCTATGATTAAATCTCTACTAGTTCTAGTAATTTCTAATCGCTCCTCTTGAGGTATAAGTTGGTCTTTTGTAAAAGGTGTAGAGATATTAGACATATGATAAAAACTATTAGATCCACTTATCGGATGGCTTGTGCATTTCCTCGTCTAATTTTGAACCTTGTTCATCAAGTCTTGCTCTCACGATGTCTCTTGCTGTATAACTTAAAAAGATGGCACCTATAACTACGGGTACCATAAAATATAAGTCTCTTTGATCTACAAACTCAATGGATGGGTCTAATACAGTATATACTTGTATGGCATACATTCCCATAGGTATTAATATGGCATGATACCACCAATGTTTACAGGTTAAAAACCAAATTAAGGTTATTAAAAAAGGAAATAGTTTTTGAAAAAACACCCAAAGTGCAACATAGAGATCTCCTCCAAATGGTTCAGTAAGAGAGTTTACAAAATCTGAATCAACATAATCTTCTGCATCAACAAATTGATAGAAATGAAAAAGATAAGGTAGACTTGCAAGAAAGACGATAATGATATTACCACCTAATACCTTTCTTTTCTTATTGGTAGAGTTGTTGGACATTTATAGGTTTAATGACTAGTTGCTGCAAATTAGTCAAAAAAAAGTAATTCAAAAAAAAATCGGTTACTTATTCAGTAACCGATTTTTTTATAAAAGAGTAGATAGTATTATAACCATCTTAAGTTTTCTCTGTTTAATACTTCACCTAAACGCTTCTTCTTGATTTCTTTAGAAGTTTTAGAAGTTTCTTCTTTAGCAGTATCTGGAGTGAACTGTACAGCTGCACCAGCTAATGATACTGTGAATAATGCTAAAAATGCGAAGGCTTGAATCTTTCTTGATTTCATAATGTAGGGTTTTAAATAGTTAGGTTTTCAATTAAGATGATTCAAATGTAGAATCACTTTATCGTGTAACCAAACTCCTACATGATAAAAAAGTTTAACGAAAGTAAAAAATCGTTATATAGTTTATGTGTTGCATATCGATAAAGTACAATTTATCTAAAGTTTAATTAAAATTTTTAATATATGTTAAACGTTCTAGAGTTAAAATCTACAAAATTAATTGTAACTGTTTTAAAATCAGTTAATAAAGGCTTTGCTACCTGTGGCCATTCTATAAAATGAACACCTATTTTGTCGATATAATCTTCCATTCCTAGATCGAGTAACTCTTCTGTTTGGTTAATTCGGTACAGGTCGTAATGAAAAACATCGCCGAAAGGACACTTATATTCGTTTACCAGTGAAAATGTCGGTGAAGATATCTCATCTTTCGATTTAAGTACTTTGCACAACTCTTTTATCAAAGTTGTTTTGCCTGAACCCATTTCTGCTTCAAAACAAATTATAATAGAACGATTAAAAATGGATTGTTCTATATTAAGGTCTCTTAAAAGTTTTTTGGCAGCCTGGTTAACGGTATCTAAAGTATATGTGTATTCCATTATCTAGGTTCAAAAGTTGCTACTGGTATTAACATTTCCTCCATAGACACACCGCCGTGTTGATATGTATTACGGTAATAACTCACGTAGTGATTGTAATTATTAGGGTATGCAAAAAATAAATCTCCTTTGGCAAAAATGAAACTACTACTCATGTTGATCTTAGGAAGTTTTATAGTAGCTGGGTCTTGAGCTGCCAGAACATCTTTGTCTTCATATGTTAAACTACGACCTGTTTTGTATCTCAAATTCAAACTCGTATTCTTATCACCAATTACTTTACTAGGTGTTGTCACATTTATCGTACCGTGGTCAGTGGTTAGGATTAGTTTCATACCCAATTGCTGCGCACGTTGTATGATTTCTAGTAAAGGTGAATTTTTGAACCAACTTAAGGTTAAAGAACGGTATGCTTTGTCATTACTAGCTAGTTCTTTTATAACCTCCATTTCAGTTTTAGAATGAGAGAGCATATCAACAAAGTTGTAGACCACAACGGTAAGGTCGTTGTATTTTTGAGATTTAAAATTATCTGCAAGTTTTCTCCCGTTATTTTCATTGGTGATTTTGTGATATTGCCAACTGACATCTAATCTTAATCTTTTTAACTGAGCTTCTAGAAAGTCTGCCTCGTGCATATTTTTACCGCCTTCATCAGTATCATCTTTCCAATATTCTGGATGACGTTTCTTCATATCTTCAGGCATCAAACCACTAAATATGGCATTTCTAGCGTATTGAGTGGCTGTAGGTAAAATGGAGCAATACGTTTCTTCTTGTTGTTTTTTATAATGATTGTTAACTAGCCCTTCAAAAGCCTTATATTGATCATACCTTAAATTGTCAATAACTACAAATAAAACCTGTTCCTTGTTTTTTAAAGAAGGAACAACCTTCTTCCTAAATAACTGATGACTTAATAAAGGAGCTTGTTCTTCATCTTCGAACCATTCTGGATAATTACGATCGATAAATTTGCAAAACTGATGATTTGCTTCGGTCTTTTGAGCATTTAATATTTCTCTCATACCGCTGTCCTCAATATCTTCTAATTCTATTTCCCAATAAAGAAGTTTTTGATAAAGTTTTACCCATTCTTCATAGGAATTGATCATGGATAATTCCATTGATATTTTTTGAAACTCTTTTTGGTAATCACTGGTTGTTTTCTCATTAATCAACCTTGAGTGATCCAGATTCTTTTTTACCGACAGTAATATTTGATTAGGGTTCACAGGTTTGATAAGATAGTCAGCAATTTTTGCTCCTATTGCTTCTTCCATGATGTACTCCTCTTCACTTTTAGTGATCATGATGATAGGAAGCTGTGATTGTTTTTCTTTTATCTCTGTAAGAGTTTCTAGCCCTGTAAGTCCAGGCATATTTTCATCAAGAAAAACAATATCATAGTTATCTTCATCAATAGCGTCAATAGCCTCTGTGCCGCTCACGCGAGTATCAACTTTATAACCTTTGCTTTCTAAAAAGAGTATGTGAGGTTTTAATAAATCTACCTCGTCATCTACCCATAATATTTTGATATTATTCATACTAGTATCTTTGCTTTAAAATGCCTGTCGTTTGAAACAACAAAACAAACTTAAAATATTAAACGATCCTATCTATGGATTTATTTCTATTCCTAGTAGAGAGATCTTTCAGTTAATTGAGCATCCTTACTTTCAAAGGTTGCGTAGAATTACACAAATGGGATTAAGTTATCTGGTTTACCCAGGTGCTCATCACACTCGTTTCCATCATGCCTTGGGATGCATGCATCTTATGCAAAAAGCAGTCCAAGTATTGCGATCTAAAGGTGTTGTGATTGATGATAAGGAAGAAGATGCTCTTTATAAGACCATTTTATTACATGATATCGGTCATGGACCATTCTCTCATGCTCTTGAATATAAGATCGTTAAAGGTGTCACTCACGAGCAGCTATCTTTAAATTTTATGCAAGCTCTTAACGAGGAGTTTAACGGTAGTTTAACGCTTGCTATTAAAATTTTTAAAGGAGAGTATCATCGACCGTTTATGTTACAATTAATCTCTAGTCAATTAGATATGGATCGACTGGATTACCTTAAACGAGATAGTTTTTATACAGGAGTTGCAGAAGGAAATATTAACAGCACTAGACTTATCGCGATGCTTAATGTTGTTAATGATGAGCTTGTAGTAGAAGAAAAGGGTATTTATAGCATAGAGCATTTTTTGACTTCGCGCAGGCTTATGTACTGGCAAGTGTATTTACATAAAACAGGGATCGCTGCCGAGCATTTATTACAATCTTTTTTCAAGCGATTAGTCGAATTGTATGAGTCCAAAGTTGCTGTTTCATTACCAGACCGTATCGAATACTTTATAACTAGAGAAAATTTTGATCAGGCTAGCGCTCATGATTTAAAGATGTTCGCAAGGTTAGATGATACTGATGTTTTTACTGCGCTTAAAATGAATGTCGATCATGAAGACTTTGTACTCAGGGAATTAAGTAATATGCTTCTTAATAGGCAATTACTCAAAGTCAAGTTTAGAGATGCTCCTGTTTCAGAAAAGAAATTGAATAGTAAAATTATTCAACTGCAAAAGCAATATAAATTGTCCGAGGATCAGGCTAGTTATTTCGTTTTTCAAGGAGTGGTTAAGCATACCGCTTTCGCGAAAGCGAACCCTATTAAAATTCTCACCAAAACAGGAAAGGTTAAGGAATTACTTAAAGTAACTAAAGAAGATAGTTTCAAAGCCCTTACCAAAGTTGCTCAAAAACATTACTACTGTCATCCTAAATTAAATGATAATTCATAGTAATTGTTTGTTTTATTGTGGATAACACAATATGAGTATGTTGTTGCTACGGGATTAATATTACATTAGTTTACTTATTTTTGCCACAATGAAGTTTACAGTCCAACAAATAGCTGACATTCTAGAAGGAATCGTAGATGGAGATGAACAACTAGAATTAAGTAAATTATCCAAGATAGAGGAAGGAGAAAAAGGAAGCTTGTCTTTTTTATCAAATCCTAAATACACTCCTTATATATATAACACACAAGCCAGTGCTGTTATCGTGAATAAAGACTTCCTACCAGAGCAGCCGGTAGACACTACACTCATTAAGGTTGAAGATAGTTATAAGGCTTTTTCAAAATTGCTTGAATATTATCAAATGGCCAAAATGAGTAAAACAGGTATAGAACAACCTAGTTTTATTCATGAAACTGCACAACTAGGTGATGATGTCTATGTAGGTGCTTTTGCTTACATAGGTGAGAATGTGAAAATAGGTAATGGAGTAAAGATTTTTCCACAATCACATATAGGTGACAACGTTACAATAGGTGATCATTCTGTAATTTTCTCATCGGCTCAAGTATTATCAGATTGTGTAATCGGTAATCGAGTAGTAATCAATTCTGGTTGTGTGATAGGAGCCGATGGTTTTGGTTTTTCACCTAATCCTGATGGTACTTATAGTAAGGTACCACAAACAGGTAATGTAATTATTGAAGATCATGTTGATGTAGGTGCTCTTTCAACTATTGATAGGGCTACTCTAGGTAGTACTATAATAAGGAAAGGAGCCAAGTTGGATAACCAAATTCAAATAGCTCACAATGTTGAGATAGGTGAAAATACGGTTATTGCAGCCCAAACGGGCGTTGCAGGTTCTACCAAGGTAGGAAAAATTGCAGGATAGGTGGTCAAGTAGGAATAGTAGGGCATATCACAATAGGTGATAATGTCGGTATCCAAGCTCAAAGTGGAGTAGGAAGAAATATAAAATCAAATTCAAATATACAAGGATCGCCAGCCTTTGATTACGGTGATTGGAACCGTTCCTACGTGTATTTCAAAAATTTGCCAAAAATCGAAAAACGCATTACTGACCTAGAAAAACGTTAGTCATTATGACTGTCACAGACATTAATCAAACAACAATCGACCGTGAGGTCACCTTATCTGGTGTAGGATTACATACAGGTAAAGAAGTTACTCTAGTATTTAAACCAGCTCCGGCAGATCATGGTTATGCCTTTCAAAGAGTTGATCTTGAAGGAGAACCAGTTATTGAAGCACTAGCTGCTTATGTTACTGATACTAAAAGAGGAACAACCCTTGATAAACGAGGAGTACAAATCAATACTTGCGAGCATGTACTTGCTGCCCTTGTAGGACTGGAAATAGACAATTGTCTTATAGAAATCAATAGTAGTGAACCACCAATTATGGATGGATCCTCTAAGTTTTTTATTGAAGCTCTTGAAAAGGCTGGTATCAAGGAATTAGATGCAAAACGTCAAGAATTTGTAGTCAAGGAAATCATTTCTTACAAAGATGAGGAAACAGGTAGCGAGATTATTTTGATGCCTTCTGATAAATACCAAGTAACCACAATGGTTGATTTTGGTACTAAAGTATTAGGTACTCAAAATGCTACTCTTGAAAAATTATCAGATTTTAAATCAGAAATATCAGAAGCAAGAACCTTTAGCTTTTTACATGAATTAGAGATGTTACTGGACCACGGACTTATTCAAGGTGGTGATCTTAATAATGCGATAGTTTATGTAGATAAAGAGATTTCTGAGAAAACTATGAACAGCTTGAAAAAAGCGTTCAACAAGGAAAATATAAGTGTAAAACCTAATGGTATTTTAGATAACCTAGAGTTACATCACCCTAATGAGGCAGCACGTCATAAATTATTAGATGTAATCGGTGATCTTGCTTTGATAGGTTATAGAATACGCGGTAAAGTTATTGCAACAAAACCAGGTCACTTTGTAAACACTCAATTTGCAAAGAAAATGGCCAAGATTATAAAAAAGGATATTAGAGAAAATGTACCTGATATTGATGTCAATCAAACACCACTTATGGACGTCAATCAAATTATGGCTATGTTACCTCACCGTCCACCATTCTTGTTGGTAGATAAAATTTTTACTTTGACTGATAGTCAGGTAATCGGACTCAAGAATGTGACCATGAATGAACCATTTTTTGTAGGTCACTTTCCTGGACAACCGGTTATGCCAGGTGTTCTTATAGTAGAGGCAATGGCTCAAAATGGTGGTATATTAGTACTAAGCACCGTTCCAGATCCTGAAAACTACCTCACTTTCTTTATGAAAATCGATAACGTTAAATTTAAACGTAAAGTAGTACCTGGAGATACCTTAATTTTTAAATGTGATCTAATCACTCCTATAAGAAGAGGAATTGCTCACATGCAAGCATATGCTTATGCAAACGGCGTTTTATGTGCCGAAGCAGAGCTTATGGCTCAAATTTCAAAAGAAAAATAAATGAATCAACCTTTAGCATACGTACATCCAGGAGCAAAAATTGCAAAAAATGTAGTCATTGAACCATTTGCTACTATTCATAACAATGTAGTAATAGGTGAAGGTTCCTGGATAGGATCAAACGTTACTATCATGGAAGGTGCCCGTATAGGTAAAAATGTAAGCATTTTTCCAGGAGCAGTTATATCTGCAATACCGCAGGATAAAAAGTTTGAAGATGAAGAAACTACCACTGTCATAGGAGATGGTACTACCATTAGAGAATGCGTAACGATTAACCGTGGTACTAGTGATAAAATGAAAACTATCATTGGTAAAAATTGTTGGATTATGGCTTATTGCCATATTGCACATGATTGTGTTGTTGGAGATAATTGTATTTTCTCAAATAACAGTACACTTGCAGGTCATATAACCGTAGGAGATCATGTGGTGCTAGCGGGAATGGCGGCCGTTCAACAATTCTGTCAAATAGGGAATCATGCATTTGTTACCGGTGGATCGTTGGTGCGTAAAGATGTACCACCATACGTTAAAGCAGGTAGAGAACCTTTAAGTTACGTAGGTATTAATTCGGTAGGATTAAGAAGACGAGGTTTTGAACTAGAAAAAATACGAGAGATTCAAGATATCTATCGCATTTTATATCAAAAGAACTATAACGTTTCACAAGCGGTTCAAATCATCGAGGCAGAAATGAGCGCTTCAAACGAGCGTGATGAAATTATAGAATTTATTAAAAACTCTAAGCGAGGTATCATGAGAGGATACGTGCGCAACAATTAAGAATATATGGCAAATACAAGCGACATTAGAAAAGGATTATGTATACGTTATAATCACGATATATATAAAATCATTGAATTTTTACACGTAAAACCTGGTAAAGGACCAGCATTTGTAAGAACAAAACTTAAAAGTGTTACTACTGGTAAGGTTATCGATAATACCTTTTCTGCAGGTCATAAAATTGATGAAATCCGTGTTGAAACTCATACATTCCAGTATTTGTATAATGATGGTGAGGCCTACCACTTTATGAATACCGATACCTATGAGCAAATCCAGCTACCAGAAAGTAGTCTAGATGCTCCTGGTCTTCTTAAAGAAGGTGAAAATGTGAAAATTCAAATTAATACAGAGGACGACTCACCACTTTCAGTTGATATGCCTCAATATGTAATATTAGAAGTTACAGCGACAGAACCTGGTGTAAAAGGTAACACAGCTACAAACGCTACAAAACCAGCTACCGTAGAAACAGGTGAACGAGTAATGGTTCCTTTATTTATTAATGAAGGTGATAAGATAAGAATCGATACAGAAAAAGGAGCTTATCACGAGCGTATCAAGGAATAGGTGAAATTCAATCAAACTCATAGACTAGATTTTATTGCTGACCTGATCAAATGTGAATTTGTTGGGCCAGCAGACTTTCCTGTAACAGGAATGAACGAGATTCATGTTGTAACTCCAGGAGATATTGTATTTGTTGATCATCCTAAATATTACGATAAGGCATTAAACAGTGCAGCCACCATTGTTTTAATAAACAAAAAAGTAGATTGTCCAGATGGTAAAGCCTTACTAATATCAGACGATCCTTTTAGGGATTTCAATAAGTTGACTCAACATTTTGTTCCTTTTAACGCTTTCGCGAAAGCGAACACAACAATAGCCACCACGGCATTAATTCATCCCACAGCTAGCCTAGGAAATGAGGTTGTAGTAGGTGAAAACACGGTTATACATGCCAATGTATCGATAGGCGATCGTTGTATCATAGGTGATAATGTTATTATACACGCTGGTACAGTTTTAGGCGGAGATGCTTTTTATTATAAAAGGAGAGAAGCTGGATATGATAAACTATTGAGTAACGGTAGAGTAGTTATTGAGGATCAAGTTGAAATAGGTGCTTTGTGTACCATTGATAGAGGTGTCTCTGGCGATACTACTATTGGTTATGGGTCAAAGTTGGATAATCAGGTTCACATAGGACATGATACTGTTTTGGGTAGACATGTACTTATAGCCAGTCAAGTAGGTATTGCGGGCTGTGTAGTCATTGAGGACAACGTAAAATTATGGGGTCAGGTAGGTGTGCGCAGCGATGTTAAACTAGGAGAAGGTTGTGAGGTTATGGCACAAAGTGGAGTGTCTAAAGACATTCAACCAGGCGAGGCCCTATTTGGTTCACCAGCAATTAATGCAAAAGAAAAGTTTAAAGAGTTGGCTGCCCTAAGAATGTTGCCTAATTTAGTCAAAAAATTATAAGAAGTGTCAGCAAAAAAAATAGTTCAATCGTTTTTAGATTCTCAGGTATTTGTAGATAGTTCACAATTCCCAGAATTTTTTCATAAAGATTTAAAAGTATACTGGCATTCCAGTTCAGGATTTAATGTATTCGATTATCAATCTTACCTAGACTTGTACAAGTCAAATACTGATAATTATGAGGTTATGAGAACTGATGTTACTCATATTCTTGCAAATAATAAAAGCGAAGTTGCTGCGCGATTCACACTTTACGTGCGTACCTTTGAAAATCCTAATGAAGAAATGCCTATAGGCTATTTTATTAGTATTTTTAAAGTTCAAGATGACAGAATTATTGAAGCGCATCATTCTAGTCATCCTAGTGAAAAAGAAAGTTAATTTAATAAGTATAAATACATATAAATGAGTGTTTTAGTAAATAAGGATTCAAATATTATAGTTCAAGGATTTACTGGTAGTGAAGGTACTTTTCATGCTGGTCAAATGATTGAATACGGTACAAACGTTGTAGGTGGAGTTACTCCAGGTAAAGGTGGTCAAGAACACCTAGGTAAGCCAGTTTTTAATACGGTTAAAGAGGCTGTTGAAAAGGTAAACGCCGATACAACAATTATTTTTGTTCCACCAGCATTTGCTGCTGATGCTATTAAGGAAGCTGCTGACGCAGGTATCAAAGTAATCATTACTATTACTGAAGGTATTCCTGTGGCAGATATGGTAAAAGCTGCCGATTATATCAAGGATAAGGACTGTAGATTAGTTGGTCCTAACTGTCCTGGTGTAATTACTCCAGGTGAGGCAAAAGTTGGTATTATGCCAGGTTTTGTATTTAAAGAAGGTAAAGTAGGAATTGTATCAAAATCTGGAACACTTACTTATGAAGCTTCTGACCAGGTAGTAAAACAAGGCTATGGTATTTCTACAGCAATAGGAATTGGTGGTGATCCAATTATTGGAACGACTACAAAGGAAGCCGTTGAATTATTTATGAATGACCCAGAAACTGAGGCTATCGTAATGATAGGTGAAATAGGTGGTCAGTTAGAAGCTGATGCTGCTAGATGGATTAAAGAAACAGGTAATAAAAAACCAGTTGTTGGTTTTATCGCAGGTGAAACTGCTCCTGCTGGACGTACAATGGGTCACGCAGGTGCGATTGTTGGTGGATCTGAAGATACTGCTCAAGCTAAGAAAGCAATTATGAGAGAATGTGGTATTCACGTTGTTGATTCTCCAGCAGAGATAGGTAAAAAAGTTGCCGAAGTTCTAGGAAAATAATTATAGATTTTCTTAAAACTCAATGGAACACAGTGTGTTCCATTGAGTTTTATTTTTATAAATACCAAACCTTATGAAATTACTGGAAGGAAAAAATGTAATCATCACTGGCGCAAGCCGTGGAATAGGTAAAGGGATTGCACGTGTTTTTGCAGAAAATGGTGCCAATGTTGCTTTTACCTACGCAAGTTCTGAAGCACCAGCTCTAGAATTGGAAAAAGAGTTAACTGACCTAGGAGTTAAAGCAAAAGCTTATAAGAGCAATGCTGCAGACTTCAATCAAGCTCAGGAACTCATAGAAGCGGTCTCAAATGATTTTGATACTATAGATGTATTGATAAATAATGCTGGGATAACCAAGGATAATTTACTTATGCGTATAAGTGAAGAGGATTTTGACAAGGTGATTGAGGTAAACTTAAAGTCTGTTTTTAACATGACTAAAGCTGTACAACGTACCATGTTAAAACAACGTAAGGGAAGCATTATCAATATGAGTAGTGTGGTTGGTGTTAAAGGTAATGCAGGACAAACCAATTATGCCGCATCAAAAGCTGGTATCTTAGGTTTTACAAAATCTGTCGCTCTGGAATTGGGATCTCGTAATATACGTTGTAATGCTATTGCTCCTGGTTTTATTGAAACTGAAATGACCGGTGCACTAGATGAGAAAACGGTACAAGGATGGAGAGACGGAATTCCTCTTAAAAGAGGTGGTACTCCAGAAGATGTGGCAAATGCATGCGTATTTCTAGCTAGTGATTTATCTGCTTACATTACTGGTCAAGTACTTAATGTTGATGGTGGAATGTTAACTTAAACCATTAATTATCTTGCAAACTGCTTATTATTTATGGATAGGAGTAGCGGTAATCGCTAGCGCATTATTTGCTTGGTATTCCTATTTTTTTAAAGAAAAGCGTTTATCAAATAGTTTATATTACTTAGCTGTACTTAGGTTCATTTCTGTTCTAAGTGCAGCTTTTTTATTGATTAATCCAAAGTTTGTTACAAAATCCTTTCAGGATGAAAAGCCGGTTCTTTCCATTCTATTGGATCAATCTAAATCCATAGATTATCTTAATGCTAGCGAACAACTCAACTCGGATTATCAAAGCCTGATTCAAAATGAAGATTTAGTTGAAAAGTTTGAAATAAGAACATTTGCACTAGACGATAATTTTAAACCCTTTGATAGTTTAAGTTTTAAAGGTGACGCTACTAATATCTCAAACGGGTTATCCAAGAATCAAGAGCTTTTTAAATCAAGAAATAATGTTACTTTACTGCTTACAGATGGAAATCAAAGTAGAGGTAGGGATCTAGCTTTCACCAAATTAAATAATCCTGAATCACTTTTTCCTATAATTTATGGGGATACGACTGTTTATGACGATTTTAGAATAGGACAGGTAAATGTTAATAAATATTCTTATTTAAAAAATGAATTTCCTGTTGAGATTTTTGTTCAATATACAGGAGATGTTTCAAGAGAATCGAGACTTACAATCAAGAATGGTAACCAAATTGTTTATCGAGAAAATCTAACATTCTCCAAAATTAATTCTAGTACTGTAGTTTCGGCCTTATTAGAAAGTACTTCCATAGGTACTCAACGGTACCAAATCGCTATAGAACCTTTTACAGAAGAGAAAAATACCTCAAACAATTATAGAAATTTTGCTGTTGAAGTAATTGATCAACAAACCAAGGTGGTCATTATTACAGCTAGCATGCATCCTGACGTAGGTGCGTTGCGTAAAGCCATTGAAAGCAATCAACAAAGAACAGTTGAGATTGTGAATCCCGATAAAGTTTCTAATCTAAATGAGTATAACTTAATTATTTTTTATGGTGTCAACGAGGACTTAAAGCCAATTATGAATCAGGTAAAGTTATTGGGTAAAAACACTTGGTGGTTACTGGGAGAATCTCCAGATATTCAAATGATCAATTCTTTACAAAACGCCTTTTCAATCGAAAACTCAAAGGATGTTGATGAGGTGCAACCCATTCTTAATGAAAATTTTACAGCCTATAATGTAGATTCATTTTCATTTAATGATTATCCACCAGTAAGAGCGCCTTTTGGAATGGTAAGTTTTAATACACCTATTGATATACTTTTCTATAAACAAATAGGATCTGTAGAAACAGCCGATCCTTTATGGTTTAATTATGAGGAAAATACCAACCGACATTCTGTTACAATGGGTGCAGGATTATGGAGATGGCGATCACAAAGTTTTATAGAGTCAACCTCTTTTACAAATTTTGACGATTTAGTGAGTAGTCAGGTGCAACTACTAGCAAGTAATAAAAAACGTAAGCGACTAGATGTAGATTATAATTCCTTTTATTATCAAAACAATGAAATAATAATCAATGCTATGTTTTTAAACAAAAACTACGAGTTTGAAGACAGTGGTATTCTAAATCTTTATTTAACTAATCTTGAAACCAGTGAGAAAATAATTAGGCCATTTGTTCTCTCTAATAATACCTATAAGGTAAATCTTTCAGATATAGAACCAGCAGATTATAACTTTACAGTAAAAGTTGAAAATGATGTTTTAACTCAATCTGGAAAAATAAGCATACTCGAGTTTGACATTGAAAAACAATTTACCAGTGCAAATTCTAGCTCTTTCAATTCTTTAATTGATTCTAGTAATATTTTTTATGCTGGCGAGACCAATAAAGTACTAGATGAACTACTTGATGAATCTAAGTATAAAACAATCGAAAAAGCAACTCTTAAATATTCCTCTTTAATTGATTGGTACTATTTATTAGGAGTTATGCTTTTGTCCTTAGGACTAGAATGGTTTATCAGGAAGTACAACGGATTAATTTAAAATTAGATTATGGAAAAATTACCAAAGGCTGGAATCCTATTTGCCATAGGAATTGTATTAGCTATTATTATTTTATTTAAAAGTTCAGTTAATATAGGCGCTGGTGAAGCAGGTGTTCTATTCAACTTCTTTTCTGGTGTTGATACCAGTAAAACCTATGGAGAAGGATTTCATATCATTGCACCGTGGAATGATATGACGGAGTTTAGAGTGAAACAACAATCATTTTCTGATAGTATGGAAGTACTTTCGGTAAACGGTCTTAAAGTAACTGTTGAAGGTACGGTGTGGTTTCAACCAGAATATGATAACCTACCTAGGTTGTATAAGGAAAAAGGAGCAAATTATGTAGAAACTATCCTTGATCCTGCCATTAACGCTGCTACCAGATCAGTAGTTGGTCGTTACACTCCTGAGCAACTTTATTCTTCTAAGAAGGAAATTATTGTAAGTGAAATCATGTCTGAACTTACTAAGGAATTAGAAGGACAATACCTTACAGTGAACAAGGTGTTTGTTAAAGAGGTAAAGTTACCACCTAAAATTAATGATGCTATTGAACGTAAGTTAAGACAGGAACAAGAAGCTCAAGAGTACGAGTTTAGACTGGTAAAGGCTCAAAAAGAAGCAGAACGTCAAAGAATTGACGCACAAGGTAAGGCTGCAGCAAATGATATTTTAAGTAAATCACTTACTGATAAAATTTTAATGGAAAAAGGTATTGAGGCTACCTTAAAACTTGCTGAATCACCTAATTCTAAAGTGATCGTTGTAGGTAGTTCTGATAATGGTGGTTTACCTATAATTCTAGGAAATCAGTAGTTTTAAATTATTGCGGATTAAAAAAAGACCTGTTTAAACACAGGTCTTTTTTTATTGAAATTAGTAAAGCATATTCCGAGTGTCCGTAATTCCAGTTATCAACCATTTATCATTGTAATAAACCATGGTAAATACGTTGACACCACTATGTGAAAACTGACCATTGACATGAAATTCGTAGGTTGTATGGACCGTTGCAATATCCTCAAAAGTTGTATGACTAATTTCTATAAGCGTTTCCTTAAAGGTCATGTTTTCTGGAATATTTAAAATGCTATTCATAAAGGCAGACTTACTCGCCTTTTCCATTGAATTTCCTTTAGAACGAGACTTAATATAAGAGAATAGCATCAGATTATCGGCCATGGACTGGTCTAGAGCAACGCTATCCTGCGCATGAAACGCATCGAAAAAATCACGTACAGCCTCTACAGGAGACTTTTTCATCGGTTTCACCATTTCATTAATAGAGTCTTGTGCAATGGAATCTTGTTCTACCGGTTGTTGAGAGTACGCTTTCGCGAAAGCGAAACAAACACAAACCATCATTAATAAAGCTTTCCTGTTCATAATATCTAATTGAATGGTAATATTAGTATTTTTACTTCATAAAACAAGATTATGTCTGTAGCAAAGAAGCAATATAAAAGAATAACCGTTAAATCATTATCCGAAATGAAGGCCAATGGAGAAAAAATCTCTATGCTTACTGCTTATGATTATACCATGGCCAAAATAGTAGATAGTGGTGGCGTTGATGTGATTCTAGTAGGAGATAGCGCTAGTAACGTAATGGCAGGTCACGAGACAACACTACCTATAACACTGGATCAAATGATTTATCATGCGAGTAGTGTTGTAAGAGCCGCAGAGCGCTCGCTGGTTGTTGTAGATTTACCTTTTGGTAGTTATCAAAGTGATCCTAAAGAGGCCTTGCGCAGTGCGATTAGAATAATGAAGGAAAGTGGTGGACACAGCGTAAAACTAGAAGGAGGAAGAGAAGTAAAGGAATCCATAAAACGTATTTTACACGCAGGTATACCGGTAATGGGCCATCTAGGACTTACACCTCAAAGTATATATAAATTTGGTACTTATACAGTACGTGCTAAAGAAGAAGCCGAAGCGGAAAAGCTTATTGAAGATGCATTATTGCTCGAAAAATGGGGTTGTTTTGCTCTAGTGCTAGAAAAAGTTCCCGCTGCTCTTGCAGAAAAAGTAGCAAGTCAATTAAGTATACCTGTAATTGGTATAGGTGCTGGTGCTGGAGTTGATGGTCAGGTATTAGTTTCTCATGATATGTTTGGAATGACACATGAATTTAATCCACGTTTTTTACGTAGGTATTTAAATCTTTATGAGGAAATGGGTGATGCAGTAAGTTCCTACGTTAAGGATGTTAAAGCAAAAGACTTTCCTAATGAGAATGAACAATATTAATTAAAATAACAAATAAAAAAGGTGCTCGTAAAAGCACCTTTTTTATTATAAAAACTTAATGTATTCTACATCGATACTATAATCACCTACAATACCATCGGATATATAGAAATTATATCTTAAAACTTTTTTCAAGTTTTCTTTATCAATTTCTCCAGGAATAATGTTGTGAAATAGGACACGCTTGAAATGATTGATGGGTAGCTTTATGGTTTTCCAAGTATTCTTATGCATACGAATCATGTATCCGTATTTTTCTTGTTGAACACCTGGATTGAACTCTATTTCAAAAGCAACGGGTCTACCATCGGTTCTCAATTTAATTTCTATGAATTTCACCTCACTTAAATCTTGTTCAAGTTTGTGAGATCTCAACATGCTCCACGAGGAATTATTGACGGATTTAATAGTACCACAAAATTCAACATAATGATCGTGTTGAATTATTTTTCCAGTGCTTTTACCACCTGTAAGTGAATCGGTAAGTGGAGTCCATTTAAATCTATATTCCATATTCCTTCCAAACTTTATTTCGGTAGGGATTAATGGTTCTAGGGTTTTCATGTATTAAAAGTTTAAGGGGAAACAATTTTAATACAGAAAAAGGGGAATGAATATGTATTTACTTGGCTATTTCTCTAAAAACGTTTAACTGTCGTTAATCTCGTTGAAAAAAGCATAAATCTCCTAAATTTCCTTCTGATTCAAACTCAAAGTAACCTTTTCTACTCCTAGAATTAAGATATTGAAACTTTAATTCTTTACCTTTTATTTTTCTAAAATCGATATCATTGATGATCCATTGAGGATATCCACCCAATTGAATTAAAGGTGTAGGAGTGATGATTTGGCTTTTTGCTGTTTTGTATAATGTCCAAGGAAATTCAGGAGCAAGCTTTACTATTAATTTATGTAATTCTGGATATCTATGAATTACCTCTTCCCAAATCGGTAAGCTATTTACGGTTAATTTCTGGTAGTATTCTTGTATAGGGAATTCGTCATAATCAACCGTGCTTAATTCACAATACGGACCGATCGAAGTCGCTTTATGATCATCAAAATAAAAAGCTTTAGACTCGCCATCAATAGGGAATACTCCTCTTAATGGTATGATCAAGCCTTTAGAATCTTTTTTTTGAATTTTTAAAAATGCATTTTGGTCTATGTCTTTAACCTTATTATAACCTGTAGCCGTAATGACAATTTTATTCAGTTCTTCTTTTAATAAAGCTAAATCCTTTTCTGCAATTTTTACTTTTTGCGCCAGCTCCTTCATTAAAGACTCGCTCGTTTTTGATGATTTACCTATCATCGCTTGCAACCATTTGAACATAATAAGGAGAGATTAATGAGATTATTTTTTTTTCATTCTAGATGCCAAAGCACCAGCCAGTAAAGCTATAAATATAAATCCGAGTGACAACCATTCTGGAAAATGTATATGATGAACTAATAACATTTTGATACCCACAAAACCCAGTATGGCTACTAGACTATAATGAATGTATTGGAACTTATTTAATAGATTGGTTAGGAAAAAGTACATACTTCTCAATCCCATTATGGCAAGAATGTTACTTGTGAAAACCAAAAAGGGATCAGCCGTGATAGCTAGAATAGCCGGTATAGAATCTAGAGCAAAAAGAACATCGGTCAATTCGATGACCACCAAGGCCAAAAATAATGGGGTTGCAATTCTTTTACCCATTTTTCTGATAAAGAGCTGCTGCCCATTAATTTGATCTGTAACTGGTAAAAATTTGCGTACTAGTTTATAGATGGGACTTTGTGCAGGATCAAATTCTTCGTCATTGTTCTTGAGCATTTTAAAAGCCGTATACAGTAGAAATAACCCAAAAACATAAGTCATCCAGCTTACTTTGTTAATTAAGGCAACGCCAAACAAAATCATTAAGGCTCTAAAAACTAAAGCACCAACAATTCCCCAAAACAAAACTCGGTGCTGGTATTTGGGAGCAATATTAAACGAGCCAAAAATAACCGCAATCACAAAAATGTTGTCTATGCTTAACGACAACTCAATAAGATATCCAGTAATGTATTTAATAGATGCATCAATCGCTGTCATGTTTTCAGGATTGTCTACAAGTCCATTGTCATATATCAGGTAAATGGCACCTGTAAAAGCTACAGCGATACTTACCCAAAGAGCAGTGTATTTACTAGCCTCTTTAGTTCCTATAACATGAGCCTTTCTATTAAAAACAAAAAGGTCAAGCATCAAAAAGATGCTGACCATTATTATAAATCCTGTCCAAATCATGATGTAAAAATACTTAAGGTATTCTCACTTGTGCAGTGTCTGGATCAAAAAACTTTATTGCGTCGCTCATTGATTTAGCTTGTAAAGCTTTTTTATCATTTACTAGAATCGGAAAGCGCAATAATTCTGGTTGATTGCGTAAAACATCAACACCGTCATTAAATTCAATACTATCACCACCTTGATATTTCTCATGACTAGTGTCGATTAAATCGATAATATCACATTCTAGTAATTCAATAAGTTCTGCATATATAGTTCCAGTAATATCAAATTTATTTATATCACGTTGATTAATTGATTTGCCACTACTCACTAGGTAAGCATACACTTCCTTGTGTAATTTTTTATTAGAATCGTAAAAAATACTTACTTCACGACTGGATTTTGCAAGAACTCCCATTTTTAATGCTTTACTATTGTCGCTTTTCTCTTCTCACATTGAGTTTTCAGTTGAGTAATAACTTTTGAAATTCCTTCTTCAAAATTATCGTGCGACTCCTCAGCAAAAAGTCTCGGTCCAGGAGCACTTAACCTTATTTGGGATATCATACCCGTTTGATCACTCGACGTATTTTCTGTTTTGAAAAACACATCTGCACGTGTTACCCAGTCATAACGTTCAAAAATCGTTTGTAGCTTTTCTTTGGTATAGTTTTCTAGTCTTTCACTTCCAGAAACTCCGTCGTAATTAAACTGTATAGTCATAATTTTTATTTTAAAGATACAACAGTTGTTATAGAATTTCTTTGTTTTTAGTTTACCTTAATATCACTTTAGCACTCTTTATAAATTTTGTTAATTTACTGTCAATACCTTTATATATTTATAAGTTAAAGTATCAGCAACCTTAGTTATCTTGCACTCAATGAAAAAGATAGCTGTAACTCTTTTAGTATTATTTTATTTCGCTTTCGCGAAAGCGCAATTATCATTTTGCGATGGTGAAATTGGACCTACCATTTTTACCGAAACCTTTGGATCAGGAACTACCAATGGGCCTGCTTTACCAGCAAATGTAACTACCTACACATACGTTAATAGTGGTATTCAAGATGGAGAATATACCATCTCTAGTAATATGCAACAATTGGGTAGTTTTTGGGATGCTCCAGATCATACAGGAGATCCTAATGGAAAAATGCTTTTAGTAAATGCCGATTTTACCGCAGGTTTATTTTATCAGACTCCGATAACAGGCTTGTGTGAAAATACACCTTATGAATTTAGTGCCTGGGTGATCAATATATTGGATAATAACAATCCTTGTGGCGCTGGAGAAATTCCTATACAGGTAAGATTTGAAATTTGGGACATTACCGATTCCACCTTACTAGCAAGCGGTGCAATGCCACCTGAGTTTTCACAACCTGCACCTACATGGAAACAATACGGTCTTACTTTTACCACTGCAACCGGACAAAATGGATGTATTTTAAAACTAATAAATGAAGGTGCTGGTGGTTGCGGTAATGACCTAGCTATCGATGATATCGTTTTTAGAACTTGTGGCGATACCACACAAATAATTGATACGGCTAATAATACCGTTGTTACAAAATGTGAGGATGATCCTGCACAATCCATTACTTTATCGGCAAGTACGGTAAGTTCCATATTCACAACCCAGAGTATCAATGGCAGCAAAGCGATGATGGTGTTATTTTTACTGATATTTTAGGACAGAATGGACCTACATTTACTACACCTAATTTAAACGACACTATTTTTTATAGAGTCAAAGTAGCCGAAGATGCTGTTAATTTATCCAATTCACAATGCGTAAACTTTTCTGATGTTTTCGAATTTCGTGATGTTACAGTTCCGCTAGCAGTTCCAGTTCAAAATCCAGTGATTGCTTGTGATGGTATTTCTGAAGAAATGGAAGTAACCTTGCCTAATGGGACCACCGCTTTTTGGTACACCGTGCCTACAGGTGGAACCTCTATTCATGATGATTCCAATGATTATACCACAACCATCCCAGGAACTTATTACGTTGAAACCGTTGATATTCAAAGCGGTTGTGTTTCAAATTCTAGAGTTGCTATTGATTTCCTAGCCTTCAATAGTCCAAATGTTACGAGTCAAGATTACGAAATTTGTCCTGATGAAACGGTAGTGCTAGATCCTCAATTCTCACCAGCAAGTTACGTATGGAGCACAGGAGAAGGTACACCAACTATTGAAGTTGATACTGAAGGAATTTATACCGTAGAAGTAATTAACAACGACGGTTGTTCTTCTACAGCGACATTTACTGTAACAATTACCGAAGCTCCTATAATTGATGAAATAATCGTTATTGGAAATGATTTACAAGTAACACTGTCTAATACTGACTTGTCAAATTTTCAATACAGTATTGACGGCTTAAGGTGGTCTGATTTGCCAAATTTTGATATTACTACCTTTACTCAAGTAACTGTTTTTGTTCGTGATAGACTAAATTGTACGGTAGTTCAACAAGAATACAACAGAATAATTATACCTCAGTTTTTTACTCCTAATCAAGATGGTTTTAATGACTATTTTAATTTTGAAGGGTTAAGAAACTTCCCAGATGCCAGACTCCAAATATTTGATAGACACGGTAAGTTGATCAAGGAGATAAATGATATTGCAGTTAGAGTGGGATGGGATGGTACATACAACGGGCAACCTTTACCAAGTAGTGATTACTGGTTCAAATTGGACTATGATAATAAATCCATCACGGGTCATTTTTCACTAATACGTTAATTATTAGAATATTAAGTGTTTTAAGAATTTAAATAGGTAACTTTAAAATAAAAATGCGTTTCTCTCTATTTTTATGTTTATTTTTTATAATAGGATGTAGTTCTTCTAAAACTTATACGGTCGAAGATTTTAATCGTGTAAAAGGTATTGCGACTAATGACTTTAAACTTGATGTAACTGTAGCGTACCCCTTTAATACAAATGCTACTAATCAGGTATTAACCCAAGTCACGATGCAAAGAGGTGATTCTCCCAATCGTATAAACCTATCAGGTGAGTCTGTAACTTTTGAGTTAAGAAATGATTCCTTGTTTACTCAACTTCCTTTTTATGGAGAACAAAGGCTTTCTACACGTTATATGTCTAATCCTGGAATTGTAGTGGAAGCTCCCATAAGTGATGATGAAATCATTATTAATGAAGAAAGGAAGATGATAACTAGAAAATTTAATGCTTCTGGTAAGGATGAGAACCATGAGTTTGTTATTGAATTTTTAAAACATGGATTTTCAAAAATTTATGTTACTTCTACTAGTAGAACTTTCATGAATTATGACGCTCAATTGGTTGATCAATAAAAAATACCGCTATCTTGAAATAAAGATAGCGGTACTTTATTAACCAACATTTCTAATTAATCTATTGTATATCTAAATCGTTCTACTTCGCCACGACTGTTTTTCATTTGAATCAATAGTGTCTCTCTAGGATTTACTTCTCTTAAAATTTCTTGTAAATCGTCAATATTCGTAATTTCATAATCATTCACCTTGGTGATGATATAATCTCTCATGTCATATCTAGATAATTCACCTGTTGTTCTTGTGATACGTACACCTTTTTTAGTATCAAATATCTTTTGATCCTCTTTAAAAAGATTACGTACTTCCATTTCAATTTGAGGAATGAGAACCGTATTGTTTTTTGTTATTTCAATTTGAGCTTGTTTTTGAACTCCATTTCTTAGGTAACTCACATAAACAATATCACCTGGATTTTTACTCGAAATGTATCCAGTTAAATCTGCAAAGGTTTTCATTTTTAAACCATCAATACTTTTAATAATGTCACCATTTTTTAGATTCGCTTTTGCAGCACCAGAATTTTCAACCACTTTGGCAACATATATTCCTTCACTCTCATCAATTCCCATTTCATCAGCAATGTTACCATTAAGGTCTGTTCCTGATATTCCTAGCATCCCTTTCTGTACAAATCCAAATTCCATAAGATCCTCGATAATCTTACGAGCGTTATTTGATGGAACTGCAAAAGAGTATCCTACATAGGAACCAGTTCGACTAGCAATTGCGGTATTGATACCAATTAATTCCCCATTTTGATTGACTAATGCGCCACCTGAGTTTCCTGGGTTAACAGCAGCATCAGTTTGAATAAAAGACTGCATTTTTCTATCGCGTTCATCTAGATCACGTCCTTTTGCACTTATAATCCCAGCGGTAACAGTACTTGTAAGATTAAAAGGGTTTCCTACAGCCAGTACCCATTCACCAATTTTAGCTTGATTGCTATCACCAAAAACTACATAAGGTAATTCTTCATCAGCTTCTATTTTTAATAGGGCAATATCACTATTAGGTTCAGTTCCCACGAGTTCTGCCTTGTAAGTTTTGTTATTATTTAATGTCACTTCTAGACTTTGTGCATTTTCAATAACGTGATTATTAGTTACGATATACCCATCACCAGTTATAATAACACCGCTACCAGTTCCTACTGCCTGGCGATAAGGTGTTCTACCATACATAAGATCGGCAATAGACATACCACCACGAGCTATAGTAGTATTTTTTACGTGGACCACAGCATGCACTGTTTTTTCTGCTGCTTCGGTAAAATCGATACCTTCTATAGAATTAGTGTAATTAACATTCTTTACAGGAAGTACTGGTGTTTGTACTTCATTAGCAACTTGTTGTGATTGTTGTGCGGCAATTTGTGACTCTGGTTCAAAGGCTATTTTATAAGTACCTAAAACAACAGCGCCACCTAAAACAGCCATACCGAAATTTTTGATTAAACTTTTCATTTCTTTCTTTTTTAGCTTCTTATTGAACTTAAAATTATGTAATTCATTGTTTTTATACCGTCAAATTAACCTTAATTAACAATGGATTGATATCATATTAAACAATGCATTTACATCCTTAATTTTAGTATAATTGATAGTATTTTTGCATCATGGATTCACTCACCTTTTATAAGTATCAAGGCACAGGAAACGATTTTGTCATAGTAGATAATCGCGATTTATCTTTTACCAAAAAAGATGCCAAAACAATTGCACGTATCTGTGACAGAAGATTTGGAATTGGTGGTGACGGTTTTATCTTATTAGAGAATCATGCTCATTTAGATTTTAACATGGTTTACTTCAATTCAGATGGTAATGAAAGTACTATGTGTGGTAATGGTGGTCGTTGTATAGTAAGTTTTGCTCACTTTTTAGGAATCTTTGAAAAGCAAACTACCTTTAATGCTATTGACGGTAAGCACGATGCGGTCGTTAATGACGACGGAACCATAAGCCTTCAAATGATTGATGTCAATAAGGTAGACGATAATAGAGATTATTGCTTTACAAATACAGGATCACCACACCATGTGCAATTAGTGGCAGACCTTGATAATTATCCTGTTGTTGAGGAAGGAAGAAAGTTGCGACATGAAGTTTATGGTGATGAAGGCGCCAATATTAATTTTGTTGAACCCATCTCTCACGGTACTTATAAAGTGCGTACTTATGAACGCGGTGTAGAGGATGAAACCTATAGCTGTGGTACAGGAGTTACTGCGGTTGCTCTAGCCATGCACGCTACAAGTCATACGACAAATACAAACGTTTCACTAGTAACTCCAGGTGGCGAATTATCTGTGCGTTTTGTAAACCAAGATAATGGCTATACTGATATTTGGCTTTCGGGTCCAGCCCAGCAAGTCTTTAAAGGAAACATTAATATATGATGATGAGGAATGAAACTTGTTACCTGCGCGCTGTTGATCTGGCTGATATGGAATACATCTATCAGCTAGAGAATGATCCTGAATTATGGGAAGTAGGTAATTTACTAGCTCCTTACTCTAGATTTACTATACGAGAGTATTTAGAAAATGCTCACCGAGATATTTATGAAGTTAAGCAGCTGCGACTAGCCATTTGTACCCATAGCGATCAAATTGCTGGTTTGGTAGACCTCTATGATTTTGATCCATTTCATAATCGTGCCGGAATTGGAATTGTTATCGATACACCTCATCGTAAAAAAGGTCTCGCGCGTGCTGGTTTACAACTCATGATTGAATATGCTTTTAAACACCTTAGATTACACCAGCTACATGCTAGTATATCTACGGATAATGTAGCTAGTAGAATGTTGTTTGAGAGATTACGCTTTCGCGAAAGCGGAATAAAAAAAGACTGGATCGCTACTCCAGATGGTTATAAAGACGAACTGATTTATCAATTGATTAATGAATAAATACCGCAAAATTATTTTAGGAGTAGTCCTAGTAGGACTGTTGTTTATGGCAGGATTTGCCTATAAAGTTTATACCACTTTCTTATCACCCAATACCAATTTTGAATCTGAAACCTATGAGGTATTCATACCAAGTGATGCAGATTATAACAAGGCATTCCTAATTTTTGCCGATGCTGTAAAAGATCGAGATGCGTTGCATCAAACGGCTGTTCGCAAAAAATATCATGAAAATGTAAAGGCAGGTCGGTTTCTAATTAAAAAAGGAAGTTCTAACAACGATATCATTAATACGCTGCGCAGTGGTAATACTCCTGTAAAAGTTAGATTTAATAATCAGGAACGAATTGAGGATCTAGCAGGAAGGCTTGCGGCTCAAGTAGAACCAGATAGTTTAAGTCTATTAAAAGCATTTACCGATTCTACTTTTCTTAATAAGGCAGGAGTAAGTAGGGAAGAGGCTTTGACCTTATTTTTACCTAACACGTATGACAGTTATTGGAATACCACCGCAACCTCTTTAAGAGATAAATTATACAGCTATCACCAGCAATACTGGAACGAGAATAGAAGAAGTCTTGCTAGCAAGCAGCGCCTTTCTCCATCACAAGCCTACATTTTAGCAAGTATTGTTCATAAGGAAACAGCAATGAAGGATGAGCGTGCAAGAGTAGCTGGTGTGTATTTGAATCGTCTAAAAAAGAATATAAAACTAGATGCCGATCCTACCGTAATTTATGCAAAAAAGAAAAAGGACGGTGATTTCAATCAAGTTATTAAACAGGTTCTTTATAAGCATTTAGAAATAGATAGTGAATACAACACCTATAAAAATGCTGGATTGCCACCTGGTCCTATCGTAACACCCGATATTGACGCTATTAATGCTGTTCTACAACCAGAAAATCACGATTACTTTTACTTCGTTGCCGACGTACAAAATTTTGGTTACCACAAATTTGCTAAAACACTTACACAACACAATATTAATGCAGCTGCCTATCGCAGGTGGATTAAAAAGAATAATAAATAATAAGAAAATATAGGATAACTACTTAATCAAGGAACTACATCGCCTATTTATTTAAGCAATTTGTTTTTCAAAAGCAATATAGTGCGTTGTCTGATTATGGTATAAAGGAATGATGTTCACTTTACATTTGTAAGTGGTACCATCTTTTCTATGATTTACAATCACCTCACTAAAAGGTTTATGTTGTTTAATTTTAAAACGTATACGGTTTTTAGTAGCTTCTTTAGTTTGGTTTCCTTGTAGGAATCGTGGTGTTTTGTTTATTGCAAATTGAGTAGAATATCCTGTCATTTCGGAAAATCCATCATTTACCCAAATTATCTTTTGATCTTTGTCAGTGACGATAATCGCTTCATAATCCATTGACTCAAATAGATTTTCAATGTTGTTATTCCACTGATTCTCCTTAGCTAAATTTTTTATGGAGAAGAGATCTTGTTTTCTTTTAAGAGCAGAAGTGTAACGGTGATTACCATCCATGAAGATATCCCAAGACAGGAGTGGCATCATTTTAGGTTCAGCTGTTTCTAATTCTTTTTGAATGGATTGGTATTCTTTGTCATTTAAACTGGATAAGTAAATGTCAAGGCACATTAAATCTGTTAGGCTGTTGCTCATTGTTGCTGTTTTTTGGTGACTAGTTCAACAACATTATCGATTATTTCAATTTTTATGAAATTATCGATATTAAAATTCTGTTTAAGCCAGGTATTTTTCCTCAAACCAAAATGTTCCAAAAGGAACAACTGACATGACCAAGGCTATTAAAGTAGTTTTAAATTTCCATTTAAGTTGTGCTCCAACTAATATGGCAACTACTACATAAGCCAAGAATAAAAAACCATGTGCCATACCAGCAATTTTGTTGGGGAAACCAAAGTCAGCCAGGTATTTCAATGGCATAGTAACAAATAAAATAAGAAGGAAGGAATAGCCTTCAACAATAGCAAGATATTTAAAGAATTTAAGCATCTTTTTTCAGTCTTTTATCAGTGAGTGACAAAGGTAATTCAGAATCCTTTCCGTACAGTTTAATTTCCTGAATATCTGCCGGTAAATAATAGCCTTCTTCCATTAGTGCGCGTTTTACTCGTCCTATCACTCGACCGCGCGTGCTATTTGCTTTCCAACCAAAATCTAATGTATCTACCCAAAAGAAAACTTTTAAATTAACGGTACTCGTTGCAAGCTCATCTTCTATAACGTAATTCACATGGTTCTCATCACTTATTACTTTTTCATCCTTTTCTAGAGCTCGCATAATGGTCGATTTAGCCAGTTCTATATCCTCGTCATAATCAATTCCTACTACAAAATCCCATCTATAGAATCCGTCTTCAGTATAATTGGTAACCGGTTGAGTTATCACATCTGAATTTGGGATATAAACATCCTTACCATCAAATGATTTTAATTTTGTGTATCTAAACATCAATGCTTTTACTCTTCCAAAATTATCACCTATCTCCACGGTATCATTAACATTGAAAGGACGATTAAAACTTAAAATTACTCCTGCAATAAAGTTTTGTCCTATATCTTTAAAAGCAAATCCTAGTACCACGGCACTTGCACCAGCAGTGGCCAGTATACCGGCGCTTATATCTCCCAATCCAGCAGCGCGTAGAGCAACCATGATAAAAACGATGATAATAGTAAAACGTATCGCACGTCCTAAGAACCTGCTCATCAAGGGATCTTTGGTGCGCAATTTTACACTACTGGTTGTTAATCGCCCAATTAATGTGGCGATTAAAGTACCCAGTATGATAATAGCGAGACCTAAACCTAATCTAGGTAAAAAGGCGATGAAATTGTCGTACATCTGTACGGTAGTATCCCAGATTTTTTCATCTACGGGTACTTCATTTAGTTCTTGAAAATTCAACATACTTAAAATTACATAGAGCTGCTTATTAATTTGTTAAGCTTTAACTAAATAAGCTTTTATTAAGTGATCGACCTTATTTTTGTGGCATGGAGAATAAAAAGATAGTCATTATTGGTGCTGGAGTAAGTGGACTTGTAGCTGCTCAAACTCTTAAAAATCAAGGATACGAACCTATCATATTTGATAAAAACACTCATCCAGGTGGACGCGTACATACTATTGTTGAGAACAACGTAATAATGGATTTGGGTTTTCAAGTAATGTTAGATGAATATCCAGCAGTAAAAGAGTATTTAGACACGTCCTCTTTAGACTTAATCAAATTTGCTCCTGGAGCTGTAATCTTTAAAGACGGCCGTACCTACAAATTAGGTGATGCCTCTAGAGATCTTAAATTTTTATTACCTACGATATTTGCTGGAATAGGTACCCTAGGAGATAAATGGAAGGTTTTTACGCTTTCGCGAAAGCTTAAACAAAAATCACTATCGGACATATTTTCAACACCTGAGATAACGACCGAGCAATACTTGAAAGATTACGGTTTTTCAGATAAAATTATTGAAAATTTTTTCAGGCCTTTTTATGCAGGAATATTTCTTGAGGATAAATTGGTAACGAGCAGCCGAATGTTTGAGTTTGTATTCAAAATGTTTGCAACAGGAAACGCAACTGTTCCTGCAAATGGAATTAAGGCTATTCCTGAACAACTCGCTAATGATATTGACATTAACTACAATAAAGAATTACTCGAGGTAGTCGGGAATCAATTAACGTTTAAGGATGGTAGTCAAGTTCAAAGCGATTATACTATAGTTGCTACGCCAGCAAGTGATGTTGTACCTAACTTACGTAACCAACAACAAGACTGGAAACAAACTACAGTATTTTATTTTAAGACCGACCATGAAGGATTCAAACAGCCTATTATTGGATTGCTCACTGGTAATGGATATGCTAATAATTTCCATTTTTTACATGATGTATTCCCAAATCATCAAAAAGTAATAAGTATTACGGTGGTAAAGAATTACACACAAACCGAAGAAGAGCTATCAAGTTTGCTTGCTCAAGAATTGAAGCAGGAAACTGGAATAGAGCTAGGTGACATGATCAAATATTTCAAGATTAAGAAGGCGTTGCCCGTGCTTAATAACCTTAATTATGCGTTACCAAGTACTGAAACGCAACTTACGCAGCATGTATTTCTTGCTGGTGATCATTTGAGTAATTCCTCTTTAAATGCGGCGATGCTTAACGGTGCCGCTGCAGCACAAGCTGTAATCGATAAATCTGAAAATAGGGTAGTAGTAGGTTAATTTCCTACTATTCCTTGTGTATTTATATGAAGAGGAATTTTATATTCCTCTTCGTTTAATTTCTTCTTTAATTAATAGCAATTCACGACCCATTTGTCCTGCAACAGAAGTGTTTTCTTGAGCTCTTCGAATCAAATAAGGCATCACGTCTTTAATTGGACCAAAAGGTAATATTTTAAAGGTGTTGTGACCTTTATGAGCAAGATTATAGGTTAGATTATCGCTCATTCCATAAAGTTGACCGAACCAAACGTCGTTATGGTTAGCAGGTATTCCTTTTTCTTTAAGAATATCCATTGCTAGCAGTGTACTGTGTTCATTATGAGTTCCTATACATAATTTGATGCGGTCTAGTCGATCAAGAATAAACTGCATAACGTCATTGAACATCGCATCGGTTGCTTTTTTATTGATACAAATAGGAGATTGATAACCCATTTCGGCAGCACGTTCTCTTTCTTTCTCCATATAAGCACCACGTACTATTTTGGCTCCTACAATAAAATTATTTTGGGTCGCATCTTCATATAGGTTTTTAATATACTCTAACCTATCATGACGATAACATTGTACCGTATTATAAATTATGGCTTTGTCTTTATTATAACGCAACATCATATCACGTATCAAATCATCGGCTGCGTCTTGCATCCAACTTTCCTCACCATCGTAGAGCAACGCCACATCGTACTGAGCAGCAGTTTTTGAAATTAAGTCAACACGTTGCTGTATGCGTTCCCATTCTGCTTGTTCTTGACTAGTAAGAGGTTGTTTTTCCGTAACCTTCTGCCAGATATAAAAGCGGCCAATACCTGTTGGTTTTACTACTTCAAAGGAAAGCGCTTCACTGGTAGAAGCTTTTTTAATAAGTTGGATTTTTTTGTCCACAACCTTATCAAATTCTGCTTCCTCTTCTTTACCTTCAACGCTATAATCCAGTATGGAGCTCACACCTTTACTGTACATTTTTTCTACAAGTGGCATGCATTCATCCTCGGTAGTACCACCGCAGAATTGTTCAAAAATGGTGCTCTTAATAAGCCCTTTTATGGGTAGGTTTAAATTAAGTGCTAGTACAGTAGCTTTGGAACCAAAGTTTACTAACCATGGTTTATCCATCATTTTAAAGATGAAATGAGATTTTTTTAAATCTGTATTACTCTTTAATGCAAATGCACGTTCTGTATTATTAAAAGGATTGTCTGCCATAATGCAAATATAATTGCGAAAACGATTTAGGAAACTGATAATTTTGTCGTAAAAATCGACTTTTTCACACAGTCGGACTTACTTTTGGCAATGTTAAGAAAATTACCGGTTTTGAACGATTTTTTAGCGGTAAGCTTTCGCGACCGAAGCCTATATATAGGCGAGGGAAGCACAGTTTTAATCAAAGTAAAAATATTTGACTCTATATATGGAATCAATTGAAAATCACCTATTCAACATCTATTTTCAAGAAGAAAGCTACATTAAGCTTAATGAGTACCTACAAACTAAGCAACCTAGCTCTATTTTCATAATGGTCGATGAAAACACGATGGATCATTGTTATCCAGTTTTTATGCCAGAATTGAAAACTGAAAGTAGAATTGAAGTAATCGCCATTGATCCTGGAGAAGAACATAAGTCAATTGAAACTTGTAGTGGAGTATGGAGCGCGATGGTCGAATTAGGAATAGACCGAAACAGTCTTGTAATCAATCTAGGTGGTGGCGTAATTACAGACCTAGGTGGATTTGTAGCTAGCACTATTAAAAGAGGTGTTGATTTTATCCACGTTCCTACCAGTTTGTTAGGTATGGTCGATGCAGCAATAGGCGGCAAAAACGGTGTAGACTTAGGACCACTTAAGAATCAAATAGGAGTTATTGTTCCACCTATAATGACTTTAATTGATACAAGATTTTTACGTACTCTAGATGAGCAGCAATTAGTCAATGGAAGCATCGAGATGTTTAAACACGGTCTAATTGCTGATAAGGCATATTGGAACGACATGATTAATGCCGGTAAAAACTATTATAATGACGTATTTGATCATTTAATTTTTCAAAGCGCCGTAATTAAAAATGACGTTGTAGTTAACGACCCTACTGAAAAAGGGGCTCGTAAAGCTCTTAACTATGGGCATACAGCAGGTCATGCTATCGAATCTTTTTGCCTAACTCAACCAGATCAACCTGATGTTTTGCACGGCGAGGCTGTGGCTGCAGGAATACTTGTAGAGTCCTTTTTAAGTACTAGATATACTGGTTTATCTCAATTAGAATACAATTCTATTAAAAACTGGTACAAAGGACTTGGCTTTACTTTTTCATTTACTGACCGTGATATACAAGATATGATTCAATTGATGGCTCATGATAAAAAGAATGTCAATGGAGAAATACGATTTGTTCTTTTGTCTAGTATAGGCGATTTTGTCACTGATCAAAAGGTGGAAAATGAGGATATTGTTTTAGCTTTCAATGAATTGGCTACAGTTTAATCGTTATTCACTTCCTGAAAAGCTCTTTTTTAAGTTAAAAATGTCTAGAAGAAGTTGAGGTGTAATTAGTTTTTTCTAATTTTAGAACACCTCAAAATTCTAGTCTTATGAAAAATGTTATTGTAGACTACAAAAAGCTCACGCCAGAAATGGTAGCGTTACTCGTAGAAAAGTATCCTGCTGGTTACGGCGATGAAGACATCATAACCTTCAAAAACCATAAAAATGAAACCATTGAAGCGGTTGAAGTATTAACTGAGGATACAAAATACTTGGTTAAAATCTCCAAACGCCTCAGTGCTCAAATGGATGCTTTTGACCTTGACGATTACGATGAAAAAAGTATGGATGACCCAGATGCTCTACCTGAAATGGATGCGCAAGGAAAAAAGGTTTGATCGTTACTTAAACATATCCATACCTGGAATGTTAGGCATTCCATCTTTTGCAGCTGCCGCTACTTCTTGGTCATAAATACCTTCCGCTTTGCTTAATGCCTTATTAAGAGTTAAAATTAAATAGTCTTCTAACTGTTCCTGGTCCTCTAACAATTCTGGATCGATAGAGATGTTTTTAATTTTTCTACTAGCTGTAACCGTAACATTTAACAGATTGTCGCTGGACTTTTCATCTATTAATACACTGTCCATGCGTTGTTTTGTAGCTTCTACTTTTTCTTGGGCTTCTTTGATTTTTCCCATCATTCCCATCATATCTCCAAACATAGCTCTAAATTTTATTTGCAAAAATAGACATTTATAACCTTACAGTCATGATTTGAAATGCTTATTGAATAGTGAGTTAACGATGACAATTGCTTGGTAATATCTGCGTATCTTGCGCCGGTTAAAAAAAGAGCATACATGAAGTTACCTGTGGCAAAAAAAATACCGCACGTTCACGAAAAACACGGACATCAAAGAATCGACCACTACAACTGGATGAGAGAAAGAGACGCACCAGAGGTTCTTTCGTATCTGGAACAAGAGAATGATTATTACGATGCCATGACAGCTCATACCGATGATCTTAAAGAATCTCTTTTTCAAGAAATAAAAGGTAGACTTAAAGAGGATGATGAATCGGTTCCTTATCTATTTAACGGATATTGGTATTATACCAAAATGGAAGTAGGTGAGAGCTACCCATATTATTACAGGCGTAATGACGCCACTCAAAAAGAAGAGCTGCTATTTAATGTAAATGAAATGGCTCAAGGTCACGACTTTTACAAGTTTACCGGGATGAATATCTCGCCTGATAATAAATTGGCCGCTTTTGGAATTGATACAAAGGGTAGAAGAGAATATACTCTTATGGTAAAAAACCTCGAGACAGGTGAGTTACTGGATGTAGCTGTTCCTCTAACCACTGGTGGTTCCACCTGGGCAGCAGACAACAATACTCTCTTTTTCACAAGAAAAGATCCAGAAACTCTAAGAGCAAATCGCATTTTTAAATATAAATTGACCAACCCTGATAATGATGGTGAATTGGTTTTTGAAGAAGAAGATGAGATTTACAACTGCTTTGTGTATAAAACGCTATCGCAGGAGTTTATAATGATTAAATCCTCTTCTACTTTATCTGATGAGGTCCGTTTTATAAAATCTAATCAACCAGACGCTGATTTTCAATTATTTCAAGAAAGAGAAAAGGAATTAGAATACAGTGTAGCGCATTACAAGGATCATTTTTTCATCATGACTAATAAAGATGGAGCTACCAATTTTAAAATTATGCAAACGCCCTTGCACCTTACCGAAAAGGAAAATTGGGAAGACTTAATAGCACATGATAACGATGTTCTTCTAGAGGATTTTAATCTTTTTGAAAAATTCCTTGTAGTTTCAGATCGCTTTAATGGACTTAATAGAATTAGGATCAAAGCATGGGATGGCACGTCCGATTACTTTCTGCCTTTCGATAATGAAACGTATACGGCATATACTGGTGCCAATCTACAGTTTGATACAACAAAATTACGCTATGTCTACAACTCATTAACCACTCCAGCAAGCGTTATAGAGTTTGATATGGAAACTAGAGAGAAAAAGGTACTTAAAACACAACCTGTAGAGGACCCAGATTTTGATCCTAGTAATTATACGTCACAGCGAGTTTGGGCTACTGCACCAGACGGAACCAAAGTACCAATAAGCTTGGTTTACAAGACTAGTATGAAAAAGGAAACCGGTAATCCTTTACTGCTATATGGTTATGGTAGTTATGGAGCAACTATAGATCCTTACTTTTCAATAGCTAGACTCAGCTTACTTAATAGAGGCTTTATATACGCTATCGCCCACATACGCGGTGGTGAGTATTTGGGAAGAACTTGGTATGAAGACGGTAAAATGTTTAAAAAGCGCAACACGTTTACAGATTTTATTGCATGTAGTGAACATCTTATTAAAGAAGGCTATACTTCCAATGAACAATTGTATGCTAGCGGTGGTAGTGCTGGTGGATTACTTATGGGAGCGGTTATAAACATGGCACCACAACTATACAACGGTATATTAAGTGCTGTACCATTTGTTGATGTCGTTAGTACCATGCTTGATGACACTATTCCATTAACAACAGGTGAATATGACGAATGGGGTAATCCCAACCATAAAGACAGTTATCAATACATGCTTAGTTACAGTCCTTACGATCAAATAAAGGAGCAGGATTATCCTAATATTCTTGTCACAACGGGTTATCACGACTCACAAGTTCAATACTGGGAACCAGCAAAATGGGTAGCCCGCTTACGCGAAAGCAAAACAAATGACAAACTTCTCTTGTTCAAAACCGACATGAAAAGCGGTCACAGCGGTGCATCTGGTAGGTATGATGCACTCAAAGAAGTAGCGCTTGAGTATGCTTTTCTTCTTGATTTAGAAGGAATTACAGACTGATAATTTTTGTGTAACTTTGCCACGTTTGTGCCAAAAAATGGACACACAGTAAACCCTATATATGAACCAAGATATACAAGCCTACGATAATGTGTTGCAACTCATAGGAGAAACACCACTTATTAAGCTTTCAGAAAAAGTAGCCCCATATTCAGGTAATTTTTATGCAAAAGTAGAGGCTTTCAATCCAGGACACTCTTCAAAAGATAGAATTGCTTTACATATCATAGAAGAAGCAGAGCGAAAAGGAATCTTAAAACCAGGCGATACAATTATAGAAACTACAAGTGGTAACACGGGTTTCAGTATTGCTATGGTAAGTCGTATAAAAGGGTATGACTGTATTCTGGCTGTAAGTTCAAAATCAAGTGCCGATAAAATTGACATGCTTAAATCTATGGGTGCCAAAGTGTATGTATGTCCAGCACATGTAAGCGCCGATGATGAACGCAGTTATTATCAAGTAGCAAAGCGTTTACACGAGGAAATTAAAGACAGTATCTATATTAATCAATACTTCAATGAACTTAATATAGACGCTCACTACAACAGCACAGGTCCTGAAATTTGGAAGCAAACAGCAGGTAAAATCACGCACCTTGTAGCTTGTAGTGGTACAGGAGGAACTATATCAGGAACAGCTCGATTTTTAAAAGAACAAAATCCAGATGTTCAAATTTTGGGAGTTGATGCATATGGTAGTGTTCTTAAAAAGTACCACGAGACTCAAGAGTTTGATAAAAACGAGATTTACCCATACCGAATAGAAGGACTCGGTAAAAACTTAATTCCTACAGCAACAGATTTTGAAGCTATAGACAGCTTTACCAAAGTAAAAGATGAAGACGCTGCTCACATGGCTCGTTTTATATCGCAGCATGAAGGATTATTTGTAGGTTATACTAGTGGTGCAGCCATGCAAGCTACAAAGCAATTAGCTGCACAAGGAGTTTTTGATAAGGATGCAGTTGTAGTAGTTATTTTTCCAGATCATGGATCTCGTTATATGAGTAAAATATACAACGATAAGTGGATGGAAGAGCAAGGTTTCTTTGATTCGGTATCAACAGCTACTCAGCAACACATTGAGTACGTTAAATAAGTAGTTAACTTACCTTAAATTACTTGTATTTTTTTAGAGTATCAAATATGATTTTTTGATACCTAGATTTTTATTCTTAAAAGTTACTGGATATCCGACCGTTATCAACAATTATTGATAATTTAACGTCGCTGTACGTGCTCAATATCCGTTAAGTTTTGCAGTATATCGTATATTTGCCGATTAGAAATCGGTTTTATGAAGGATTTATTTGAGAAAATTTACAAGGATAAAGGACCACTAGGAAAATGGGCAAGTGTAGCCGAAGGTTACTTTGTGTTTCCTAAATTAGAAGGACCTATTGCAAATCGCATGCAGTTTAATGGTAGAGAAGTTATTACATGGAGTGTAAACGACTACCTGGGTCTTGCCAATCATCCTGATGTAAGAAAAGTAGATGCAGAAGCTGCCGCAGAATATGGTAGTGCCTATCCTATGGGTGCTCGTATGATGAGTGGTCATACTGATTTACACGAACAACTTCAAAACGAGTTAGCAGAATTTGTTAATAAAGAAGCTGCATATTTATTGAACTTTGGGTATCAAGGTATGGTTTCTACAGTTGATGCGCTTGTTTCTAAAGATGACGTAATCGTTTATGATGTAGATGCTCATGCTTGTATTATCGATGGTGTGAGATTGCACCACGGTAAACGTTTTACTTATAAACACAATGACATTGAATCTATTGAGAAGAATTTACAACGAGCTACCAAAATCGCTGAACAAACTGGCGGTGGTATACTCGTAATTTCAGAAGGTGTTTTTGGAATGCGTGGTGAGCAAGGTAAATTGAAGGAAATTGTTGCACTTAAAGAAAAATACAATTTCAGACTCTTTGTAGATGATGCTCATGGATTTGGAACTCTTGGTGCCACAGGTGCTGGAGCTGGTGAAGAACAAGGAGTACAGGATCAAATCGATGTGTACTTTGCGACCTTTGCAAAATCAATGGCTAGTACTGGTGCTTTTATAGCGGCAGATCAAGAAATCATTGATTACTTAAAATACAACTTAAGATCGCAAATGTTTGCAAAATCTCTGCAAATGCAATTAGTTAAAGGAGCATTGAAGCGATTAGACATGCTGCGCTCTATGCCTGAACTTAAAGACAAGCTTTGGGAAAACGTAAATGCTTTGCAAGGTGGTCTTAAAGAAAGAGGTTTTGATATAGGAACTACACAATCTTGTGTAACACCTGTATACCTTAAAGGAAGTATACCAGAAGCAATGGCTCTAGTTAAAGATTTAAGAGAAAACTTTGGTATTTTCTGTTCAATCGTAGTTTATCCAGTTATTCCTAAAGGATTAATCCTATTAAGATTGATTCCTACAGCTTCACATACCATGGATGATATCAATGAAACATTAGACGCATTCTCTGCTATTCGTGACCGTTTAGAAGGTGGTGTTTATAAAAGATTAAGCGCAAGCGTTGCAAAAGCAATGGCTTAATTTTTACATTTTATATATAAAAAACCCGATGTGACAACATCGGGTTTTTTATTTTACTCGCCTATCACGCAACCTTTTTGATTATTTTACATCTCAAGTAAAACCGACTATATGAAATATCTTTTGCTTTGTAGTTTTTTAATGGTAATTGTAGCGTGTACACCTCGTTTAGAAAACGATACGCGATTATATTTAGAAGCTACTATTATGGAACCTGACGGTTCCAGAGCAACCGATATAGAAGTTGTACTGTCTAATTATCGTATCATAAACAGGTTGTTTTCTAGAGACAACGCAAAGTTTTCTGAGCCAGATCGTGATTTCATTTTAGGAAGTGCTTTTACAAATAATGAGGGAAAAATTGAAATGACAGCCTTGTCAGCAACTAATTCTCTTTTTTATCTAACCGTATATAGAGATGACCAACCTTTACAAGATTATCGCATTAATAAAAAATCATTTACAAATTTAGAATTACTTATTCCTGAAGTTCCTATTAAGGAAGAACTCGATGTGATTTTAGTTTTTCAAAGTTCTACAGGAGTGAATAACGATCTTGACATACAAATTGTAGCAGAATCGATGGACTGTCCGTTACTTTATGAAAATGGAACTTTTCAATTACCCAGTTCTATAGAGAACTTTGAGTGTAATCCTCAATTTATTGGAGTTTCAGCTTCTGAGAATCCACAACAAGCTCCTGTAACCACACTAGCTCCATCACAAATGGAAGTAAGCATTTTTAATGGTACGAGTACCACAACAAGCACTATTCAAATTGATGCAAATACACAAACCTATGTTATCAATTACTAGAAGTTTCTTTATCGCTTGTTTGTTAGTCCTAGGAATTTTTAGTGAATCCACAGCTCAGGAACAAGATAATGATCCTATATTAAATAGTTCTACCAGCGAGGATTCAGGTCGCAGAATATTTGCTTTCGACTGGTACTTACAACAGCCCATTCCTACAGGTGATTCCTTTGTTGGGTCCAATTTTACAGGTAGGCTAGGATTTGGAACAGGATTACAGTTTTATCCGTATAAAAACGTGTATCTAGGCGGAGCCTTGAACTTTGATTACTTCAAAAACGATAACCCTTTAGATACAGGAACTTATGACAGGTCGCATCGTTTTAATGCCTATTTTTTTGCCGGTTATGAGTTTGTTCTTCACAACAAGTTTAGAGTTGGAGTAGATGTAGGTTATGGTTACACTCAATTTAGAAATCGACAATCTCCCGAACAAGGTAATGGAGTTTTTAGAGACTCAGGCTCCTTACTCAAATTTCGTTCGGCGCTAGAGTATCATTTTGCAGACTCTTTTTCAATGGTACTTTCACCTAGTTTTGAGCAAGGTTTTTATGATATAAAAGCTTCACCTAATCTCATTGAAAATTTTGAAACTGCTAGTTTTTTCACTTTATCGTTAGGAGTGAGGTATCATGTTGACAATTTATCCAATGCTCAAAGAAGCCGCCAAATTATAACCGAGGATCAGGAACTTAAAGATTTATTAAGTCGGGACCATGATGACTTATCTATTAGTGAAAAACGTCGTAAATATTTTTTACTAAAAAAACAGAAACGATTTAATAGAAGAAATGCTAGACGATCCAATTTGCCCTAATTGTATAAGAGCTCTTAAATTAGGTTTATAGCAGTTATGCTATAGGTAAGTGTTGAATACGCTTTCGCGAAAGCGTAATCAGAAAAACATTCAATTATTATACAGTGCATCAAGAGAGCGTTTTAACAAGCCAAAACGATCTGAAAACCTAGTCATCATTCCACAACTGTCTGTCTCAAAAAAAGGTGCCGAAAATAAGCTTTTATGTTGATGTGTAATGAACTTCCGTAACAAGCATATTAAATAGTAATCTGGATGATATTGTGAACGGATTTTCACAAGTTCTATCCAATAAAAAAGCTCTAGAATGAGTTGCTTTTTTACCTCGGTTCTTTGTTGCACATAGTTTTTATTTCATTCAATTCGTCAATTATTTCTGGGAAAGTAGTTGGGTCTATTTCAAATTCAACTTTTACTAAATCAGAATAATCATTTTGATATGGACTTTCTTTTCTTACCTTTAATTCAACAGCTAAATGTCCAAGATTATCAATATTCCGAAACCTTAAATGAAATTCGTTAGGACTCATGCTTTCCAGTTTTTCATTTCCAATTCTGGTTTTATCCAATTCGGTTAATTTTTGAGTAAACGATTCCAAATCTGTTAAAGCAATCCAAATCGGACGTTTAAATTCCGCGTTTAATTCTTCAGTCAGAATCTTTATGTTTAAACGATAACTTGGATAATACCCAGCTTCCGAATCTCCTACATTTAGTTCAATTTTTCGAGTTCCAATTTCGTTTTGTATGGTCATTTTCTCAAAATGTGTTACGACACGCACAGGTTATGGAAAGTTCACGCAGAATAAGAAGCCTTCTAAAGTGTACGGCAGTTGTTGGTTTGGTTAGTATTTTGTTTTCTCAAAGATATCCAAACCACAGAAAATTTCGCAGGAATTTTCGGATGAGCAGGAACTGAGTGATTTTGTATAGCCAGTGTTAGCAACAGCTTTTATTTTGTCAATTTAGTTATTCGATTGTACTCTTTCCATTTTGAGTCTTTATTAAACCCACATCCAAATTCAACTAATTTATTCGGGTTTTCATATATTTCAGCTAGTTTTTGTGATGCAAATTCGGCATTATCAATATAGATATCCATTATGAATCCAAAGTCCGTTGGAACTCTCGCAACAGGATGAGTAATACATCCTTTTTTCAATTCGTTTATAAAGTAGTCTTCAATAGTTCCAAAGTCCAATTCTTCTGATTCAGCTTGATTATCAGAAATCTCGATATTGAATTGCAAATTAAACGGACAGCATTTTTTGTATTTGTAATCTACATAAGCCAAGTCAACCCATCCAGTTGCAGGTTTTCCAGAGTCGGTTTGAACCATAACTATCGATATTGAATTTTGCGGATACAAGTCAGAAGAATCCTTCATCGAATTACAATCAATTTTTTCTCTGTCTCTTTTAAATATGTCAAATATTCCCATATTCTTATTTTGTTCAGACGGTTGCTTAATGTCCGTAGGTATCGTCCAGCAATTGTACATATAAATTTACGTGTTATTGAGAAACAATTAAAACATGAAATTTATACTTAAACCTATTGTGATTTATTCAGTTAGTTTTAATCTATATCGAACGTAATGTATACTTTTAATTGGTTTTCCATCTTTCAAGGCTGGTTTAAACTTCAATTTTGACATACTTCCTTTTACTTCTTCATCTAACCACATATTATCTGCAATTGCAAAAGTTATTTTATCTACACTACCTTTTTCATTTACAAATACATAATAACCGTATGATATAATTTTGTCGTCTCCATATTCCTCAAATATTGACACTTCTACTTTAAAGTACTTTGCCAATTCAAGATGATTTATTGGTTTTGGCTCATTATCTGGTAGTTGATAATCTTCATTTTCCTCATAGCATCCTTTACATAAATAGGAAACAATATTCGTTTTGACTCTTGGGTTCTTAAATTTAGAGAACTTTTCTTCTGAAATTAATTCTCCATTTTCATAGATAGTGCGTTTTTCAATTTTTCCATTATTGTAAAAAGTCTCCATAATGCCGTGACGATTTCCGTTTTGATAATTAACAAGTCTCTGAAGAGTATCGTTTTTGAGTTCTTTCCAAACACCGTGAGCTACATAATTTTTGTATTCACGATAATAGAATTCAGGTACATCATCTTCAAAAAATGGTTTAGCATAAAACTCACTATAGCCAGTTCCATTTATTAAAGTATGTTCTCCTTTTTCATTCCAATGGTTTTTAAGTCTATAATCTCCATTTATAAATTCGGCATCAACTTTTTGGTTTCCATTTTCATAATATTCTAACCATTTTCCTTCACGTTCATAACCTGATTTGTATGTTCCTATTTCTGCGAGTTGCCCATTTTCGAACCATTCTTTGTATTCGCCAATTCTTTCATTTTTATCTATTAGTTTTGATTCGAGTTTTTTTGGATTTCCATTTTCATAGAACCATTCGTGTATGAAAACATTTTTTAATGGTTCTTTAGTTACTTTATATTTTAATTTTCCATTTTCATAAAATTCTTTCAGCTCTCCCGTATGTTCACCATTTAGATAATGTATTATTTCTTTAGGTCTGCCGTTTTCATAAAAGGATTTGAATTTTCCATTTATTACACCTTTTTCAAGCTGAAACTCTTCTTTGATTTTTTTGTTATCATATAAGGTCGTGCAAAGTCCTGTAAAGTTGATATCAAATTCTTTACCATCTTCATCTAGGCAAAATTCGTTGGGGTTATTACGAATGTAAGCTTCAATTAAAGACATCGTCTTTTCATTCATTTCATAGTAGTCGTCATCAAGTAAAGACATCTCATCGAGTCTGTCGTAGAGGTCGCTTTCGAACAAATCACTTTTTTGAGCCTTGTCCATTAACTTTTTGTTTTTTTGATAGATTTTATCTGCCTTTTTAACCAGATTAGACATTTCTGTATCCCCAATGTGTTCTAATCCTTTTATTATTGTTGGAATATATGGTCCATAACCATTATAGTAGAATTGAACAAATCCACCATTTGTTACTTGGGCATCTAAATACCACCAATAATAGAGTGCTTTTTGTCCATAAGACAATGATTTACCTCTTTCGATTTCGTGTTCTCTGTCCTTTACAAATTTTGACATTGGTTCAAGAGCAAACCATCCAAAATCATAACCGCTTAATTTGTAGAATTCTCCTTTATTCAGTTTAGGTCGAAAATGTTCAGCTTTATTGAATTGCCAATAAGGGTCGTTTTCATTTTTAACTTTACAACCGAATAGACTTAATAAGGTTATCATTATTACAGAAATAGTAATTATTCTTTTCATTAGAAATGTTCGTTCAATATTATAATTAACACGACCAGATTATGGCTAGTTCACTCAGTTCTATTGTGTACGGTAGTCGTTGGTTTGGTTAGTGTTTTGTTTTCTCAAAGATACCCAAACCGGGAAAAAAGAGTTGTTTTTTACCTCATTTCTTTGTTGCCTAATAGTCACTGTTATAGTCGATCTTGAAATTCCTGCATTTTGCTCCATATGTCCCAATATGCCTGAAAGGCTTCGTCTTTCTCACTCTCGGTGTTTTTAATTAATATTCTACCTATTTTCTTATCTGGATCAAAAAACATTAAAGTAAAAACACCTGGATCTTGTCCGCTGTGACCGTAAACCTTGTGTGATGTTAACTTCTCGATGAAGATTCCCAGATTATCTTCATCGCCTTTTTCCACTTGTTCTTTCGTTAGTTGTGACCTGTAAAACTCTTTGTAGCTAGGAACTGTCAAAAGTTTTCCATCTCCATCAAAGCCCTTAATAATTTCAGCCAACAATAATGCTAGATCATTAGTAGAAGTTATTAAATGACCATCAGGATAAGTTAAACCAATGTAATGCGGTATTTCAATCTTATCGTGATACAGTTTGGTAAAATTTAATCTCTCTATTTCATTGAATAACCAACCTGACGCATCCATTCCTAATGGTTCAAAAATATGCTGTTTGGAAAATTCATTGAAAGGTGTGTTTGAGGCCGATTCGATAATTAAAGCACATAAAGCGGCGCCTATATTGCTGTACTGATTGACCGAGTTTGGTTTCCTATTCGCAAAAATATCTGTGCTGTACCATTCCCCATTTTCAGACAACAGCTTTTCTAAAAATTCTGATAAGGGTAGCCACTCTTCTTTTGGATTAAAATTATCAGGAACAGCCATGAACTCTTTTTCATCACTTGATAGACTATCAATCATAACATAGCACTTACTCCAGTAAAAATCGGTATCATTAATCGAGGATGTGTGGGAAACAAGTTGACGGATGGTTATAGGAATTTCGGGATAATTTGGATTTGAAACAGTGAACGGCAAATGTTGATTTACTGGGTCATCAAGATTCAAAAGTTCCATTTCTTGCGCTTTTAATAAAGCCAAGCCAACTACTACTTTAGAAATGGACGCAACGTTTTGAATTGTATGTTGTGTGTATGGTTTTTTAGTTTCTACATCTGCATGACCAAAACCTTTGTTGTACAGCGTCCCGCTTTTATCTACAATTGCTGCCGAAAAGCCGTTGATATAACCTTTGTTATAAATTTTGTTCAACTCACTGGTAAGTGAATCTGTTACTTGTTCTTTTGTTTCTGTAACGCTGATTGTTGAGGCGTTTTGTCCCTGACAAGAAATGATAAGTAATGCTAGGATTACTATAAAAATTTGTTTCATTTTTTAGTCTTTATTTATATCAAAGAGTTATTGATGATTCTTTTGTTACAGTAGAGCAAAGCTTACTGCTATCTGTACATCTAGATCAACAGTTTACACAGCAAGGTATGCCTTTAATAATTATAATATTCTTAATTGTATGTATGCAGTACGCTTTCGCGAAAGCGGAATATCAACCTAAATCCCTAATTTCAATAAGTATCCAGGAATACATGTTTATGTCATTTACATAGAAGTTTGAAATTGCAGCGAACTGTTTTACAGAACGGAAATGATAAGTAATATTACACTGATACAAAGGATAAAACAAAGAATAGTAAGGAACCTGATTCTTCTATTTTCCTTTATCATTTTATTCTTAATATCAGATTTGATTAAAGTTAATTCGGCATTAGAGATATTGGGTGATTGTTTTTTGTACTTACCTGTATGCTTACCACGACCACCAATTCGATTTTTTAATCTGGCTTTGGACTTTTTTGAAGAAAGTAACTTTTTGTTGTTTTTTAATTTTCTATTTAAATCTAGTAAGTGTCCAAGTCCTAATGCCATTTTTTCTAATGCTTTAATAGGCTATTTACTAGGTAAATATAATTTCATGCCCTTAATTTCTACCTCATCAAGATGTCCCATTTGAAGCTCATCCTGCGTTATTAAATGCATGTGTACAAAGGAATCGTGATGTGTAAAAATTCCTTTGTGCTCGGTAGAGTAGAAGCCTACAATCTCAACAGCCTCATCATATAATTTATAATTTACTTGACCTTGGTGTGCTTCCTGCGGTGATGAAACTACAGCACCATCAGGTAGGTTTTGAATATGAATGTGAGCGCTAGCAACATGACCAGCGAGCTTAAAGGCAAGTGGTTTTTTTATGTCCTGGACTTGATTACTGATGAATGTTTCTAATTGTTTAATGTTCTTTACACTAGCAGGAACATCGACTTGTTTCCATTCTTTTACATGGGTATAAACAAAAAAGGGCGCACCGACTTTATAAGTTTTGGTCACTTCCATAGCGGAATCTGTCACCACGGTAGACACGTAACTACTACCATCGTTGATGAGTAATTCACCTTGTAGATAACTCACAGGACCAATCCCATAAAGTCCTTTTTTATCGGAAATGCTATCTAATTGTATGTTACTGTCCAGTTCACCTTTCCACATGACATTTCTCATGGCACTCACCACTTCAACGTCGGCATAGGTTTTTTCTTTCTCAGTGGTTTTTTTCTTTTCGGCAGAATGACAACCTAAAAGTAGGCTGGCTAGCACAGCAATTGCAGTATATGGTAATTTCATAGGATTTGTGATGGTCATACTTTTAGTAAAACTAAGATACAGCAATCCTATCAAACTGTTTTTCTGCCTGCAAGGACTACATAATATTAAGGATTATTGGTTTTTACGCTTTCGCGAAAGCGTAATTACAACTACTATAAAACCCTAAAAAATCAGATCGCTACTCCTATACAATGAAGAATGAAAGTAAAGCAAAAAGGCTGTCCGCTTAGGACAGCCTTTAAGTGGACTAAACATGATTAGACAATTACCAAGCGCCTATAAAGTGACTACCAGGTACATTGATAAGTTGTGCACCCTTAGTTACTTGACCGCTTTCTGTATTGATAACATAGATGTTTCCATCTTTACCTACAGGTGCTTGGGTGAGGTAAATATCATTACCGTCAACAGCAAAACCTTGATACTGGAACAAGTAGAAATCAGGCTCATAAGGAATTTGATCAATTTTTGTAGCCGTTTTAGCATTCAAATCAACAAGGGCAAAGTATCCTTGAGCACCAGCTACACCATCTTGTGAACCATCATGACGATAAGCAACTACTGCTTTACCATTTGCCGCTGGTCTCCATGCCAAAATATAAGAACCAGTTACTCCTAATGCTTGATCCAGACTAAAAACATACGAATCATCGTACTGATTGTTAGGGCCAATTTTAAGAATGTGTGAACCGTTAGGATCGCCTTGATTTGCCTGATAAACACTACCGTTGTATTCAAAGGCGTTAATGCTGCGGTAACCATTTGTATTACCTGTTCCTACACTTGAAGTAATCACTTGTGGATTGCTTAAACTAGGGTAATCTAGAACGATAGTTTTGGAACCTAAAATTTCATAACCGCTATCACTATCTAAAGTTTGCGGATCTATTTTACTTAAACGTCCACCTATATACAGTTTGTCGCCTGCAGCATTTAAAGTAGGCATGTCCACACGTGAGAAATAATATCCATTTGCTTCTTCTTGTGATGATAACGGCACACTTATCTCTTGAAAGTTTAGAATTCTAGAATCTTGTAGGTCTAGTGTAACGATACCTACGGTAGCTTCTGTTCTTAAATAAGTATCATCTGTAGCATCATTAGGCGTACCATTGTCATCTACTTCATGCTCTGTAGAAACATATACGGCACAACCAGTTTGATCACCATCGAACAACTTTATCCATCTAGGAGCTGTTCCTACATAAGGTGCGATACTTATTTCTGTTCCTGTTTGTACAAAATCCTGACCACCATTAACGGTATATTTAGTGTAATTACCGCCAGTGTCACCGGCATAGCTTATATTGAAGATAGTGCTTCCATCTTCTGAAGCTTGTAAACGAGCTGTACGGTTTGATGGAACTATAAACCCATTATCAAAAGGTTCAATAGAAATGCTAGGGTCTTGAGCCTCTTCTTTACTCAGTGAGTAAATTAAGGTTCCTCCATTACCATCACCAGGATTTGTTCCCATGCGTGCTGCGGCAACAGTAATCCACCTATCTGCATTGTTAGTAGGTTCATTAGGTGATTCATCGTCGTCGCTACAACCTACTACTAGAGTAAGAGCAGCAATGGCGATACTTATAGATCTAAATTTTAGAAATCTTTTTTTCATAGTTATTGTGATTAAAATTTGTTGATGAAATAGTTGAGTTTTAAATAAAATGCTCGACCAGGCTTTTGAACAGACCGGTTATCAAAAGCATCGGCATTGAACATGTTTTTTATATCAAAGCTTAGGACTACATCCTGTTTAGGAAAAGCATAACTGAAGCCAAAATCGTGTACAAATTGGGTAGGGATTAAGAAGGCATCTAGACCGCTTACATTCCTACCTTGTGCTAGTTGGTATGAAAATTCATCGGTGAAGTAATGGTTGTAAAACAAATCAAGTCTAGCCTTTTTCTGTAAGAAATTTTTAATGGAATACCTAACGGCCGTATTCATAGTAAATAAAGGTGTATTAGGAATATCAACAGTTTGACCACGGCGGTTTTGAGTTTTTAATCTAAGTTTTGAGACATTAAAATTGATGCCCAAATTATTATCGTAATTGTACTGTACTTGGGCTTCAAAGCCTCTAGAGTTTGTTTCTTCATTGAAATTGTCAAACTGTACCAGTTCATCATTTTCACCTAGCTCTTCGGCATTTGCCGGTAAGCCTATCAAGTCTTTAATACGTCGAGAAAAGAGGTTAGTAGAAAGACTGATCTCATGCTTTTTATACGTATACTTTCCTAATCGAAACCCTAGATTTACATTTTCACTAATTTCTGGCTGTACAGTTAGGTTAGGGATAATATTGTCACCAGCATCACCAAAAACTTCATTCTCGCTAGGTAAACGTATTGCTCTTTCTGCCGAAAGTAAAACCATAAAGTCGTCCCTTATGGCGTACGAAGTGGCAAATCCGTAACCGTTGTAATTTTTATTGCTGGTGAATACCTCATCAACAATTTGAGTGCGGTCATCATTAAATTCTGGTTTGATGTTTTCTACCTTCTGGCGGTAATGTTTACCAAAGGCGTTTAGCTTCCATCTGTCTTCAAAAAGATCCAGTTCATAACTCAGCGAGTAAATGTTTTTATACAAATTGCTGGATTGTGCCAAAGAATTCTCTAACGTACTTAACCATCTATCCTCATCCACGCGATCCAGACCACTGTAAACATGATTTACAAGAATCCTATTATCTTGATTAAAAGCATAAGACAATCCAGATCTTATGGAAGCCACTTTCCTATTAATATGTAGTAGGGTAGGACCACCTTCTTGTTGTGAGCCCCATGTATATTCAAATTCGTTTCCTTGAAAATCAATAGCTCTATCGCCAGTCCAGCTATAAGCCTGTGCTACAGTATCGTTAACCACACGATTGCGCTGGCCTATAAGACCATTTACATTTACATCAAGACCTTTTACAAATAGATCCTTCTTCTGGTAAGTCAGATTGGCAAGCAGCGCATCAGACTCTAGGAATCTTCCTTTGTAAGGGATTTTGGTAACAAAAGCACCATGTTGTACTTCTTTGTAATCATCTGATCCAGTAAGGCCTACAAAAAATTGATCGGCCCAGGAAACATTGGTGTAACCTACTTGAAGGATACCACCTACTGATCTATAAGCATCGTGAAATCTGCGTGCTGTAATACGTGTTTCTTGACCACCTAATCCTATGTCCACAATAGTAGGACCACTTATTTTATAATCATTGTCAGTATAGTTGTAAAAACCAGAAGCTTTGACTGTAAAACCAGATTTGTCCAGCCTATATAAGCCATTTACATTAGATTGAAAGGTGTTGAAAGATCCATAGGAAACCGACGCGTTTAAATTGCTTTTTGTTCCTTTTTTTAGAATAACGTTAATCACGCCACCTAGAGCATCATCTGCCAGATGACCAGGCACTACACCTTTATACACTTCAATATCTTCAATAAGTGCTGGCGGAATGCTATTTAAATTAAAGGAAGAACCGTACATCGATATAGGAATTCCATCAATAAAAATACTAACCGAACTTCCTGACAACCCATTCAAACTGTACTGGACCTGTGAACCCAATCCACCATTTTGTCTCAGTTTAACACCAACCGCATTATTTAATAACTCATTGGTTTGAATGTTTCTAGTCCCGGCTTCTTCGGTATTTATAAGTGTTACCGAAAAACCTTGAGTTTCCTTGCGGCGTTTGTCCGTTTCAGTTTTTACTAGCACTTCCTGCAATTCTTGTAAATCGGTAAATTCAAGAATAGGGTATAGGCTCGTTGAAGGTTGATCGATAGTGATTGTTTGCGTGAAGGATTTTGCATTTAATGAGGTAATTTCAAGAAGATAAGTACCGTAAGGAAGGTTCTTGATTTTAAAATCACCTTTAACACCAGCAGTAGCCTCTTTTTTAAGGTTTGTGTTCTTTACAATAATAGATGCTGCAAGTGCTGGTTGATTAGTATCAAAAAAAACATATCCCTGAAGGGTACCTTGTTGTGAATAAGATTTTATTCCACAAAGTAGTACCATGCTTATTACCCAAAAATGTTTCAATGGTTCAATTTTGGGTGCAAACTTATTCTCTATTTAGATTCAATCCAAATAAAAATAAGATATATATTGTTTTATTTTAAGACTAGAATGAGAATCTATTATTGAACAGTTGTTAGTGTGCTAATTATAGAATTTGTGAGTTTACCATTCACTTTTTTACAGCACGGATATAATGTAAAGGTGGATACTAGTTACGCTTTCGCGAAAGCGCAATCAATATAGAGTAAGTATGTACCTATCATTTTAGGTACTTGCTTAACGACGAAATAGTTTTATTCGAGGAAGGAACTAACTGACAAAGAATATTTTGGCAATAGTGAATTTAGGATTGCCTGATGATAGGAGCTTCAAAAATTAGTTCACTAAAAAAGGGCTAAAAAGAGTTGGTTTTTCCCCTTATTTCTTAGATGATAAACGTTATTTTTTTCTTGTCATTTTCAGTTCTGTCTGATTGTCTTCTGGGTCAACAAATTTTATCGTGAAACTCTCGTAGTCAAATTGGATAATCTCAAAACATCCGCAACATTCACATTTGGTATCTGGAGTCGGATATGTTTCTGTTCTTTCTGACAAGAAATCGTGAACTACAATTTGTGATGATGATTCCGTATATGCTTTGTAAACTACGATTTCATTTTCCTTGTCAAGGTAGAATGGATAGTTTCCGAGCCAATGGTCTTCACCTGTTATTTTGTTGATTACTCGGAGTTGTTCAGGGTTTCCTGATCCGTCTCCACGATGCTTGATAAGTAGATAATTTTCAAAGTCAGCACCTAATTCTGTATACCCGCGAAAATTGTCCTTGTATCTTAAGTCTAGTTCAATTTGGGCCCCATTTTTTAAGGTCAATATCATACCTTTAAACAACTTGTCGCTGATGTAGAAAACTTTAGCAGAATTAGTCAACTGTTTGGTCGAATCGATATGATTTTGAAAATTATCAATAAGTGAATCGGCCTTTTTACTGTCGGTTTCGTTGATTTGTCCATATGAGACAGTAGAAAAGAGAGTTAATAATATGTACAGTACTTTTTTCATTTTAATTTTTGCTACCAATTACAGTTTACGGCTAATAAGCACAGAATGTTTCGCCTTCTATAATGTATGGTACTATTTAGTTTGGTTAGTATCTTGCTTCTCAAATATACCCATGTCGTGAGAAAAAGAGATGTTTTTTATCTCAGTTCATTTTAGGTTTTGTTTTTTGTGTAGCCGTTACTCTTGAGTTTCATTTTTAATACTTTAATAGTTTTTAAAATTTCGGATCTATTTTTTGCATCCTTTATCCACTTAGGTAGTTGGCTTATGACACTTCTATTAATATTTGGCTTTCGTTCTCTTAATTCTGCACGAACATAATCTTCTAAAAATTTTAAGTGATTAAGGTTCTGAGCCCACAATACATTTTTACAACAGGAAGCTTGGAGATAGTCTTTTAATTCAATTGACGAAATTGGGAACGATTGATATAGCATTGTTTGATTCTTAAGTTCCTTATTAAATCCACAATGAATACAAACAATTCTTGGAGGAATGTAGTCTATGGGTTTCTTACAACTTGGACATTCTATCGTACGGAATTTTCCGAATTCAGTTAACAATTTTCCGTTATCATTAAATCGCTTATCCATTTGAAGATGAATTACCTAGAACTATTTCATTTAGCCTAGTTAATCGGTTGGTTTAGTGTTTAAACTATAAAAATAATATATAATAACAGGTTGAAAAATCGTGAGTATCTTCAGAATTAGGCAAGAACAAGCAATCACTAATTGCCCTTGTTTTTAAAAGTATTTATTTTACGTTTTTATTTATTTCAAACATTTTTTTATAAATAGCTTTCAGGTTTATTGTTCCTTGCAAACCATAATCTTGAATTTCCTTGATTTCTCCGTTTTCGTAAGTGACTTTTAATATTCGATAGGGATTAAAGATAATAATTTTCGAGTAGCACTGAAGTTAGCAATTCCAAGTAGATTGGTAGTTAAAAGTACATTTGGTAATTCCGATTATATAGATTTGTAGGTTGTTTTAATTTCATTCTTAAACTTCCATTCTAAATATGTCCTGATACCGAAGAAGAAAGGAAAACGTGCTTTAAATCTGCCTGGATAAATGATATTATAAGAAATTCCATTACTTCGAGGTACTACTTCAAAACGTAAAAGAGAGATCAATTTTTTGTCTTTCTTCCAATCTCGTATTAAATATCCGTTTTCTCCACCAGTGTAGGACCATTCAAGTTTGTCCAAACTATTTTTCAGAATTTCAATATTTTTTCTTTTAGAAAATTGATTTTTAAGAGTTTTAAAATTTCTTTCTGTAAGAAGTTTATAGAGAAATAATAATGTTAGAAAAGAATACAACGTAAGAATAACTAGAGCTAAAATTGGTAATTCAGAGATTTTATGATTTTTAAAAAGTATATTAATTAAAAATGATACTGGAGCAACAGATATCAATAAAAACCCCATAATACTTGAGAACCAATAATCGTTATTTACTTTTATTTTCTTCAAATGGATTAGTTATTAATTATCTACAAAAGCCTTTGAGAATGGCAAGTTCAAACAAAATGCGCGGCCTACCATAAAGTAAAGAAGTCGTTGGTGTGGATAGTTCTTTGTTTCTCAAATATACCCAAACCATGGGAAATGAGTTGGTTTTTTATCTCAGTTCTTTGTGGTTTGAAAGTGTTCATTTTTCTAATAAAAGAACTTTTTAATCTTACTTATAAACATTTGGATCGTGTTTCTCCATGTAAAATTCTGGATTTGGAATTTCTGTAAATCCGAATTTCTTGTATAACCACTCAGCCGTATTGGTAAGTAGAATCCAGCGTCTTAACCCTTGTAGGTTGGGATGATTCATAATTTCTTCCATGAGCCACTTGCTCAAACCCTTACCGCGATATTCATTTAAAACATAGACGTCACCTAGGTAAGCAATAGTAGAGAAGTCTGAAATTACCCTTGCAAAACCAATTTGTTGACCTTGATCATACACACCAAAACACAAAGAATTTTCAATCGACTTCTTTACAGTGTCAATAGGAATACCATGTGCCCAATCGGTTTCTTTAGAAAGAAATTCGTGAATACTAATCAGGTCCAATTTGCTTTTATCTGTCGAAATAGTAAAATTATCTTTCTGAGCCTCTCTATGTGTCATGATTGGTTTTAATTAAGTAGGTCGCATAAGGTTTCAACCACAAATTTAAAGCAATAAGAAATGATTTGAGCAATTAGATAATCATTATAATCCTTGCAAAACCTAAAACAAATACACTACTGATAAAGAACATATCTAGGCGGTTTTAAACCATTTAAACGCAAGTGGACAAGCATTTGACCTCGATGATGAGTAATATGATCGGTAAGTAATAATAAAATTTGCCTTTTAGTTCTATTGGCACCAAAATAATCCAGTCGCTCGCTTAATTTATTCGTATCAAAACTCTGGATAAACGCTATTGTCTGATTAAAGGTTTCTTTGATTTTGGCAATCATCTCCGCTTTACTTTTTTTATCCACTTTTAGTTCTGTATCGGTGTTCCAATCTCTAGCAGGTCTTCCACCCATTAAGGATTGACTGTGCCAATCCATGGCCCAACCTATATGCATTAAGTTTTCAGCAAAACTGAGAGATTCTTCAGTAGGGCGATAGGAATATTGCTCTTCGGGCATGGTTTCTGCCACCAGAATCAAATATTCTTTAGATCGTTCCAGCCGTTCAATATATTCATTTATAAAGTCATCTTCTTGCGCTATGGCAGGTTGCACAGTAAAAAGCAAAGTAAATACTAGAGTGAAATAAAAAAAGTACGAGGTATTTTTCATGGAACTAAGTTATTTTTTTCAGAAGAACATTTAGGTTTTTCAATTACTGTTCAAATAGGTTTTCTAGGTGGAGCGATTCTGTTTCAATAAAATAAATACTCCATTCACCGTATTCATAATTACCTAAATTTTCCGCACGGCTAAAAAAGAAATACTTGCCGTCTCTAGAAAATCGAGGACTGCTTTCCTCATCCTTTGTGTTGATAAGGCTTCCTATAGGTTTGGCCTTGCTCCATCCATCAACTGTTTTTTTTGAAATGAATATATCTTCACCACCGGTTCCTCCTGGAGCATCGTAAGAGTTAAAGACAAGATACTCACCATTTGGAGAAAGTACAGCAGAATAAATCCAGGTTTTATCATCATCAAAAAAGCCATTAATCACTTCGGGTTGTGAAAATGTTTCTCCATCATAGGTAGTTGTATACAGTTTTACACTTTGTGTACCGCGCATCATCGTGGTGTAATAGTACCTGTAATTGTCGTTGGTAAAAAAGAAATTATTGTTGGATGACGGCCATTCTTCCTCTTTAATTTGAACTTCATTGATAGGTTCTGGTAAAGGTTTTGGATCGCTCCATCCATCTTTAGTTTTTTCCATCATCCAGATATTCATATCAAAATTACCTTGATTGGGTTTATCAGGAATCGGTCGTTCAGATCCAAAGAAAAAATACTTACCATCAGGAGTAATAAAGGCGGTTTCGTCACGATCTGTCGAGAATTCGGCTAGGGTAGGAGTTGAACAGGATTCATTCAGAAATCGAGTGACAAAGATCTTTTGTTTTTCTCCTGGAGCTCTTCTAGAAAAGTAGGCTGTACGCCCATCTGGAGTAAAGGTGATATCAAACTCGCTATTGTCACTAGTTGAAATTACTCCTTCGGCAAAAGGAGTAGGCGTGGTGATAGGTTGCGAGGCATAGGCTATTTGGGATGTTTTTTCCTTACTGTCACAGCCTATCAAACCGAGGACTATAGCAACTGCTAGGGTTACAATAAAATACTTCAAACTCTTTTAATTTTTTGATTGATTGACAGCATGCACGACTAACCAGTCGTTAAGCATGAGTCATAATCTTTTAAAGATAGATAAAAAAGAGTTTAATTAAGGTAATTAGTTGTTGTAAAAGATGTTACAGTTCATTTACTTCATTTAATGTGTACAATTGGAACTCTACATCCATACTTTTTAGGTATTCTTCAAGGCTTTGGTCAAATCCAACTTCTTTTCTCCTCAAGTTAACCGAATCTGCATTTTTAACAGGCCACAAGAAATAGATCCATGCACCTTGTTTATTGGCTTTTCCTTTGATTTGAGTTCCATAAATCTGTTCTTGACCTTGCTCCATCAGGTTCCTATCTTCCATCATCGCAAGGGATGTTTGAGCGATGTCACTAGCCGCTGCAGCCTTTCTAATCAATGGTAAATAGGTGCCTATTTGTTTGGAATGTTGTATGACGTAAAAAGCCGCTTTGTTTGCAGGTTCTCCTACTAGGGATTTACCAGGATAACCATATTCTGCAATGATTTTTTCGATTTTAGCTAGATTAATACTGTCAATTTGTTGCATGAGTTCAAATCGTTTAATTCCTTCAATATCCGATTCATTGATCTGCATTTGTACTAGTAATTCTGCTTTTCTTTCATCACTTACATTTCCATTTACAAGTTCCCTTATTCCTTGATCTTTGATTAAAATGGTTTCCAATTCATTTTTCAAATCCATATTCATTTCCACGTGATCGGAGTGATCCTTTACATCTTGTTTTTTACAACTTATAAAGCTTATCATTAACACGATAATTACCATTTTATGAATATTCATTTTCATATTGTTATAAGGTTACAAGTAGGTTTAAGCATTTAATTGTGGTTAAAGATACCATGTTTTAAGTAACAGGAATGGGACAACCTGTACCTATAGATGCTTGCTCATTAAACGTATGACACTAATTATACACTAGGATGGTTGTGTTTACGCTTTCGCGAAAGCGTAATCCATAAAAGTCTTTTTTGATCAAGAATGGCCTATTAAAAACTTGTTTAAATACCTCTGTTTTTAATGATTCACTTTGTACTTACCAGCCTCGATTTGAAATGTTTTCATTAATCTGGTCCATGTATTGATTTGAGCAATCGCTAAAGTTAAAGTGATGATCTCATCATTGATGAAAAAACTACTTAAATCATTGTATTGAGCATTTGAAATAGGTCTACCATTAAGTGTAGTGAGTACTTCTGTAAAACGCAATACCGCTCTTTCCTTATCGGTAAAAAAGTTTGTTTCTTCCCAAACCACGAGCGTGGACAAACGTAAATCGGTTTCTCCCAGGCTCTTCAATTCTTTGTAATGCATATCAACACAGTAGGCACATCCATTAATTTGTGCTACCCTTAGGCGCATTAATTCTAATAATGTTATCTCTAGGTTTGAGTTATTGATATAGTTTTCTAAACCTATTAGTTTTTCCAATACGTTATTAGGGATTTCTTTAAATGATATTCGTTCCATGTTTTATTTGTTTTATCAGGAACAAATGTATTTTTCAGAAACACGAATTAAGTTAAGATATCTTAATAAACAAGTTTTGCTCTTATCGTGCTTAAATGTTGAGGTGTGATTTCTAAATAGGAAGCGATCATGTATTGTGGTACGCGCTGTGCGAAGTCAGGTAGAGCTGAAATGAATTTTTCATACCTGCTTTTACTGTCTAATTTAAGATAGAACTCGCTGCGCCTTTGAATGGCGATAAGCCAATTTTCGGTTATTTTTCTGAATGCTCGTTCAAGACTGGGAATTTCCTCAAAAACATGTTCTAGATCAGATTTTCTTATTTGTAATACAGTAGTATTTTCCAATGCTTGTATGTAACTCTCAGATGGTGTTTCACTTTTATAACTATGCCAATTGGTAACCCACCAATTCTCCATAGCAAATTGAGTTATTTTTTCATTTCCGTTACTGTCAATGTAAAAGGTTCGGGTTAAACCGTTTAAAATAAAGTACTGATATCTACAAGTATTGCCTGCTTCTAGAAGGTATTCAGATTTTTTTGTTTTACGAATTTCCATTAATCTGAACATAATGTCAACTTCTTCCTGAGCTATATAGGCATATCTATTTAAATACTTGGATAATTGTTCTTTTTCGGTCAGCATCATTATTTATTAATAGCTTAATTGGGTTATGTATAAATAGGTTACAGTAAGATTTTTAATCTAGTTACTTCTTGGTGTATTCCTGTACTAAATTACCCAAATCATCAAGAATCTAGCTTTGTTTTTTGTTAAGTATACCTAGTGCTTATTTATAAAACCTGATAATACTTAAATACTTTATTCTTTAAATGAACTTTTGAATGTGCTGTCCACGGAATAAATGCAACCAGAATTATCCAGTCACAGCAATTGAGGATTTTCATCAAATGGTAAAAACGGAATTTTTAGAAGTTAAATTTTGTAAAATACTTGCATCTGTTAATGTGTCTTTTTCCAAATAAAGAAATACTTTACAAGCTCCACAAGTGTTACATAAATCCCTAAAACTCATTAATTCTACCTGACTAAAATCAGTAATACTAGTATGCATGGGTTGAAAAACGACAGTTGCAATTTTGGTAAGTCTATTATTGGTCGTTACTTGGGCAATACTCTTTTTTAATTCAGTACATGCATGATCAAAATTAGCAACTAACAGCCTATCATTTGAGTATTTTAATTGTGGATAAGAAGTATTGGATTTTAAAGTTCGAATATTTCTAATTTCAATCTTATCCAAGTATAATTTGACATAAAGAATGTCCTTAGGAAAAAACATAATGAGTTGGTAGTATTTGTGGTTAAGACGTAATTTATAATTTGAAGGAAAATTTAATAGGGTAGAACATAATAGTGCTCATTTAACTCTAAAAGAATGGTTTATAGTCTGCATTACTCATATTTTGACAAACTTCTGGCTATACACCAAGCACCTAAGTATTCTTCATTTTTCTTATAAAGATATCTTTGATACAGTTGATCTCTTTCTTAAATTTTAAATCTTCTCTAGTAGCGAAATATAAGGTATTTGAAACAGCCTTTTTACCACGCCAGACAAGTTTTACTTTATTACCTTCAATCGATGATTTGACCAAAAAATCGGGAACAATGGCAAATCCGTTGTTATTTTCAATACATCTTATGATAGAACCAATATTCGGTAAAATATAATTAGGTTTAAAATCTACTCGCTTCTTAAAACTCTCGTACCAAAAGCGTCTGAAATGCTCCATTTCATTAGAAGCACTGTACCATACTCTTGTTTTTAATTCGGATTCTAAAAGATCGAAATTCTGTTCCTCGATTAATGCTGTAATCTGTTTGACATCTGTATCGCTACCAGCAACCATAACAATATGTTCTTGTGCAAACGCCTCGTACTGTGTAAGCGTGTACTTATCATGTTTACGAGGTGTGATAACTAGGTCAAGCAAACCTTTATTCAAATCTTTCATTAGGTCTTGATGTTCTCCAAATTTTGCCACTAGATTAAAGGGTAAAGTAGGCACTTCATTTTCAAGAATGGATTGGAACGTTTCTGTACACATACCTATATTAATAGAAGGAATAACATCTTTTGAAGTTCTTTTAAAGTGCTGTTCGGCGCGTTCTAATTTTTTAATAGGTTCAATGATATTGCTGTACAAGAGCTTGCCGTCTTCAGTAGGAATCATTTTCCTAGATGTACGTTCAAATAGTTTTTTACCAATGTAGGATTCCAGCGCATTTAAATGAACACTTACTCCTGGTTGTGAGGTATATAAATATTCGGCTGCCTTAGTCAAGGTATGTTTTTCATAAATCGCTATGAATGTCCTATACCATTCTAAATTCATCATGTATTAAAATATTTATACAAATGTATAATTTATATTATTTTTATAATACATGTACGGCCTGTAATTTTGTCTAAAATTTGAATTTAGAAACAATGAAAAATATCTTTATTATCAATGGTGGTCATGCTTTCGCACATTCTCCTGGCCGATTCAATAGAACCTTATTAGAAACTACTGTTTCCCATTTACAGTCTACTGGTAATTATACAATCAAAACCACTCAAGTAGGCGATAGTTATGAGTTACAAGAAGAAGTGGAGAAATTCGTTTGGGCCGATGTTATCATTTATCACACGCCTATTTGGTGGTTTCAACTACCTTTTGGTTTTAAGGAATACCTGGATAAAGTTTTTACAGCCGGACATCAAAAAGGAATCTATAAAAGTGATGGTAGGAGCAGGAGCAATCCTGCAATAAACTATGGTACAGGTGGTAGTTTGCATGGTAAAAAGTACCTACTGACCACCAGTTGGAATGCACCGCAAGAGGCCTTTACTCTTAAAAATGAATTTTTCAATCAGACCAGCGTCGATGATGGACCTTTGTTCGGTTTTCACAAAATGAATCAATTTATCGGTCTTAGTTTACTAGGCACTACTCATTTTCATGATATTGAAAAAAATGCCGATGTTGAAAAAGAGCTAACCAAATACCAGCATTTTTTGGACCAACATTTTAACTAGATAAAGTCTGAGTATTACCAAAAAGGGTCTTGAATTAGTACGCTTTCGCGAAAGCGTACTCAACAACCCAACAATTTTTAACTCCATGATTATCTAGATTGTTTTGCGGGATCCTGTCATTCCTGCAGATATACCTTATTGATGGGTTGTGCAGCGTTGGTTATCAAAATTAATAGAAGTGCTTTTTCAATCTTAAAAAGGGTTTTTCAAATACACGATAGGAGATGATACTCACAAGTATTGTGAGCAGTAGTGCGCTAGCCGATAGTAATAGCCAATGCGAGAATTGTAATACGGGAATAAATTTCAACAGCAACAAGATGATAATGGTATGGTATAAATACAAACCATAGGTGTATAACCCCAACTTTGTCAACCAGGAATTGTTACTTATCCTTAGCGGATTGCTTCCCAAGGTGAAGAGTATACAAACTGAGAAAAGTATTCCCCATAATAAAGGAAAAAGATAATCTATTTGTTCCCATTCTAGGTTAGGTATAGTGAATACTACGCCTAGTGTTATTAATGCAAAAAGGTATTTGACAGCCTTAGGAATTTTATTGAGTTGCTCAATCGTGTGTTTTTTATACATGAACAAGTACGCTGGTATAGCACCAAAGGCAAAATAGTCCAGATGTGTAAATAAATCTATGGGAGCAATGTCGTAATACGCATAAATAAACCGCACCATATATGCGAGCAATATGCAACAAAGCGATAGAGGAAGAATGCGTTTAACGGGCAGCAAATAGAATAAAATGCCCCAAAGAATATAAAAATGTTCCTCTATACAAATGGACCACATTACTCGTAAAGGAGCACCATCGGGAAATTGATCGGTGATCATCATCATGTAATTTTCTGCAAATAGTAAGGATACCCATAGCCTAGGTTCATAGCCTTGATTTTCAAAAGGAATATGGAATAGCCTGAGCAAATAAGGCGATAAGTAAGCAAATGCTACAAGCAAATAAAATAACGGCCAGATCCTAAGAATTCTGCGTGCAAAAAACTTTTTAAGGGATATACGACCACGGTTTTCCTTTTCATAAAGTAGGATGTATGTAATGAGAAAACCACTCAATACAAAGAAGAAAATAACACCTATAGAACCGCTCTTTAAGAAAAAATCGACATAGGGAATGTTGGTTTTGGGTAAATGCAATAGAAACACCAGTAAAAAGGCAAAAAAACGCATGGCGTCAAAGGTGTGAAAATGCGTTCTACTCATTCCTTGTGGTGGTTGTATCTCGTGTTGGGTTTTAAGTTTCTAAAAGTACAATTTCAATAACTATTTGATCGATTATTCCATAACGAATAGCAACTATACCTTATAATCAGTTTATTTATGGAATGTTTTATTCAATCAATAGCTGCCTAATTGTGTAACGTACAGGTAACCGTTAACCCAACGCAGAAGTTGCTAGGCAGGTCGTGCACTCCAAAAATTGCCCGACTGTGTTGTCCTTTCTCTTCCAAAATTTTTAAAAACAAATCAGAGGCTCCATTAACTACCTGCGGTGATTCATCCCAATCGGGCGCAGCTTGATAATACGCATCTATGTGGTTAATCCCTAGTAGGTTATCAAAACCTATTTTTTCCTTTATTTGCGCTAGTACATTTAACGCGCACAATTCCATGGCTTGGTATCCTTGCTGTGTTGTCACTTCTTTTCCAGTTTTCCTTGAAATTTATAGATTCCGTTTAAAATGGGAAATTGAATCGCTATATAGGCAATACGACCTCTTACATTAACCGAAACATAACTACCACCTGGAGTGGAAGCTTCTGGTAAGTTGTAGCCTAATTTTTTTAAATTTTTCAGTTCGTTCATGATGGCTGTGTGTGCAGGTTCAACGTGTTTGTTGTTATAGAGTAGTGGTGTGGTGTTTACGCTTTCGCGAAAGCGGAATAACCTTCCTACTATTAGGTACGATTAATCATAGTCAAGAGCTAAAAACTGCGGTAACTATTGCATGCAGAAAGCCTTTATGACTGCTTGCTACTGCTTTTGAATATAAAAATAGCGCCGATAATAATTAGAAGATAACCTACCAGCAACAAGGTCAAAAGGTAGGATTTATTGCGTTGCATTACTACGTAATCGGCAATTCCTGCTTTCCAGAAGATCCATTCATCTGCCATGCGCGATGCGATATCATAATTACCCGTTTCCAGAATAATGATGCCGTCTTTGGATTTAAGGTCAATTCTAGCCGCCGTATTGATGGCGTTATTACCGCTACCATCGTGCCCAATTATTTGAGAGTCTTTGTCATTTTGACTATAAAGATGAGGTCCCAAACCATAAATACCAGTGGTGCCTATAAAGGTTTCGGCAGTGGCCATTTCATTAATAGTTGAGCTTGAAAGCACGGGATTTTCAGACACATTTGCGTTTAAAAATTTAGCTAGATCGTGAGTAGTAGTGTACAATCCGGCAGCAGCTAGTGCGGTGAACCTGTTCATAGGTCGTACCTCACCATTTTCTTTATAGACTTGAGCTAGTTGTTTATTGGTCGCGTCCTGATATTGAAAGGTAGAATGGTACATTTCTAACGGGTCAAGAACCTCATTTTTCATATACTGGGTAAAGGGTTGACCGCTTACTTCTTCAATAAGTAATTGTAGGATGGTATAACCAGCGCCAGAATATAAGTACTGGCTTCCAGGTTCAACTCCTACCATTGCCACACCATCAGAGTAATCTGTGTCTGCAGCTTTATTTAGGGATTCTTCAATTGTTTGTATGCTGTCAGTAGCCGCAAAACCATTGTAACCTAAATCGTCAATCAATCCTGAGGAATGTGATAACAAGCGTCTTACTGTTACTTTATTGTTGTCAAAATCACTGTCGGGTAATTGCCATCGAGTTAGGTACCTATCAACCGGTGTGTCTAGATCTATGTTACCTTGTTGTACCAGTTTTAAAACTCCAAACGAGGTGATCCATTTACTTATAGAGGCAACAGGAAAAACGGTATTTTGATCTACGTTACCTTGTTGGGCATAGAAATATTCTTGTGAAACCTCACCGTTTTCTATAAGAGTCATGGCAAAATTGCCCACGAACTCTTGATCAACCACATCCTGGGTAGCGTTTATAAAACTATCAGAAGTATTTTTTGAGGTGATAGGGCGCAATAGAAAGCCGTCAATAAATCCAAAGCCTACAAATGCTGTCCAAATTACAAGCGCGAGTAAAACGAGCGCAATTCTTTTTATTTTTTTCATTGGTTAGTGTTGCTTGTATGGTTTAAAGCTAGTAAAAAAATGGCGTGTAGTTTGAATTTTTATTGATGTTGCAATTATAATTAGCTAAAAACCGCCCAAAGAAACATCATTACAGATTCAAAGGTGGATACTTCCTTTTCAGGCAGGTAGTAATTTATTTACTTTTTAAAGATATCCATTTTCCATCACAATTCATTTCCCAGTCTTCAGCTTCTTTATCAAGATCTATATACCAATAATTTAAACCCTTCTGAAATCCATTTCCCATTAAAGAAGAATCAATAATGATGTTTAATATGGAGAAAAGGAGAAGCAACACGACAACTGTTTTATAAATTGAGTAAAAAATAAATTTTAATCTAGATTTTTGAATTAGTCTGAGAGCTAATCTATTAATCCATGTGATTAAAATACTCCAAATGATAATATTCACGATTAATCCAGAAACACTGTAGAAAAATTCCATCGAACTTCCTAAAGATGTCTTTTTAAAAATAAAGGGACTTCCAAAATAAGTAGGAAAAACTTCTTTTCCTTGACAGGAATACTCAATACCAAAAATTAATGACAATACTATTCCAGTCGCAATAAAAACTATAATTATATATTTAATCAACTTTATCACTATTGATTGGTTGAGGTTGCTGGTATACAAAGAATCTTGAAAAAACTCTGTTGTTCTATTCTACATCTGGTTTTTTATTATTTAGCCTCCAAATTTTGTTTATTTCATTAGTATCAAGACTATTAATGAATTCTATCAATTTTTCTTTTTGGTCGTTGTCAAAGAAAATTAGATAAAGAATAAGAGAATTAACATTGATTTGCTGGTAATGGTTAATTTTAATATTGGTTTTTTCGATTAAACAGTCATCTAGGTAATCAAACAATTCTGTGTCTTCAATCAATAATGTAAGCTCTTCAGCACTTGATTTAAAAAGCTTTACATGTTTAGCATCAAAAATTAGCTTACCCATTAGAGGTAAATCGGTAAGGTTTTCATTTTTCATTTAAATATCAGGATTTTTCACTTGATTTAGCGAGCGCACAACAAACTTAATATCCGCAAGGATTTTTGTAATCAAGCTTTTCCAAGCAATGGATTATATAAGTTGTTACCACAGGTTTGTATTCTCTATTTCGTAATGATAAGGGTTTTCAGAGTCCATTTCTCCGTTGTGATAAATTAAAAATTCAGCACGTCTTTTATTAAATTTAATCGTTTCAATTCTGTTTATTCCTCTTAAGCATTGGTTAGTATCATAAATCAATTCCTTTTCAAAAACCAGAAGTCTCGATTTAGTTAGTTGAATTATTTCTCCACAAGCCAAAAAACCTTCTTGGCTAATTTTTATATTCAGTTCGTCATTTACTTTATATGTTCCCAAATTTTGACTAAAAAATTGGAAGTAGAAACCAACTAAAATCAATGGAAATAAGATTACAATTGATATTATTTTATTCCTTGTATTCTTTTTCGTTGCAAAATAAGTAAAACTTGATATCAAAAAAGCCAGACTGATTATTGTGTCCGTATAAAGTCCTTTGAGTCTAATTCCAACAAGCGATAATAAAATCAAAATCAGGAATATTATGGTCGCAAAAAGCACGATTCGAGCAATAATTTTTTCGATTTTGGGGTATTCTTTCCTAATAAGCTCTGGAATTAAATTTAATCCAAGAAGAATTCCGCAAAATATTAAGATGAATATCATTTTTTTTCAAATGTGTGGTAACGGCTTCGTATAACCGTCAGTTACGGTTATACAGTGTTGTAAAACGTTTTTTATATTCCATTAAATATTGAATTCAGTTCTATTTCACGTTTTTCAACTCCGTTCATTTTGTCAATTTTCTGTCCGAATATTTTATTCCAAAATCCTCGATTTGTAAAATCATAGGAAAATGAAAAGTTGAATTTAGGATTTACTCCATGTATATAAAGTATGGATTTTAAAATTCTGTCGTTCTTCACAAACTGAATCTCTTTTCCTTTTAATCCGTTTTTGAGTATAGAGAGTACTCCGTCTACATTCTGTTTATTAAAATCCAGAGCTGGGTCTCCATAACTATTTTTATCGTCAAAATCATAATAATAAAATACTCGTCTTCAACATATTTATTATAACCTGGAACTGTCGGATTGAAAATATGAAGATAAATCAGTTTGTTTTCTTGTAAAAAATATCCAACTCGGATTTCAGTGAGAGAATTTTTGTCAGTCAATTTATAAGTTTCAATTTCCACTTCTCCTTTGAATTCAATAACTGGTTTTTCAAATTGTCCGCTGTTAATTAGAACTCGGGTAATAAACTCTTTCCAATCTTTAAACTCTCGCATTTTCTTGATTTGGTCAAATGTGTTACAACGGTCTAGTGTATGATTTCGTTGTGTTTAAACAATAAATTTAGCAAATAAATCACAGATAGAAAGTCAGCAAGGACTTTCGTAAAAAGGCGAGTACTAGCAATGAATTATACGGTATTGTAGCCAGTTTTTTCTTTTTTATTCTTTCCCCAAGCCAAAACTTTTACTCCTTTCGAATAATGAATTTTGCTTGGTCGTCCATTTATTAATTTTTAAAATCTTGGATAATTCAATTCCAATTTTTGTATATCAATTTCATTAATTTGCCATTCCAAATGATGGATTTCAAATTCGTTTATCGAATCGTCTGTGTCTTGGAAAAGAGCATATCTTTCAGTTAACCATTTGTCCTGTTCCGTTTTCTCGGTCAGTTCCTTACCAATTTTAAATTCAATATTTAAATTGTCTTTAAATTCAGAATTTTGTGATTGATATTTTTTGTCAGTCCGCTTAATCTTTGAAAATCTATACGGAAGTTCCGAAATACTTTTTGCGACTTTACAAGATAATTTTTTCCCGCCTTCAATGCTCAAGAAGTAAACACCTGTTTTATTATTTGACTTTACATAAGTCCGAATATTTATTTCTTTTCAAGTAAAAAAATATTTGTAAGTAAAAACTGAAATTAATAATGATGCTATCAAATTTATATAACTCCAAATATTTCGGTTTGTAGCTCGAATTATTAAAAGAAGGATAAAAATTAATACAAAAATTAGGCTCAAAATTCCCAATCCTAATATTAATAGTCCGATAACTCCTTTTCCAATACCAGATTGTCCATCTCCCATTGGGTCAACTTGAATACTTTCATATTCTGGAATCAAAAATGCAATGCATAAAATCAGAATTGAAAGAATAACTGATGTAATTATATTGAAAGTTTTCATTGTTTGATTCAGCTTGCAGGCAACACGCACAGGTTATGGCGAGTTCACGCAGAAAGCGTTCTAAAGTGTACGGTAGCTGTTGGTTTGGTTAGTTATTCGTTTTCTCAAAGATACTTAATTAAAAAATATATAGTAGGTGTAAGGATTGAGAAAACAGGCATATTGATTAATGAAATCAGAATTATGTTAGGGTTCGAATTATGCCAGAAACTTACTATAAAAGCACTTGGTTTTAGCTTAGTTCATTGTTAGGTTGCGTTTTTTATTTTTTCTTTTGTTGTCCATGTCAGTTTACCACATTCAGTCACAATTATGTCTGAGTAGTTGTCTGCGAGCGATTCTGAAAATTCTCTTTTAAATTCAGTCCATTTCTCGTCAACTTGTTCACACGCTGTCTTGGCGATATAAATTGTTTTGTCGGTAAAAATCCAAATTGATGGAGTGATCTTTATCCCTTTTTCAATCTGTCTTTTGATTTTCGCACAGTCATTTGGGAAGCAGTTCAAGAGTGAATCGGTCGCTTGATTTCGTTTTTCTTTTGTCTCAAAGTCAAACTGCCACATTTGAATTCGAGTGTAAACGGTTTTGTCATAACTGTTTTTGTTCGAATGCGACTTTTTAGCTTTAATTGCTATTTCAAATATCTGGTCGTGTAGTTGTTGATTTTCAAGTGAGTTTACAAAATAGCCCGTCTTAAAAGTCTTGATAATTTCAAATTCTGTCTGATAATTCGCGAAGTTCAGAATCGTCTTTTCTTGTCCGTCTTGAAATGCAGTCAGAAGGCTAAAAGTCAATATTGTGATTAGTATTCTCATTATCGTTTTCAAATGCACTCTAACACTCACAGGTTATGGCGAGTTCACGCAGAAAGCTAAGCCATCTTAAGTTTACGGTAGCTGTTGGTTTGGTTAGTTATTCGTTTTCTCAAAGATATTGAATGCCATATTAATAAAGTAGGAGTGAAGACTAAGAAAATGAGCCTATTGAATAGTGATACTAGGATTGTGTTAGAATCCAAATTATGCTAGAAACTAATCAAAATAACGCTTGGTTTTAGCTTAGTTCATTATAGTGATGCGTTTTTATTTACGCATATCTTTATTAGTCATTTCAGGATTATAATATTTTCCGTCTTTATTGAAGCTCCAGACATTTGAAATTTCGCGCAACTTTGGTAATTCAGTTTTATCTGCTTTAACCTTTTGTTTTATTATTCTACGAAATTTTCTGTTCGCATCTTGCTTATTTTCTTTTTCAGATTTAGCAGATGTAATTCCGTGTATTTTCGTTTTCTTTATTGACCTACTCATTTTCAATCAGTTTATACAATTCAGAATGCATTTATAAAGTTTATTTAATTTCTTTCCATTCGCCTTTTCGAAAATACATATTATGAAATTTGGGTGAATTAAATACCATATAAAAACCCCAAGATTCACGATATATTGTTGGATTACTATTCAATACGTGATGAGTTGGTAAGTCCATTCTTATCTTCAGTCTTGCAGATTGGTATGGTGCTACCGTTGATATTGTGCCTTTGTAGCTTTCTTTTATTAATTTTCCGTTTGTGATGTAAAAGTAAATCGAATCATTTTCTTTTATTTCAAATCGGAAGTTATTGTATTGCCAATCAGCTTGTTTTCCAGAAAAATAATCTCGGTCAATTATATATTCGCCATAAAAATCTGATTTTTCCAATATTTTTTTCTGATTTAATGTTCCAATAATCCAGAGTAATAAGATTGAACTAAAACCAATTGCATAAAGAGTTAGAATTAATTTTCCGCTAGATTCTGTTTTTCTTTTTAAACCATAAATAAAAACACCAATTATTATGGGTGAAATTAGAAGTAGGAAAAGTAGTTGTAAGCCTAAAAACATTTAGTGATCTCGTTTTTTTCAAATGACTAAAATGGTCTAGTATAAACTGTAGTTTTAATGCAGTTTAAACCTTTTTAGCTACTGGTTTTATTTATTAAATCTTGTCAGTGAATTCCAATAAACTCCCATTTGTCCTCTTTGTTCCATTGTAATTCTGTCTATTTCATTGGGCAATTCAGTTTTCGATTTACTTTTCAATCTGTTTTGAAAGTTTTTGAAATCAGTAAACCTTTCAAATACGTAATCCCAATCCGAGTAGTAATCCAACATCCAATCAAGTTCGAAATCAGTATTATTTATTTTAAGTCTTCTATCTAGAACCTTGATTATTCTTTCTTCAGATTCCTCATCAAGTTCTGCAATTCCGGTTAAATAAGTTGGCTCGGCTATTGAATACCATGTAAGAAACAATCCTCTCTTCAGTGCTTCTAAATCACTTTTTGCTAATCTTGAATATTCCTGATGGATTTCTCGATACTTTTTAGTTATTCCGAAATAGACAGCTTTGTCAGACTTTTCTTCAATAGTTCCCCCAAGCTCTTTCATACTCGAATAAAGGTTCCGTTCTTTTATGGCAAGTTCATCTATGTTCATTCTGCTTGACTTGTAGCTAACACGCATAGGTTATGGCGAGTTCACGCAGAAAGCGTTGTATTCTATAGTGTACGGTAGCTGTTGGTTTGATTAGTACTTTGTTTTCTCAAATATACCTAAATAGAAGAAAATAATAGGAGCGCGGACTGAGAAAATGAGCCTATTTAATGGTAAAATCAGGATTGTGTTAGGATTCGAATTATGCTAGAAATTAATCAAAAAAACACTTGGTTTTTAGCTTAGTTCATGGTTAGCTGCTGGCTTAATCGGTATGTATTTCAATCAATTTTTTGAATTCAGTATTATATGAATATATGCATCCCATACAATTTGAAATCGTTGAGTTTCTTGTTTTCAATCGCTCAATTATTTGACGTTGCTCTTCATTTACTACCCCAAGTTGTATAAGACCAATTGTGCCTAAAACTTGAAGTTCTGGTGAAAATGCGGTCAACCATTTATTCAAACTCTTAATGTCTTTTCGCTTAACATATTTCATCATTTTGGAAGATTCATCTGAAATATAATTTCCACTATAACCGCAACCAAAGCCTACTACATATTCAGCCAATATTTGAGTTTTTAATTCCTTTTCAGTTAATTGAGAATTATAAAGTGAATTATGTATTTTAATGTATGATTTAATTTTGTTTTCCGCAGGTTTAATTTCCTCTGTGTGTTTTATCCTTTCGTTATAAGAGTCAAATTTCGAAATCCACCCAAACATTACTTTTCCGTTTTTGCTAACGAAGTTTATTTTAATATAATCATCGATAGTTATTCGATTTTGTTGATATCCACGATCTACCGGTCTTTTAAACTCATAGTAAACTAAAAACGCGTTCATCTTTTTAAGATATTTCGACGTTATCAAACTGTCAAATTCTTGAACCGTTTCGTAAGCAGATATCTTTTGCTTTAACTCCTCAAATTCGAGCTGAGCGTAAGCAGTATTGACTAATATTATAAGTAAAAAGGTTAATGTTTTTCTCATAAGTTTTTGAAGCTTGCAGGTAACACGCACAGGTTATGGCGAGTTCACGCAGAATGCTCAGCATTCTAGAGTGTACGGTAGCTGCTGGTTTGGTTAGTACTTAGTTTTCTCAAATATACTTAATTAGAAAATACATAGCAGGCATTTTCGGATGAGCAACAACCGAGCAATTGCGTATAGCCAGTGTTGTAGGAAATTTATTTCCGCTCCAGTTTAAGAGTTCTATATCTTTTATCAATTCCGTAGCGTCTCTTCGCACTCGCTTTTTTCAATTCCTTTAGGATATAGTTTTGTAAATCGATGTCTGTGAATATTTCATCATAATTTTTTGAGGTGACAAAAATCTTCTTATTTTCAATTATGATGTAAAAATTTTGAAATTGTTTTTCAGCCTCTTTTGTCAAATAATTTACATCATAAAGTATTTCTCCTGTTTTGACAATAACAATACTGTCTGTGCTTATTTTCAACTCTGAACCACTTAAATCCGTTGAAAGAGAAAACAATCCGGATTTTTTTGTATTTGGGTTTCCTCTTACAATAAATTTTCCATTGATGTTCTTATAATTCAGAGTGTCTGAGTTACCAAAACATCCATTAATTTCTGAATAAGATAAGATAGTGTCATTTATAACAGTTATTGTTCGCCGATAATTTTTAGATTTATAGATTTTTGGGCTTTGGTATATACCAAAGAATATTGCCAGTAAGCTTAGTAAAAACGACTTCATTTATAGATTTTGCTCAAATGTATTTTTTTTAGCTATCAGAATTAATAATGACTTAGGGAACTATGATTATCAATTAGTAAATATTGGCTTTTGTTGTGTTTAAAATTGCCTACAACGTACTCGTGTATGACTCGTACCGACTTTGAAGTAGGAGTGAGTTACTCAAAATTTATAAAAATTAAAGATATATAAATGTTAGTGTATTCAGAGGTATGAGTAATAGACCTTGTTATAGGTAGTAATTATTTAAACCTCTCAAAATGGTACTCTCGTGTTGATGTATGACCATTTATCTTACTTTTAGAGTATAATTTCATTTTATTCCGTTTTATCCTCCCTTTGTAAACAACAATTCCATTCTCGGATGAAGACTTAAAAAATATGCTATCATTTTTTATAGTAAAGGTACCTTTTGAAATATCTTCTTTTTCTTTATTAAACCATTTTTTTAAATGGTGCGGTTCACCAGATGAAGAAACTGTTAGAACAACTGAGTCTTTGTAAAACCTAACATAATGGTAATAACCTTCTTTCTTTGTTGTTTGATAAACTCCATTATCACGAATCGTTCTGCAACTCAAGGTAACTAAGGCCAATAAAAAGAGTAATATGTATTTATTCAAAGTAATTTATTTCGTTCGATTATTAACTACAACACGCACAGGTTATGGCGAGATCACGCAGAATGTTAAGCCTTCTAAAGTGTACGGTAGCTGTTGGTTTAGTTAGTATTTTGTTTTCTCAAATATATTGAATTCCATACTAATAAAGTAGCAGTGAGGATTGAGAAAATGAGCCTATTGAATAGTGAAATCAGGATTGCTTTATTATCCAGATTATGCTAGAAACTAATCGAAAAAACGCTTGGTTTTTTGCTTAGTTCATTGAAAGCTAGAGTTATTTTCGTTCACTTGGAATAAGAACTACGCTGTAAGGACTTTCTTGAATTGTATCTCCAACTTTCTGATTCAATTTAAATCCATCTTTTGGTTTTTCAACTTGGATAATCTCCACGTATAAACTACGTTCTTTCAAGTTTATAACTCGACCGGTGTATTCCACATCAGTACTAGCACTGCTACTTTTACTATATCTTTTCCAAGCTGAAGTCGTTCCGATAACCAATCTTCCATTAGCATATAGCTTAAAATAATCTTTTTCTTCTTCTCTGTATTTTTCTATAGGCTTATTTCGTTCGTCCCAAGCAAATGCAGTATCCATATTCTTTTTTAGTAATTTTTCATATTTTTAAAATACTTGGTTTGTTCTCGAAATTTTAATGGTTGGTTATTCAGATGTCTGTGATATGTTGTACGAATTATTTCGCTCATATGATATGGGGATGACACTCCATTCAGCTTAAAGTATAGTTTTAGAAGCCTTTTTTTGCCCTTGATATTGTGCCCATTAGGTGTGTGTAAACCGAACGACCAATCGTATTTAAAGGTTGCAACTTGTTCTGGTGCGATTTTGAAGTCATACTTCGTCGTATCATTCAGTTCATTATCTAATTGATAAATAATTTTCTTATTCCGAATGGTAATTTACTTGAAGAGCAAGAAATAATGAAAACCGATAAAAATAATAGAAAGAGTTTTTTCATAATTCTAGCTAATACGCACAGGTTATGGCGATTTCACGCAGAATGCTTCGCCTTCTAGAGTGTACGGTAGTTGTTGGTTTGGTTCGTATATTGTTTTCTCAAAGATACTTAATTAGAAAATACGTAGCAGGCATTTTCGTATGAGCAAGAACCAAGCAATTGCGTATAGCCCGTGTTACCACACGTTTTTATTAAGTTCAATAAATTTATGTTCGATGTTTTCTTTGTGAAATGTTTTCGCAAAAATCGTGTCTCCGACTTTTCTTTGAATGACATAAGGTACGTCTCCGTACATAAAGAGGATGTCGTAACCGCTAAATTCAATTCGTTGCCATGGTGCACTAAATTGTACACTCGACTTTCTTAGAACTTCAAAGTTTTCCTTAAAATAAATGGTATCAGTAAAATGATTATTACTCCAAACATATTGCTTTCCTGAAATGTCGATGTTCTCGGAACGTTTAGCTATTTCAGATAATTTTCTATAAACATGGAAATTATCACTATTAGGCGACCTTAATACAAGAGAGTCTCCACCAACGGTTTGGATATCATAAATTTCGCTTGGGTCTTCCTCCGTCCAGTCTTCGTTAAAAACGATTTGTTCGGAAAACATTCCTTGATTTCCATATCGTGTCTCTTCACCATAGTTAAGCGATACTCCTTTAGCAACCCATTCCTCATTTTCGAAGGATATTAAGTTTTCTTCAGAAAAGTAGTATTCTCGGTCATCATTAGTAGAGTATTCTCCAATCCAAACATTGTCTTTTAGCTCATCATTACGACACGAAATAAATATAAAACCAATGGTAATTAATATGTAAGATGCTTTTCTCAAATGTGTGGTAACGGTAAAGTTTATGGCCCGTAGCGTGCAAAAAGGTACGGACTTTTCGAATAAGAACTGAGCGGAATTTTATATATTGTTATTAATTTTTCTATTATAAAAAGCCAAATTAAAAATTTGGCGGACTTTCTAAATGTACATAAACCTTTAGATTAAGTACTTATTAGCTATGTTTTATACACCGTGTTGTGGTGCGTTTTTTTCCATTGAGGTTGTCATTTTTGAAGTGTCAGAATAGTATTCACTATCGCATTCATCACATATTTTAATTGTTCTGTTCATTCGTAATGCACCACAACACGCACAGGTTATGGCGAGTTCACGCAGAATGCTAGGCCTTCTAAAGTGTACGGTAGCTGTTGGTTTGGTTAGTTATTCGTTTTCTCAAATATACTTAAATCAATACGAATAAAGTAGGAGTGAGGACTGAGAAAACAAGCATAATGAATAGTGATATCAAGATTGTGTTAGGATCCAAATTATGCTAGAAATTAATCAAAAAAACACTTGGTTTTAGCTTAGTTCATTGTTGGCTACAGTTTTTAATTTCGATATGATAGTTATTCCCAATTCAAGGAATGCATTACTCCAGCTTAATTCATATTTCTGCGCATATAACAATACTTGGTTAGGCCAACCTTGATTTGAGCCATTAATATTGTGTTCAGATTCAAGGTAATCCTTTAGCAATGAAGTGAAGGCCTTTTTATCTGTACCAGCTTCAAATCCGTGAATAAATGAAGTTATTGTGTTTTTATGAATTGGATTTATCCACATAGAAGTTCTATTAATGAATAATTCTAGTGTTTCAATTTCTTTATTAGTCATTTAGTTCTTTTTGATCAATTCATTTGGGTCAAAACCGTACAAAAATTTATTCAATAGTCCATTTGAGCTTTTTAGTTCGACAATATCCATTAGCTCCTCAATGTATGTGCAGACTCTTTCTCGGTCTTCTGTGTCCAACTCCATATAAACGTCCGAGAACCTTGAAAGTCCAATTCTAATTTTTCTTGATATTTTTCGTCAGTCGGATTATCAGATTCCGCAAGAATTTTAAATTCAGACGCAACTTGGTTTATTTTTTCCGTATTAATTGGGCGCATTTTTTCGTCAGCAATTCCTGGAAAATGTTTTTCAGCTAAGAACTTTTCCTTTGCAATAAATTCTGCAAACTTTTCATTCGCATTTATAGGTGTTTTCATTTCATCCGAACTTCGTCCGCAAGCAGAAAGTGTTAGTATAATTATTAAAATTTGAATAGATTTCGACATTTTTCAAATTGTATACAACACGCACAGGTTATGGCGAGTTCACGCAGAAAGCTCTGCCTTCTAAAGTGTACGGTAGTAGTAGGTTAGGTTAGTATTTTGTTTTCTCAAATATACCTAAATAGAAGAAAATATAGTAGGCATTTTCGGATGAGCAAGAACCGTGCAATATTGTTTAGCCAGTGTTGTGCATAGTTTTTTATTCCGTTTCAAGTTGTTCATTTATAAATTCCAATACGTCATTAAAATAACTTTCCAAATTTTCGTGTTCTTCTTCTCCAGGATGCCAATTTGCAAACTTCCAGTATTTCCATTTTCCACTTTTCAAGTCAGATGGGATTAATAAAAAGTATTGCTCTTCATTTATTCCGCCAACAAGGATACTTTTTTCCAGTTCCTTTCCAATATTTTCAATTCCATCAATGCTGTAAGCTTCAATTATGTGACTATCAACGTTTTTTAAATAGTCAATTTTGCCAGTTGGCTCAAAAGTCGGCTCTATATTATTTGGTGCAGAAAATCCGTTTGTTAAAGACAAGAATTCTTTAAAGTCAGCTGGAAATTCAATTCCAAGTCTTTTTTCGGTTAGTTTTATTTCAGTTTCAGATGCTGGTTTAGTTCCCAACCATTTATTTTCAGTCTGCTCTTGAGTAAACTCAAAATCAGCTAACTCAATTGCTTTCTCTGATATTTGTTTTAAAAGACTGTTCATTTTCAAATTAACCACAACACGCACAGGTTATGGCGAGTTCACGCAGTATGCTAGGCCTTCTATAGTGTACGGTGGCTGTTGGTTTGGTTAGCATTTTGTTTTCTCAAATATAGCCAATCACAAGTAATTTAATGGGTGTGAGGATTGAGAAAATAAGCCTATTGAATAGTGATATCAGGATTGTGTTATGCACTGTAATTCAAAAGTTCAATGAAATTAAAAAGTGTTATAATGAGTTGTATTTTATCTCAATTCTCTGTTATAGCCTGACTTTTTTCATTCTCTATGATTCTACATTGTTCAAAGTCCATTTCGGGATACGACTCATTTGCCCAATCGCTTAACATTTTTAAAACAGGTAAAAGTCCAACCGCTTTTTCAGTCAATGAATATTCAACTCTTGGCGGAATTTCAGCAAAAGACTTTCTTAATAGTAATCCATCATTTTCCAATTCTTTCAATTGGTTCGTAAGGACCTTTTTTGAAATTGTTGGAATTAGTGTATTGAGCATTCCAAATCGCATAGATCCATTTGATAATAAATATATGATAATCGGTTTCCATTTATTACCAATTATGTTCATCGTATGAACTAGGGAACAAGCATTTGGATTGTCTATATATTTTCTAGCCATTAGTTACTTTTTGGTTACCACATATTTATTCAAATAGAGGTACAATAGTTTCTAAATTAAACCATTATTAGTTTCTTTGTGAAACAAATGTAATTAAAAATTTAAAATGAAAAATATTTTTATAATCAACGGACATCAAAAATATCCATTTTCAGAAGGAAAATTAAACGCTGCTTTAATTGAAAAAGCGGAAAGCTACTTTAAGAGCAATGGTTACAATATCAAGAAGACCACAATGGCAGATGATTATGATGTCAATGAAGAAATTGAAAAATTCAAATGGGCAGATGTAGTCTTTTTTCAAACACCATTGAACTGGATGAGCGTAAGTTGGTCGTTTAAAAAATACATTGATGAAGTATTTTCCATGGGTATGATGGGCGAAATGTCTGATGGTGATGGTAGAAGTAAAGAAGCGCCAAAGAAGAATTACGGACTAGGAGGAAAGCTAAAGGGAAAGTATATGATATCAGTAACAGCAAATGCACCAAAAGAAGCTTTTAATAATCCAGATGAAACATTTTTTAATGGAATAAGTGAAGATGATCTTTTAAAACCAATGCATCTTAATTTCAAATGGTTTGGTCTTGAAGCATTACCCACATTTATGGCATATGATGTAATGAAAAATCCAGAAATAGAGAATGATTTTAATCGTTTTGAAAATCATTTGAAGGCAAACTTTTAACGTATTTAATATGAGTAGACCAACTCCAAAAAGTAAAGCCCCAGAATTACGGTTTTCATTATTAGATGGAAATCAATGGAATTTGGCAGATCAAAATCCTGAAAACTTTACGTTACTAGTATTCTATCGAGGATTGCATTGTCCTTTATGTAAAAAGTATTTGCAACAATTACAAGAGTTGTTACCCCAATTTGAGCAACGAGGCGTTAACGTCGTAGCTGTAAGTATGGATACCGAAAAGAGAGCTCTTCTTTCTCAACAAAAATGGGAATTATCTAATCTTACTTTGGGCTATGGTTTATCTGAAAAATCAGCAAGGAATTGGGCTTTGTATTTAAGTGCATCTGTAAAAGATGGTGAACCAAGTCAGTTTAGTGAACCAGGGCTATTTTTAATTGATAGTAAAAATGAAGTTTATTATTCAGCAATAAACAGTAATCCTTGGGGAAGACCTTATTTGCCTTCTTTTGTAAAAGCGGTTGATTATATTGTTCAGTCAGGCTATCCTGCGAGAGGTGAAATGCTTTAGTTCAGCTTATAGGTAATGTTAGATATAACCGTTAGATACGGGATAAATTAGCAGGTATTTTCGGATAAAGTACAGACGTCAGTAATTACCGAGTGGATTCGGACTAAGTCGGAATCCACCGTAATTGCTGTTATACATTGTTGTACGGCTTTTTTATTTCAATATTAATTTTCCTTTCAGATTTTTAGTTGGTACTAATCCCAAAAATCTTGAATCCATACTATAATTTCTATTATCACCAAGAACAAAAAAATAATCTTTAGGAATAATTAAAGGACCGAAATTGTCTTCATTCCACTCTTTTTTGTAAATCTTTTGAATTTCATTGTCAATTTCCATTTTGTAAAATCGATTTACAACTGCAAATTTTTTAGCCTCTTTTTCGGTTAGTTGAATGATAATAGAATCTTTATTTATTGGATAATAATTATATTCATTAATCTCAATTTTTTCTTTTATCTCATTTAGTTTGTTGAAACTTGTTTTATAAGAGTGTTTTAATTTCAAATTTTGGTCAACGTTCGTTCCATTTACAAAAAGAACTCCATTTTTTATTAGAATAGTATCATTTTCGATTCCACATAGTCTATGAGTCCAAGTCCCATTAGCAATTTCATTTTCAGTTGGTTCATAAAGAATGAAATCAAATCGTTTAGGTTTGATTAGGTTTGTTCCGAAAACCCAATCGCCAACATTTAGAGTTGGTTCATTACTGGATGAAGTAATGCTGAAGTTTTGCAAAATTCCAGTCCACTTTCCGATTTTAAAAATCAATAAGATAGTAACTAAAATAATAAGAATGATTTTGAAAATTTTCTTCATTTCTCAAATGACGTACAACACACACAGCTTATCGCGAGTTCACGCAGAATGCTTTGCCTTCTAAAGTGTACGGTATCTGTTGGTTTAGTTAGTGTTTTGTTTTCTCAAATATAACTAAAACCATTAAAAATGGATTAGGATAGTTAAAAGTAGGAGAGTAGCTATAACATTATTCATCGCCAGATCTTAAACTCCTTTTTAAATAGTTATAAATAGATGATTAGCGGTAATTCAGGCCTTAAATCAAACGACTTCTTCTGTAATTGATTATCAAAATATAACTCCATTAAGTGCTCCTTACCTTTTTGAACAGTTACGTTTTCAATTCCATTAATCGCTTTCATTGTTTTAGTTTCCTTGTTCAAGTCTGTAGAAGTAATATTTATTCGAGTTATTTTTTGCGCACCATTGGGATGATTATAAAAATCTCTAACAAAAGAATATTCTTCTGGAATCTTTTTCAAATCAGACATAGTCGCAAAACTATCAGATTCAATTTCTGGATAAACAACAAATATAGAAGGCTCTTCTAGGTTTAGCTTAGAGTTGCTTGCAGCATAGATATACGCATCTTCCTTCATCCAATCTTGATGGTATCTAACTTTTTCAAAAGGTATTTTCTCGGTATTATAATCTTTCATTTTTAGCGCCATACTAAATGGAGATGCTCCATTTTCTTTAAAGCTAGCACGTTCTACGAAATCTAGTTTTTTATTTTTCTGACTGTTTTTTACTAGTTCGTTTTGATCATGAACAAAAATTAATTCGAGGTATGCATTGAGAAAATAGAAATACCTACCTGAAGTTCCTTGCCCTTCGTGTATTTGTGAAAGTGAGTCTGGAACTGAAGTAAATCCAATTTCGGTTAATTTTTCTTTTGCTTTTAATGGATCATTCACCCAAATATTGACATGATCCACGTCTAAACCTGTTGTAACAGTTACATCTAGTTTAGGTGTGTTCAGGTGAATTTTCTCTTCCTTTTGACAAGAGGATAGTCCTACTAGCAAGGATAGAAGTATGATGTAATTTACTAGATTCATTATCCCAGGTTTAAAAATGTTTCAAGTAGTTTTAAAATTAATGTAGAATACTATGAAGAATAGAGGATAAGGCAGCTATTTAATTTTCTTTATTACTATTAATTTGATGGTTCTGTATTATCTGAAATCATATCGTTCACCCATTAATTTTTTTCTGTGTGAACTATTATTAAACATCATTATTCAGTTCAATCCAATATCCATTAGGGTCTTGAAAATAAACCTGTTTAATTCCATCTTGACGTACATAAATGTTACCAGGAACATCCTTCCAATCAGAGTATTCAATATTTAAGTTTTCTAAACTGGATACTACGTCCTCGATGTCAGGAGTAGATAAAGCAAAATGTACTGCCTTATTTAATTTTATCTCAGATTTTGGACGTGGAATAAGGTGAAGCTGCTTTCCTTGATTAAGTGAAAGCCATCTTGTGCTAGAGTTAGATGCAGTATTCTCAATTTCTTCAAGCTGAAGTACTCTTTGATAAAATTGAACCGATTCATCAACATCTTTAACAGAAAGCGCTATATGATTAAAAGTAAAGGTCATTATTTTGATAAAGGAATTATTATTATTTGATAATTTGATATGCAATTCATTAAGTTATGTTTTACATAAGTGCGATGCTATATCTTTAGCGCCTATCATTTGGAATGAAAGATACTTAAATTTAATAAAAAAGCGGTTTGAGTTTCATCTCAAACCGCTTTTTATACATATCATTATGATAAGTAGTTTACCTTTTCATTTCCTTATCAAAATCTAACAATTTCAACTTTTTGTTATAATACTCAATTCTTGAATAAGCACTGCCATCAATTAATAATATGACTATTAGCATCGCAATTGTTGTAATACTAATGGCTCTCCAAGTTGGCGTATTAACAAACAGTATTACTAATGCTGCTATGATAATTAAAATTGGAATGACTCTAAATACAACTGAATATTCTTTTAAGGTATTTTCAGTGCGCTCTATTTCTGACTGGTAAAAAGCAGATGCATCAGAATTATAGAATTCTTCAAACTGTTTCACTCGTTGTATATTGGTGTAGTTAAGACCGCTACCTATTATTAGCAGTAATATTCCTGCTACTAATGAAGGAAGGATATAAGCTCTGGCTAGGTCAGTTTTTCCTAATTGCCAAAAAGCGACACTTGCAATTAAAAAACCAATAGCAAATAGAATGAAAAAACGTGTTGAAAACACCTCTGCTTTAGCCCATTCAGTGGCTAACTTTAATAGTTCCATGGTTTAATTAAGTTTATATTTTTCTCTGTATTCAGTAGGACTTATTCCTTCTTTCTTTTTGAACAGTCTTGAAAAATAGGCTGGATATTCAAAACCTAAATCGTAAGCCACTTCAGATACAGTTTTGTTGGGTTGCAGTAAAATGTTTTTTGCTTCATCGATTAGAAATAGGTGTAAATGTTCGGTAGTGGTTTTGCCCGTTTCCTTCTTAAGCGTATCACTTAAATAGCGTTGTGAAACAGACAATTTATCTGCAATCTGTTCTATATTGGGAATACCATTTTCTTGTAGCTTTCCCGATTCAAAGTATGAGTTCAAATAATGATTAAACTGCTCCAGCAAATTATTGGATAATTCTTTACGATTTATAAATTGCCTTTCATAAAAACGATTGGCGTATTTAAGCAAGGTGTCCAATTGTGAAATGATGATTTCTTTACTAAACTCGTCTTGATTGTTTTGATACTCAATCTCAATATTCTCAACAATAGATTCAATTTGCTTTTCTTCTTTGGGTGAAAGGTGCAAGGCTTCATTTACGGTATATGAAAAGAAGCCATATTTTTTTATTTGTTGAGCTAGTTCAGTTCCTTTCAGAAAATCCTCGTGAAAATTTATGGAAAAACCATTTGGCTCAAATGCTACATTTTTATCCCATTGCATGACTTGTCTGGGCGCAATAAAGATCAAAGCACCATTAGTAAAATCATATTTTGTACGTCCATAGTTCAAATCTCCTTTTACATATTTTTTAAAACTTATGGAGTAACAATCATTTGTAATCGGTGGAGAACTTTCTTTTGAACAAACCGGAAAACCATTGCCCTTTGAGTTAAATACACACAACATAGGATGCTCTGGACTTGGAAAGCCTAAATAATCTAAATACGAGGATAATGTATTAAAATGTTGCATTTTACAAATTTAGATATTCCATTTTACACCAGTTTCCTTTTCTGACAGCTCCCATAACTTTTTAGCTACAGCTTTATCTTTGGCATGTGGTTTTATTGGGTGTTCACCTACAGGACCTACCCAATTACTTCTACCTGTTGGTCCATAAAAACCGCTTTGGTCTAAATTTGGTTCTGTTGCACACATTAATTGCGGATACGCACCTTTCTCGGCAGATTGTGTTAGTGGGGATAATTTCATCAGATTAAAGATGAATTTCATCATAAAACTACCACTTGTATTTATCAAGTTGGTTCTCGAAGAACCAGGATGGCACGCATAGGCTTTGACATCTGTTTTTCCTGCTACTTTCAATCTATCTTGTAATTCGTACATTGACATTATTTGAGCTAATTTGCTTTGACTGTAGGCAGTATTTGGATTATAACCCTTATCCCAATTTAAATCGTCAAAATTGATTGTTTTGATACCCATATCATAGCCCATGCTTCCAACGGTTACAATGCGTCCTTTAGATTTCTCAATTAGCGGAAATAATAAGGCTTGTAACGTCCAATTTCCAAAGTAATTGGTTCCCATTTGACTTTCCCAACCGTCTACAGTTAGTGTTTGTTTGGGCACTTGGGCAATGGCAGCGTTACAAATAAGTGCCTCTATTTGAGGTGCTGTTTTTAGAACCTCTTCAGCTGCCTTTTTAACAGAATCTTGTATTGAAAGGTCCATTTGAATGTTGGATACATTAATTTCATTACCTAATTCCTGTTTCAATGTCGTGATAGTGTCATCTGCCTTCTTCAGATTGCGATTAAGCATGATCACTTGCGCTCCTTTTGATAGTAATATTCTCGTTGCCTCATTGCCCGTTCCACTTGTTGTACCTGTAACAACAAATATTTTATCCTTTAAATCACCTATTCTATCTGGTGTCCACCCTTTTTTACCGAATTGATTTGTTCCCATTCTTGCCTATTTTTTGTTTTGAAAATTATTCGACAAAGGTCAAGTGCTAGCGGTCTTATTTCCTTATACGGATTTTCAAATGTTATATACTTTTTGGTCGATTTTACTCACTATAAAGAATATGCGTACTGTGAATTAAAGGAAGTGTCTAGTTATCTGGAGTTTATGGTTGAATTTTTCATTTAAGCTTTCGCGAAAGCGTACCCATAACAAGCAATTTAATTTGTGTAGTATGTATGAATGAGCTTAAAGAACTAAGGGAGAAAGGTTGAAGAAGGACTTTTCACCCCATTTTTTTAAAGGCAAGGAGTTGTTATTATTTTTTCGTTTTTATACTGAAGATGGTATTCTTTTTCCTTGTTAACAATTACCGCTTCAAATGATTCAGGTTTAATTTTAAGGGATGTTGGAAACCAACTATTTTTAACCTGGTAGTTGGGCAAAAGGAATATGCCTTCTTGAGAACCATTAGTTCCAAATCGATCCATGTCTCCTTTCCAGTTTTCCGTTTGTAGTTCAGTTTTAAGTTGGTCACTTGTTTTTTTAATATGAGTTGTGGGCATTCCTATTTCATTAATGCCTAGAACTTTAGAACTATCAAATTCATCAAGATCATGGTTATTTAAATCATGTCTGGCAATGAATTCGGCTATATTACCACTTGCATCATAAAAGTAAAACGAGTCTGCATTCCAGGTTTCAAAGTTTTGAGTTTTTCTACCCTTTTCAATAGTCAAAATATCAGTTCTTTTTTCCATCCATTTTAAAGCCTGATGTAACTTATTTGACGGAATCAAAAAGCAATAATGGTAAGTACACTTTCTTTCTGTTTTTTCAAATGCTAACTCACTCCAGCCGACCTTTACAGAAAAGTAATTCGTATTTTGCTCTATAATTTGAAACCCTAATGTCTCTGAGTAAAATTTTAATTCTGATTCCAATTTATGGGTATAAAGCTTTAATTTTTTAAATCTCATAACTTGTTTTAATCGGTTGTTTAATCAGGCACGGTGGTTGTGACTACTATTTAAGTACCTTTTAATGCACTATCAATGTTGTTTTATCACGATCTTTCCCATTACGCAAAAATTTAGATGAGATCAAATTTGACATAATTGCGGTTATACATTGTCGTACAACGTTTTTTTATTTTCTTTTAATACGTCAGATTTTCTCTCCATTGAAATTATTCTACCATTCTTAATTTCGGTTCTAATTCCAATATTTTTCTTGAAAATACCGAAATAGTTGTATTCCTTTTCACTAATTACTACGGTGTCAAAGTCCTTATTATTATCTATAATCTCAACTACACTTAATTTTAATTTTATTTCATTAAGCTTATCGACTTTCTTTATTTCATTTTTTGAATAAGTCGTTTCAAGGTATTCAATAATTTTAGTTAAATGGCCATTCAAGTTTTCAATTAATTCATTGTAGGCTTCTATTTGCTTTTCTGTAATGCCCAGTCCATTTTTTGGGAAATACAGGTCAAAAAAATTACCATTTTCATCATAATTGACTTCTGAAAAGTAGAACGAATTGACTAATTGAAATTCTCTCTCAACTTTCGTGCGATTTAGTTTTTCAGATATTTTAATTCTATTTCTCAATTGTGATTATACATTATTGTAAGTAGTGCTTTTTTCAAAGTATAGATTTTAATTCATTTCCATAAACATATTGGTCAATTCCAATTCCTAGATTTAGTTCACTCATTTTTTTGATAATTCCAGCATCGAATACAATTCCCTTGTTACCATCGATTTACAGACTACTGCAAACAGAAATATAGGTTTCCGCTTTTTCAGTCAGTTTTTTTATTCCATTTTTATCTTTTTCGAATTCTTTTAACAGTATTTTCAGTTTCTGTTCAAGTTCATAAGCTTGACTTTTAGTTGGTTCAAACGAAATTCGGCTAAAAGTATGTTTGCTTTTTCCATTTTTTCTCAAGTCATTTTTATTACATCCTGTCAATGGGCGTAGTTTTGTCAAATCCGAAAGTTCGTTATGTGTTAAATGTTCAGAAGTAGCTGTCAAATAAACTCGCTGTCCATTTTCAGTTCCAACTCCGTTAATTTCTCCATTTTTCTTGTTTAGATGAACAACTAAAAAGAATAATTCGTCTTGAATTGGAAAATAAACTGCATATGTTGTATCGAAAGATTCCAAATCAATTCTTTCTACCTTTGGTCTATTATTTTCTAATTCGACAGAGTGAACTTCAAGATATTGTTTTGTAGTTTCAAATGTCGGATTTTCAATCTCCGAAATAGCTTTCTTAATTAGTTCCTCTTTCAATATCAGTGCGGTTTTGTGGCATTACCTACAACGGTCTAGTATAACCGTCAGTTACGAGTTTAAAGTTATTGTTTTTCGGTTTAGCACTGACGTTAGCAATTCCGAGTGGATTCGGACGTAGTCGAATCCGCTGTAATTGCGGTTATACATTGTTGCCAGTAGTTTTTTTAATATTTTCTTCTCATAAGTTAACTTTTTCAGTCCAGTATTCAACCGCTTTTTTTAAGTCAGTTTTTCTTTTCTTTTTTGTTCCAGTTTTAAACTCATTCGGTAAGCTGAATAAGAAATGTGAATTTTTATCCCAATCTTTACTTTTTTCGCTTTCTGTCTTTGGTTCTATTCTTGTCATCCAAAAACGTAAATTTTCAATGTAGATTTCTTTTTTCTCACTTAGAAAATCTATCAAAGTAGATTTATCCTTTGGAATGTAACCTGGTCCAGTACAACCGCAAGAATGAAAAGTGATTCCAGTTTCATATAGGTCTTTCATATGATTCCACGCTTTCAAGTCAGACTTTTTAGGCGATTCAAAGTCAAGCCCCATATTTGCTGTCAATCCTCCGCATTCTGGACATTTGTGAGATTGCTTTTCCCAATCTTTAAAGTCTCTGTCAATATCAACCATTAATTTCCTTATAAATGTTTTTTTACATTCAAAGCAAGCGTAATGTGGTTTATATGCATTAATTCCGTATCGGCACATTTTGGTTCAAATTGCACCTAACACGCACAGGTTATGGCGAGTTCACGCAGAATGCTTCACCTTCTATCGTGTACGGTAGCCATTTTTGCGTCCGACGAGTGCGCTTTTATGAAAGCGGCATGAGAGGAATGCACAAATTTGCTATAACCGAAGTTGTGGACGGTACCAGTAACGCTGGTTAGTGTTTATTTGTTTAGGTTATAAATATAGTTAGATAAAAGCAAATTACAGCGACTTGTCTCCGACGAGCAAACGCAGTTTGCGAGAGGAAGACACGCGTGGTTTTAACCTATAAGTTCAGGAGAGAATTGAGCGCCAGCGAAATGGCATGAACGACCGTAGGTATCGTCCAGCAACGGTTCGGCTATGATTTCGTTGCGGAAAAATCGGCAGAATTTTTTCCTGCCGTTACCGAAAGATAGCAAAATTGCTGTTAAATTTCGATTAAGAATTCAACAGCAATGGGCTATACACGGTGTTGTCAATAGGTTTTTCTAATACACAACTTAAGTCATAGTTAAAGTTTTATAACTTCCATTTTTTTGCTATTTCAAATTTTCATATTCATCCGAATTCGATGATTATCTAATTCTCACCTTTATTTATTTAATTAGCTATATTTTGAATTAACGTTGTTAATTCTTGGGTAGTTCCATAATCTAAATCAATATTAAAAACATCATCACCTAAAACCGTAACAGGTAGACTTCCAAACTTTAAATAATTATCTTCATCTACGCTTATAGCGATTAGTGTTGCGTTTAGACCTGTTGGTATTGAATTCTCGTATGTTGACAGGGCTGTTCTAGTATCATTTAATGAGCTAATCATAATTACAGATGGAAAATCTTCAATCACCATCCAAACGGTAGTTTCTGAATAATCTGTAACGTCAGATACGCTAACCTCAAACTGTGTTGGTGTGTCGCCTGCCATGTCATATAAAACATCGCAATTTGCAAATCCTTGATCCAAACCTGAAATGAAAAATATCCCATTACCTAAATCAGCTTGTGAGTTTGTCACTAATTCCCAGTCCACCATTTCTCTATTATCCACGATACTGGATTCTCCTTTATAGTATTGCATTTGGTTTTCATAGCCTGTTATATCTGTCTGTACAGGTATTTGAGCTTGAATAGCCCAAGGATTTACATTTATACTAGAGCCATTTTCGTCTTCAAAAGTCAAACTAAAACTTCCACCAGTCACTAAAATTTGATTATTAGAACTTGTTTGAACATTAGCTAATATCATATCTTCAAGAGTTAAATGTTCTCTTAATTTGACTGTTACTGGTGTTCCTATTAGATTGTTATTATCATCAGTAAATGCGTTTGCATTTATTGATATAATCGTTCCATCTGCTCCAGTTACCGTTTCATCAGTTGTAGGGTCTATTGTAAAGGTTTGTGCACTTGGTTTTAATGCTTGTATTAAAACATCCATGGACGAGTACGTGTCTGCATTGATTACTTCTGAGTTGTCATCATTGTTTTCACAATTAAATAATAAAAGTGAAAGCACTATGAAAGTTATTAGTGATGTGATGTTGATTTTTTTCATAATTAGTTGATATTTATTTTTAACAAGATGTGTAAAATGTAGAAAGGTTGCGCGAAATACTATAAAAGACCTTATTTTACATTAAATAACAACATATAAGAACTGTTCAAGCTTGTTGGTAACACGCACGATTATGGCAAGTTCAAGCAGAGTACGTAGCATTCTAAAGTGTACGGTAGCCATTCTTGCATCCTACGAGTGCGCTTTCGTGAAAGCGGAATGAGAGAAATGCACGCGTGGTTCTAACCTATAAGTTCAGGAGAGAATTGAGCGCTAGCGAAATGGCCTGAACGACCGTAGGTATCGTCCAGCAACGGTTTTGGCTATGGTGTAGTAGCATCCCGTAGGGTGCTATGCACTATACAGGTTGTTGTGTGTGGTTTTTAAAATTTCCTTTTGATAATCCAATAATCGCTTTTTCAATAAAAAATACCCTCTTGATAAAACAAAAGCATAATTATTCATTGCTGTAAATATGATTTTTAGATTATTGTCAAAGTATTTATCATTACCGAAATATTGCCATTGTTTCGAAAGATATAATTCAAAATTATCTTTGATCTCTTTCGTTATTACTGTTTGATACCTATTGTCCGATAACAATTCTTTAATGCCATTTTTTAATTTTACTTCAATTGGTTTGATTCTTGCGAAATTTGAACGAATCTGATCAAAAGGAGTCGTCAACTCTACAAATTGCAATTCATTTGAAAGTTTTATGTAAGGTTCGTATTTGGTACCGAATTCTTTATCAAAATCGAAAAAATCTCTATAAAGATTTTCCAATTCAGGAGTGTCAATAGCTTTTTGTTCGATTCGTTTAAAAAAGCTAAATATTCTAATGTCGTTTTGCTTGATTTGATCATTTATCAATTTCAGTTCTTTATCAAGATTCTCTATTAGTTCTTTACTATCTTTCTGTTTGTACTTTTGTCCATCGTAGTCAAATGTTTTAATTGGAATTGCTTTTTCAGCAATTTGCTTAATAGTCTCAATGTCATCTTGTAGGGCTATTGCAGTATAAACTAAATCAACCATGTCGTCAGAGAATATTTCATCTATTCCCACTAATTCTTTAATTGATTTTGCAGCATTTATATCAAACAGAATAGGATTCTTATTGTCATAATAACCATTGTATATCTTAGAAAATGAGTTTTTTGAAAACTCATTTCTGTATTCATTTTTGAACTCTTCAAATGGAATAGAAATCGGTTCTCCTTGATATTGAACATTGTTGAAAATCTTATTGGTAAGTTCTTTTTGAGTTTTAATAATGTTCTTGAAAACCTTAGATGCAGGAATGAATTCTGTCTCTTGAGAAGACATTCCTGTTTTTTCTAACATCTCTATCCTATCTTCAGTACTTGGGTGTGAAGCCCATTGATCTTTAATTACTAATTTGGATTTATTGAATTTGTTTAATTCCTCATATGTAACCTTAGGGAGACTATTTTCAATTTTTATATTACTGTCTTCAGCAAGAAAATTCATTACAAATAAGTGTTCTTTATATAAATTCTCGCTTTTTTGATTTGAATTAATTTTTCCGTCATAAAAGGACAAAACATAATTGAAAGAATGGTCTGCTATTGACATTCTAAGTAAAGAATTCTTTAATGGTTCAAACCCAGTTACGCTAGCAGCAATTTCATCTGCATGAAATTCCATTTCTCTTGACAAACCCATATAGCTTTTGTTTACTATTTCATAAACTAGCCTTAAAATCGACTGAACTCCTTCTATAATTTTTACAGCCAAAACAACAAAAATTGAAAAATAGCCACTTACATTAGCCCAGCTTTGAATTAGCCTATCGTAGGATTCATTATCGTAAAGTAGATTGTAAATTACTTGATTTACATTATAAACATAGCTTCCTACTTTCATTGTTTTTTGAGAAAAATGGCCAAACTCATGACTCAAAATTGCTGTTAATTCTGCTTTAGATACTACGTTCACAAGTCCCAGTCCTATTTGGAGATTCTTTTTTACAGGCAAGAACATACTCCAAAAACTAGAGTCATAGAAAACTGCTGCATTCACATCAGTTGATAGATAAACTTTTTTAGGAAATGTTGTACCAACCTGGTTCACTATATTTTTAATAAGATCAAAAAGTTCAGGTTCATCTTCTTTAGTAATTTCGAAGAGGTGAGATCGATCAACTTTGTGTGATTTAAATATAAACTTTAGTAAAAAGATTAAAACAAGCACACCTAAACTTGCTAATCCAATTCCCAATGCTATTGTGATGAACATTGGTCGGATAGCTATTAACATAATACCTCCATAGATGCATAAAGAAGTTAAACCAACAGCCAAGACTAACATTAGGACATAAGTCAAAATGAAAAATATAATAGACATTATCGCTTTGGTAGTTTGAGCCTTAAACTCTGATGAGATTTTAATTTCTTTTTTCGTCATTGATTCATTTCTTAATCACACACAACACGCGCAGGTAATGAAGAGTTCGCGCAGTATTCTTAGCTTTCTATCGTGTAAGGAAGTTGTAGTTTGGTTAGTTATTCGTTTTCCCAAATATATTGAATTCCATACTAATAAAGTAGGAGTGAGGATTGAGAAAATGAGCCTTTTTTATAGTGAAATCAGGATTGTTTTATGATCCAAAATATGCTAGAAACTTATCAAAAAAACACTTGGTATTTAGTTTATTTCTATGTTGCTGACGTTAATGTTGTTCAAGCCAGAAGTCATTGACAATTTCTTTGTCGTCTAACTTCACAACCAAAAAATTAGGATCAATTAAAGACCAACCAGCAGCATATAACATTAAAGTATCTGGTTGAGAATTTTCAGCGTACCAATTATTCCAATGGTCTAACATTTCTTCTCTAATTTCTTTTGATTTGCCAACTGTCGAAATAATGTCTAAAGAATCAGGGACTTTTATATTGGCAGGTAATCTAAGTTCAATTCCGTCTTTATAAGGATTTCCAAGTAGTTCTATAATGTCAGATTTTGTCATACCTTTTTCAAGATGATTTTCAATTAAATCATCAATCATACCTGCTCGTGGATTTTGAGAGAGTCCATTTCCAACTTCGGAATTTTCCAACCATATTTTTTGGTCGAACTGCGAGAAATATTTATTTGATTTATCTGAACAAGACAGAAAGCATACAAGGAACACTAAAGTAAGTAAAATAAGAGTATGTTTTTTCATAATGATTGCCAAAACGCACAGGTTATGTCGAGTTCACGCAGAATGCGCAGCATTCTAGAGTGTACGGTAGCCATTCTTGCATCCGACGAGTACGCTTTCGCGAAAGCGGCATGAGAGGAATGCACCAATTTGCTATAACCGAAGTTGTGGATGGTACCAGTAACGCTGGTTAGTGTTTAATTATTTAGCTTATAAATATAGTTAGATAAAAGCAAATTACAGCGACTTGTCTTCGACGAGCAAACACAAATTGTGAGAGGAAGACACGAGTGAAACTAACCTATAAGTTCATGAGAGAATTGAGCACTAGCGAAATGGCCTGAACGACCGTAGGTATCGTTCAGCAACGGTCTGGGCTATGGTTTCGTTACGGAATGGTACACGAGTATCATTCCGCCGTAACCATAAATTTAGCAAAAAGGCCTGAAATTCCGATTAGGAATTTCAGCCGTAATGAACTATAGCCGTTTTTGCTCACAGTTATTTTATTCGGTTCGTTTGTAATTCAGTCCAGTTTTTATTCCGCTTATTGTTAGCAGAATTATTAAAATTAGTTGGATGATTAATAAAATGTAATAAGCATTATTCCATCCATTTCCAGCATTTTCAATAATTCCGCCACTCAAAGGTGGATATTCAGTCGAGCTTGGAATTTCTCGTATAGAGTTTACCAAGGAAATTAGAAATGTGAAAATCAAAATCAGAGTTATGTCTGAAACCATAAAAATCAGATTTGCGGTCAAGTTTTTAAAATTCCGACCTAACATTCGGATTAGGTAAACACCAAAGAAAATCAGCGTAACCATTGGAATAATCAGATGAATGTTTGCAATTACGTAATATGTGTCGTGAATATTAATATCAGTTACTGAATCAGATCTGAGTCCGCTTATTCCGAAAATCCAGAGTATTAAAATCAGCACAAAACTTAATGTTCCAATTAGCCAAAATTTTTCTCTTTTCTTCAATTTTTAAATTCAGATTGCGGGTTTTGGGACATTATGCACAACGGTTTCGGCTATGAACAGTTGCGTGTTTTAGCAACTAATTTAGCAAATACAAACCGAATAGGAAATCCTCACGGATTTTCACAAGTAGGCGAGAACAAGCAATTACTTGTGGCCATTGTTGTAGTGCGTTTTTATTTTATTCATTAAGTCATTATACGAATAATTTGTATTCGAATGTATCACTTTTTCAATTCTTTTTGGCTCAATTTTTTTGAATAACAGAACTTCATAGTCCTCGAAAACAAATTCCATAAAATCAGGGTTGTCAAAAAAGTCCTTTTCAGCTTTTTTAGGGTTCGATTTTATCAATTTTAATCCAGATGCCAATATTTTTTTGTCGTCCGATTTATAAATTCCATCTTTATCTAAATAATTGGAATTGTCTACCGTATTTCCTATTCGCCAAATAATTGTTTTTCTATAATCTTCTATTAAACCGGAAAGATTATTAAAAACTGAATGAGGATTATCTCTCAATATTTCGGATAATGAATATCTCCTTTTTTCAATTGTATTCAGTTCGTCATCGTGTTTTTGATAAGTGTCAATACACCAATGAGAATGAACCAACGGAAAGTCAGATTCGTTTAGTTCAAAGACGATTCCGATGTATTCTTTGTCATTTAATAGAAAATCAAGCCACCAACGATTCAGGTTTTTAAAAGGTGTAAGAATCGAGCAGGAAACCCAAGTGTCAGAAATTAGAATTCCATTTTCTAAAATCTGACTTTTATTCTCTTTTGGTGTCCAATGTATTACTTTCATTTGTTTGTTTTCAAATGCACTACAACGGTCTCGGCTATGTTTTCGTTGCGGAAAAATCCGCAGGATTCTTTCCGGCGTAGCCGAAAGATAGCAAAATTGCGGTGAATTCCGATTAGGAATTTCAGCCGTAATGAATTATAGCCGTTGTTAGCAGCTGTTTTTTCTTGTTTGTATTTCTAGTTCGCAATTGATTCCAGCGTTATTCAAATCAGTCGCAATTTCTTCTAATTTGGTATAATTATCGTTCCAAGATTTGAGTTCAGATAGGATTATTTTTCCATCACTGTTTATCATTTTCAGCAATTCAGGTGTTGAACGGTTAAGTATAGATTTCAGTTTCGAAATGTTATTCTTTGAATAGGGAATTTCTAAATACCAATGATCCTCAAGATTCAGTAATTTATTCTCAAAATGATGAATCCAATCTACTCCTGGTGCTGAACCTTCGAATTCTGCAATTTCTCCATCTTTACTAATCAATAGTCGTCCAGCTCCAACGAAAATTGTTCTTCGATTTCTATTCAAATTTTCCTCAGATTTTTTGCACCATGATAGCGAAAAGCAATGATTATATTCTTTAATACTCTTTTCTAAAACAATCATTTCCTCTTCAAATTCACAATTATTATTTATCCAATAATTCGCTTTTTCGATAATTTTAGAATTCATTCGTTTTTGTTACAAATTGCTGCTAACACGCACAGGTTATGGCGAGTTCACGCAGAAAGCTTCGCCTTCTAGAGTGTACGGTAGCCATTCTTGCATCCGACGAGTGCGCTTTTTTAAAAGCGGCAGGAGAGGAATGCACAAATTTGCTATAACCGAAGTTGTGGACGGTACCAGTAACGCTGGTTAGTGTTTAGTTAATTAGGTTATAAATATAGTTAGATAAAAGCAAATTACAGCGTATGCTGTGCGTGTTGCTGGACGGTAAGTTCAGGAGAGAATTGAGCGCTAGCGAAATGGCCTGAACGACCGTAGGTATCGTCCAGCAACGGTCTCGTATAACCGTCAGTTACGGGTTAATATGCGTTAATTTTCGGTTACGAACTGGCGTTAGCAATTCCGAGTGGATTCGGACATAGTCGAATCCGCCGTAATTGCGGTTATACATTGTTGTGCAACGTTTTTTATTCAATTTCTACTCCGTTTAAGTTCCATTTATAAATTCGATTGTCCCAATCAGATGCTTTCACAAAATTGTCTTTAACTTCAAAAACACCTTTTCCATTTTGCGAGACAAAAATATCAGCTCCACCATTTTGCCATATTATTTTTCCGTCATTATTAATTCGCGTTATTTCCAATTCTCCGTGAATGATAAAGCCATTTTCTATTTTGAAAATTTCAAATGCTGTAGCTATATCCACTTTTGTTTTCCAATTCAGATTTAGAGAAGGTAAGTCCAAACAAAAAACTGAATCGCAACAGCATATTAAAATCCGATTAGGTTCAATAATTTGCGAAGTTTCGTGCAGTCCAGTTGCTCCTCCTTCAGCTCCAATTATTGCACTATTAATTTCGGTTCCGTTTTCCAATATTTTTATTCCGATTTTGGTCGGTAATGTGAAATCAGATTCCGTTAAATAGTTTTTTAGATATTTATTCAGATTGTCATTCGAGTCTAGATTATAGTCAGATTCGTTTAATAATTCAACTTGGTATTTTCCTGTTTCGAATGTCATTTCAAATGTTGCACAACACGCACAGGTTATGGCGAGTTCACGCAGAATGCGCAGCATTCTAGAGTGTACGGTAGCCATTAGCGTTAATTTGCTATAACCGAAGTTGTGGACGGTACCAGTAACGCTGGTTAGTGTTTAGTTAATTAGGTTATAAATATAGTTAGATAAAAGCAAATTACAGCGTATGCTGTGCGTGTTGCTGGACGGTAAGTTCAGGAGAGAATTGAGCGCTAGCGAAATGGCCTGAACGACCGTAGGTATCGTCCAGCAACGGTCTAGGCTATGAGTAGTTGCGTAGGTTAGCACGAAACTTTGCAAATACACACCAAACTGAAAATCCGCGAAGATTTTCAGAAGTAGACTAGAATAAGCAATTACTTATAGCCATTGTTGTACAGCGTTTTATTTATTCAATCGGTATGCAAAAGTCAACAATAGCTTTTCTTTGAGGATGCTCATTAAAATTGTTATGATAAATCTCAAAAGGTTCTGTGTCAGCTTTTTTATACCCATTTTCGTTCATCCAGACGAATAGTCCAGTCCACGACTTTTCAAATTCGTTTAATCCAATTTCAAAGCTTCCAACAATAAATTTTCCAGCTTCGATTGTCGTTAGTCCAATTTCTCCTTCTGCTTCGACTGGCTTATTTAGTAAAACAGAAGCACTCATTCTTACTTTGTTGGCTTCTGTAACTTTAAAGCTGTCGTGATAAACTGTTATCATTTTTGTCTGGTCGTTCATTAATCCTTTTGGTGTTGCCCATTGCATTAATTTTCCATAAGCATTTTCAAGGTTATGAGGACCAATACTTGATACGTAAGCCAAATCCATTTTTGGCATTTCTTTAATTTCAATTTTTGCGTTCATTTTTATCCAATTTTTTAGATTATCAATGATGCAAATGTATTTCTCGTATTCAGGATAGTCTTGTCCGTTCTTGCTTTCAAGTTGACGTATCTTGCTATGTCTGTTTGGGTTTTGCTTTTTAAATTCGGTCGGGCTAACTCCGAAATATTTTTTGAAGGTTCGAGAAAAGGAAGAATTATCACTAAATCCGTATTTGTGAGCTAATTCAGTTGTAGTTATATTATTGTGCAACAAATCCAAAGATGATTTCTCGATTTTTCGCCTTGTTACATATTCATTTAGGGTTTCGCCTGTTATTAATTTGAAAACTCTATGGAAATGAAAAGGTGAGAAAAAAGCAATCTCGGAAACGGTTTTTAACGATAAGTCAGAATCCAAGTTTTCATCGATAAATTCAAAAACTCGATTGATACGATATCTATAATCTGCTTGTATTTCTTTATCTGTTACTGTCATTCGTCAAATGCTGCACAACGGTCTCGTGTATGAGCAGTAGCGGATTTCTAGCTACTACTTTTCGGATTACAATATACTTTAATAAAATGAAATAGCGGTTCAAGTTTGCACTTAAACCGCTATTGCTTATACGCGTTGTTAGCAACTGTTATATTTCTACTTTCTGTCCGTCGTGTAAAACTCTGTAATATTTACCTTTTTCTATGAGTAAACCTTCTGATTCACTATTCGGAAAGTTTTTATGATAATCCTTGGGATGCTTAACATCAATTCCTATTACTTTTCCATTAAACTTTCTATTCACTTTAGACTGAAGTGTATGTCCAACCACAACTGATTTTGCATTGAAATTCTGAAGACCCACTTCAACATCTTCTTGGGTTAAATCATCTTTAAAATAACCTCTATACCAAGAAACTCCTGTGTGGGTTGAATTTAAAAACTGTTCTTTGGTTTTTTTGAGTTTGGGATAAAATGGTTTATAATAATTACTACTTGTAATCTCATTGACTTCATCTATGCTCAAATTATAATTAACTAAATCTGGATGTATTCCTCCGTGTGTGAAAAGTGTGCCGTTAATGAGTTCCATTGTGTTTTTACTTGACATCCATTTACCTATAAAAGAATTAGAATCATATAATTGATGCTGTTGTTTTTCTAAAATTGAAGCAACGTGAAAATACTTTGGGGATGAAGAATCATAATTTCCTTGCATATTTTTCAATTCGTGATTACCCAAAATAAAATGAACAAAACCACCCTTTTTTATAGCATCTTGCTCTAATTTGTAAATAAACCATAGGACTTGGGTTGTTGAAAAACCTCTATCAACAAAATCTCCTACTAGAACTAAATGCCCAGTATCAAATATCCAGTTTAAGTTTTTGTCGATAACCCTATTATTAATAAGAAAATCACGAAAAGTTTTATAGCCACTTTCTATATCAGAAATTGCTAAAATTTTATTACTATCATTATAGGTATTTAAAGGCTTTTTGATGTCTGCATTTATGGAAAATTCAAAGCGTGTCGAATCAAGTGGGAAGTAACAAAAAGCTGAAATTTTTGAGTTTGTTGAATGTTCTTTTTGTTCTAGAAAGAAGCCATCATTTTGATTTCCATTAATATATTTTACGTTTAAAATGCTATCATTTTTATAAAAAACATAAGGTCCATCTTTATCCCAATCCATCATTTTAGGATTATCTCCATAGTGCATACTTGCTCCGTGATAAAGACCAAATAGAATTACTGAAATAGTGATGATTAAAAATGTTATGAATACGTGTTTTACGTATCTAAGAATTCTTTTTTTCATTATTTGTGATTTTAATTTCAGCAAACATAAATCGAGTTAATTTACGCGTATAGTAATAGTGATAGACAACCTTGGTAGATGTATAAAGGGTTTTGTATCGTATGTAAAGTCATTACATCACACTTTAATTTCATTACATAACCTTGAATTTGATGTTTGTCAACCTTTTTTTGAAAGGTAATTTATACTACTATTTTTGTTGTATGATAACTAAAAAATACAATAAGAATTGGGTGTTACTATTTTTAATATCAGTTGCTTTAATACCTATATTAATTACAATTTATGAAGTCATTTTTACAGATGATAAATCCGTTGTCTTTCTAGGAAATTACAATCCTAAAATAGCTGTAATCGTTGTTTCCTATTATGTTCTGCTCCTTTGTTTGGGTATTTATTGGTTTATTCGTCAGCTGATTTTTATTGTAAAATTGAAGAGCGAAAAATCAAAAGTTGAATTAATGCTCTTAAAAAGTCAAGTTAGTCCGCATTTCTTCTTTAATATGCTTAACAATTTATATGGTTTGGTAGGTAAGGACGTAACAAAAGCCCAAGAATTAATTCTAAAACTTTCTGATATGATGCGCTACAGCATCTACGAAGGCGATAATGAAACGGTAACCTTAAAAGAGGAAGTTGATTATTTAAAGAATTACATCGAGCTTCACAAAATGCGTTACCGCAAGAATATAGAAGTTGACTTCAACTGTAATATCGATGAAAATAAAAAAGTTGTTCCGTTGCTATTTATAATTCTTTTAGAAAATGCTTTTAAACACGGCGTTGAGAATTTAAGGGAAGATGCGACCGTGACAATCAATTTTACTTCATCAGAAAACAATATAAAATTTACAATTGAAAATAACGTTGATAGTTCTGAAAATTTAAAAAGCGAACCTGGAATAGGTTTGAAGAACTTAAAAAGAAGATTAGAATTGACGTATCCAAATAAGCACAATTTGTTGTTTTCGAGTACCGAAAACACTTTCAGCGCACAATTAATTCTAAACTAATATGATTACCTATTTAATTATTGATGATGAGCATATAGCACACGACATTATAAAAGACTATTGTGATTTGTTGCCAAATATGGAATTAATGAAAAATTGTTACGATGGATTGGAAGCATTTGAATATTTGAATAAAAATGATGTTGATTTAATTTTTTAGACCTGAATATGCCTAAACTGAAAGGTTTTGATTTTCTTAAAACATTAAAAAATCCGCCAAAAGTAATTGTGACAACTGCCTATAAAGAATTCGCTCTTGAAGGATATGAACTTAATATTTCTGACTACCTATTAAAACCCTTTGGGTTTGATCGTTTTTTAAAGGCGATTAATAAAACGTTCAGTACATCAAATACACAAGAATCTGTCTCGTCTAAAAACAATGTAGATTCAAAGCGTATTTTTCTTCGAAGCAATAAAAAATATATACAAGTAGAAATCGATACTGTTTTATTTGTCGAAGCGTCAGGGAATTACACAAAAGTGATAACAAAATACGAAACCATTACTGTTCGAGAAAAATATCAAGTGTATTAGATTTGTTACCGAAAGAAGATTTTTTGCAGGTTCATAAATCATTTGCTGTTGCTCCAAAGCATATTAAAAGTATCGAGGGAAACAGGATATTTATTTCAGATTATATCATTCCTATTGGTAAATATTATAAGGCTAATGTTACTCGATTATTGAAGTAAGTTTGTCGTTAATAGTTGCTAACGGTTTTGTATATGAAAAGTAGCGGGTTTTTTACACTAATTTTTCAATTTAGCAAGGATGTCTAATTTATTCATTTTGTTTCGATTAAGCGATTAAACCGCTATTTTTTATATACGTTGTTGGCAAACGTTTTTATTTAACGTATTCTAATTGTTCTCTCATAGTTGAGAAAAAACCTTGAAACCATTTAATCATTTTTAGATTATCGTCAATTAAATGAATGTGTCCTCCATCATTCGCCCAATTACCGTTCATTGGGAAATGTATTTTATTTAAATCAATTATTTTTGATTTTTCTTCATTTAGAATTATAGCTGCGAAACCTTCTTCCTCATCATCTTCTATTAATTCTGCAAAAGTGTTTTCAATTGCTTGGTTAGATGTAATATGCCAATGAGGTTGAGGATGTTTTTCATCTGGGTTATTATAATCATCCCATTCAGCGCGAAATAATTGATTCTTTATTTTGTCGTCTGCTTCTCCTTGAAAAATTGAAATAGTAATAAATGAATTTTTATCTTCAAATCGAATTTCTAAATAAACCCAATAATCATCAAACCATTTTAATACAGAAACTTCTTCTCCACCGTTCTTATAATTATTTAAAGCTTTTGAAATATTATTACCTTTTAATTCAAATCTATTTGCTTTTGAAAGTTGAAGAAAAATGTAGATTCTAGAAAAAAGGCCTTACAACTTTTATTAATTCCCTCTATGAATTTTAATTGTTCTATCATAAGATTAGGACTTAAGCGTTAGGATAGAAATATTTTTCTAGAATATTATCCGCTATGGATTTAGTATATGTATTTCCTTCAGACAGTTCCTTTCCAATATCAACTAATCTTTGATATCCATCGGAATTTTTCACCTCATCCATATGCACATTTGGGATAGGAATATTTTTAGTGTATTTTTTACCTAAATCATACCATTTACCACCAGCTAATTGCTTTGAATATATTGATAATAGATTATCAAAAAAGGTGCTATTAAAAAAGGCTAAATAAAAATAATAATCATTAACTGTAAACTCTTTTTTAGGAATCCACGCATTTCCTCTTTCTACTACGAAATTTCCTTTAGAATCAAAACCGAATGACCCAGATTTTCCAAATTCCGTAGATATAAGCTTAGGGAATTTTTTGTATTGCCAATTTCTAGGTCTTGTTAAAGTCCACCATTGATTTATACCGGCTCTTTTTTCCAGTATTAATCTATTTGGATTTAAGTTTGAGTTATAAAAAGTAGAAGTGTTTTCTATAACGCTTTCTTCATTTTCTAATAAAATACCAGATTCATTGTAGGGATACCAAATATGTTTAATTAAAAACAATTGACCATTTTCTATTGCATCATTATCTACTACAGGTCTAAAGTATTTTTTCTCTTGTTCAGGAAGATTAACGAAATCAGAATCTAATATTTTAAATATGTCTTTAGCTCCTTGCCTTATTCCTTGTCTTACACTAAAAATATCTTCGATACGAAACAATTTTTTCTCATTAATAAATCGCTCTATTATTTTTAAAAAATTATGATTTTCAAGTGAAATAGGTTGCCAGTTTTCTTTAAGTATTGGAAATGAAATAGGTTGGTAAATGCTAAAATTAGGTTTATCTAATGTAACTTGATTATTGTAAATAGACTTTCTTAAATCACGCAATGCCTCTTGAGCAATTCCCTTTTCATTTCTTGTCCATATAATAGTTGGTATATGGTTTGTTTTAGGCTTTTTGCCAATTATAAAACTTACATCTGTTAATGCATCTTCAAAGATGAAATTTCCTAATTTACCTAAAAGCTTTATGTCGATTAAATCGTTGGTTTCAGTTCGTAATTTGGAATATGAATCCAGAGTAAGTATTGATGATGGTATAACACAACCAATAACTCCATTTTCATTTAAATGATTTAATGCTTTATAGAAAAACGCACTTGCTTGATTTGGTTTTTTACCAATGAAACTATTACCTAAAGCTTCACGAACAGCATCTCTATTTTCCTTATTACTTAACAAGTCCCAAGAGGAAAATGGTGGATTCATTAGAATTAAATCAATATCATTATCCCAATCTTCCGATAGAGAGTCTTCTACTAAACTTAAGTTAAAATCTAACCTATCGTTCCAAATAGTTCTTTTTTCATAAGTTAGTAAGAACTTTGAAGTGTTTATTGCTGTTTCTGAAATATCCCAACCTAAAATTTCTACACTACCTTGATAATTAAGCTCTCTTAACTGTTTTAAAACTTCTATTAAAAATTCAGATGAACCACAAGCAGGGTCAAGAATTTTTAATCTATCAACTTCTAAATTAATATTTCTTAATGAGTTTTCAACGATGGTTCTAGACAAGAATGGTGGTGTGTAATGAATACTAGAGTATAAGCTTGTTTTAGTACTCAAAGAACTTGATGTACCACCAAATAAATCTCTCTGTGGATTAAAAAATAAAACTTCTTTTTGAGCTTCTTGAAATAGAATTCCAGCGGAATGTCTAATTATTAAATCAAGTTCAGGTCTAATATTTGAAATCCCATTTTGAAGTTGCTCTACATAATTACCAAATTTATCTGGAAAATTAATTTCATCAAGACCCCATTTTCGATTATCAAAATTGTTTACATCATCTTCTAAGCTAGTTAATAAACCAAAAAGTAAATTTAAGGCTTCTACTGGGTTTGATTTTTCAAATGTCAAGTTTCTAAATTGACGAAAAATATCAATAATAAAAGGAACTAAATCTTTTGATGATTTATAGCTTTTTGATAATAAATAGTTGTAAAATTTATTGAAATTTTCAGATACGATTTTTTGTGAAACCGTTTCTTTTTTATCGTTTAACCAATTGTAAATTTGAACGTTATCATCTTTTACAATTATGTAGTTTTTTGTGCTGCTTGACCAAGATTTAGAATAAATATTTTCCGCTTCTAAATCTGTCGTTTGTAAGCAAAAATCACCATTTCCTCCATTCAACATCATATGTCCTTCGTTTTCTTTTAAAGGATTTAAATGTATTGGAAGTAAGCCTAATTGCTGTTTCCAAACTTGTATGTCAAATAGGTTTTTCATTCGGAAACAAAAATATAATTATTTTTTGGCTGTGAATTGATTTTTCGGAATAGTTTTTTCAAATGTTTGCCAACGGTTAGTATATGGCAAGTAGGGCAGTAGAAAGTGACAACCTTTCAATTTTGTACTGAGCCAAAGCGTTGTATTTTGTTTTTAATTTATTCATTTTTAAAAGCCAAATCAACGATTTGGCGGTGTTTCAAATATCTAGTAAACTTTCGTAAACCACCGAACGCCCTATTTGCTATATACCGTGTTAGCGTGTCGTTATTTTCTTTTTTTAATGTATTCAAATACCTTTGTATAGGTTTTCTTTTTCAAACTAGTTCGGTCTAAAATAGTACTTATCATATGGTCACTTGATCCAATTGCTAAACTTACTTGGTCGTGTGTAGGTGTATAACCACTATGAATAATTCTGTTTCTTAAAGCGTAGCAGTCTCTATGCCAAATTCCTAAATCGGTAGATTCATCTGTAATATCCCAACGACCACCAATCCGTAGGTGAAACTCTCTTTTAAGTACACCCATAAATCCATAATCTTCATAGACTTGATTTACTTCTTCTATTGATTTACCTTCTTCCTTGTAAAATTCAGTCAAGAGTGTTCTTAAAAATGTCTCAAATGCTGTTTGACTATAAATTACTGCCTCTTTATTAAGTCCTTTACTAAAGTTCCTTTTTGCATTGAGCATCAATTCTTCTGGCAAAATAAAGGGGTTCCACTTCTGATTAATCACATTTGCATACCAAATCACTTCTTGTGTTTTATCAAAGGAAAGCTCTTCTTTTTGAAAAGGTGCATTCTTGTGAAACAAGAACAGTCCAATTTTGTATTTCCAATTAGAGGGATTTATAAATCTGAAAGTTGAAGCTACTTCAAACATTTTGATTGTTACCTGATGAACGGAAGTATCCTTAGTTGTGATGAGATAGCTAGTGATAAAAAAGTTTAGTTTTTCTACACATAAGTCAAAGAGATATGACAATAAGTCAAACCCTTCTTTTTCTGCATCTTTGTGAAACAACTCATTACTGCTTATCAAATTAAATTCGGCAACAGTTTTACTAACAGGTATTTCAAATGGCTTATTTTGCACGATTCCTGCGGTAAACTTGTTGGTTGTATTTACTTCTCCAAACACAAGTGTAAATGCAGTTTTATCATCAATCATCATAGTAACACAAGTGCCGCTTTTTATTGGAATATGAAAAGGAAGAATTACTGCGCTCTGAAAAATTCTTGAAGGGTTAATATTTCCTTTTTTATAAATTGGTAAAAAATCATTTGGATATGATTCCTTATTCAAAAAGTAAAATTCATCTTTAAATCCTTCGTTATTTTCTAATTCTTCGCTCATATATGTTTTTCTCAATGCACGCTAAACGGTTTTGTGTATGGCTTGTTGCGGAAAATCAGCTATGATTTTCCGCCGTAACCGAAAGATAGCAAATTGCAATGAATTCCGATTAGGAATTCAACCGCAATGAGCTATACACGTTGTTACCACACGTTTTTATTTTTTAAAGTTTTCATAATATGTTCCATTCGGATTTAGATTAAAGAATTCAAAAATCTCTTTTTTAGCACTTTTGTTTTTTGGATTCCTCAAGTCAGCCTCCAATTCATAAAATTCAGATTCCCAATATGGTTGATTAGAATTTGTTTTGATACAATTCTCTAATGTCTCTTTGTGAAAATTTACAGTTGCTCCAATCGATTCCATTCTATAAGGATTTGACTTTAATATTTTTTCCCAACTTTTAGCATTTTTATCTGGATTTTCAATCGCCAAATGTTTGTTGTATTTCTTGGTTGTGGTTTCTTTATATATAAGTCCATATTGTAAATAAACAGTATGAAAATCTCCGTAATGAATGCTTTTGGAATAAGAAATAGGAAAATCATATTCTGATTCCGATAAAGGTTGGTTGCCAATTACCTCATAGTCTCCGTAAAATAAAACATTATCCATAATGTATTGAGCAGGAATAGATTTTTTCGTTTTCAGTTCCTCTAAATCGGTTTCTTTGGTTGGGCTAATGAAATGGTAAACTTTAATGACAAGAGGTTGAGTCATAAGGTTCATTATCCCATAATTTTTATTTGCCTTAAACTTTGAATCCTTTCTTAAAGGCCTCAAATCGCAAATCAGTCGTCCAAATCCATAATTTCGTCTATCAACTTTGAAAGCAAAGAAGTCGCCTGCTTTTAGCTTTATCCTTTTTCTTTTTTTTGAAGAGAATTGTTCGACTGATTTCAGGTCTTCTGAATTTGAGTTTCTTATGAAATAATTAAGCCAATTTTTTAAATCCGAAATATCTTTAAACTTTATATTCTCAAAATGAGTTGAGTAAAATGTGTTTTGAGTTGTGTGGTTTCCAATTGTTATTCCACTAATCCCAAAATCGAAATAAGTGCCTATTGGTGTTTTAGATTCTAATGTTGAAGAAGTCAGTTTCTTTGGTTTTCCTTTTTGAGTTTTTGGAAGTAGAAATTCTCGGTTTTCAGTTTCCTCATTATACTGAATTTCTGAATATTTTAATTCAGTTGAAATAACTTGTTTTCGAATAGTGTTTTTATCAAAGTATAAAATCGAACTTGGTCGATAAGAATCTCCTTTAAGCGTGACTTTTTCCCAATTATTTGCAACTAATTCTAATCCTAAATATTTGCGTTGTTCATTGTTTAATTCAAAAGTCATATGGTTTTCTCAAATGTGTGGTAACACGCACAGGTTATGGCGAGTTCACGCAGAATGCGCAGCATTCTAGAGTGTACGGTAGCCATTAGCGTTAATTTGCTATAACCGAAGTTGTGGACGGTACCAGTAACGCTGGTTAGTGTTTAGTTAATTAGGTTATAAATATAGTTAGATAAAAGCAAATTACAGCGTATGCTGTGCGTGTTGCTGGACGGTAAGTTCAGGAGAGAATTGAGCGCTAGCGAAATGGCCTGAACGACCGTAGGTATCGTCCAGCAACGGACTCGTATAACCGTCAGTTTACGGGTTAAAGTACGCAAATTTTTCGGTTTAGCACTGGCGTTAGCAATTCCGAGTGGATTCGGACGTAGTCGAATCCGCCGTAATTGCGGTTATACATTGTTGCCATTAGTTTTTTATATTTCATAATAATCTCCATCTTCCCATTTTTTAGTTCCGAGAAAATTTCCGCAAAAATCATAACGTCTTATAGGTTTAACCTTGTCCACATTTTTTCCGTGACTAAATATCCAAATTTCCTTTCCGACAATTTTAATTCTATTGAATTTCCTAGTGTCAGATGCGTCCATTGAGCTTATAAAGACTGATTTTTTCTCAAAAACCTGATTTCCATTATTGTCAATAATTCGGTCAATCACAATTACTTTTTTATGTCTTAAAGTCCAGAATAAAAACTTGCGTTTCTTTTCAATTCGTTCTGTTTTCAGAGTTACGCTTTCAATTCCGCAATCTTGATTTTCAGTCAAACGTGCGTTTTGTATTTCAGTCGTTTTTATTCCGCTATCAAGATTGATAATTAAAAAAATCAGACTTATTGAAATCGAAAATATTGAATTTTGAACGGTCATTTTAAATTAATGGCAACGGTTTTGTGTATGATTTCGTTGCGTGTTTAAGTACTAAAGTTAGCAAATAAATCACAGATAGAAAGTCCGCGAGGACTTTCGTAAGTAGGCTATAACTAGCAATGAATTATACACGGTGTTACCCAACGTTTTTTATTCGACTATTTGTTTTAATTTCCGATTTTCGCCATTTAATTCAATCAGCTTTCCCTTTTTCAAATGAAACTCCAAGTCATTAAATTCAATCCATTTTGCACTAGACAAAGCAAAGTTTATTGCATCGTCTTTATTCAGATTTCGAGAATTTAAAATCAGCGTTTCATTAGTATTTTTCCACAAGCCCTCTGTAAAATCAGAACCGTGTCCTTTATTAACCCAGAATTTGAATGTTCTATCCTCTTTTAAGATTAATTTAATTTCAAATTTGTCTTTGTTTCGTCCTATATATTCGCCATAGAATAATTTTGTTTTTTTATTTGGTGGCTCAATTTTCATTAAAGAATACATTCTGTCATTAAATATTCTTATAAAATTCTCGTCACGAATAGCATCAGTACAAGTATGGCAGAATTTTAAATCAATAATCTCAATATTATTAAGTCGAAGAGTATCAATCATTTTATCAGGACAACCTGAATAACCTCCAACAGCACGAACTAAAATCCTTTTTCCGTCAAGAAATAAAGCTGTTGCAAATCGGTCAATTTTAGTATCCAACCATTTAGTGTCTTTTTCGTTAAGTTTAAATTCGTCCCTTAATCCGCTGTAAATATGTAAACTGCTTATTGTATTTAATTCTACTTGTAATAGTCGACTTTCAGGTTTGTAAATAGAGTCAAGCTCCAAGTTTTTCGGCACATAATTTATTAAATCATAATACTCTTTTTCATATAGAGTTGACGATTCAGGGTTTTGAGCAAAAATTAATGTGCTAAAAATTAAATTTAATATGAAAACGATTTTTCTCAAATGTTGGGTAACGGTTTGGCTATGATTTCGGCGTGGAATCGTCCGCAGGACTATTCCGCAGAGAAATCAAGCTGGTTATATGTTTTACTTTTCGGTTTTGCACTATCGCCACGCTGAATTATAGCCGTTGTTACCCACTGGTTTTTTATTTCAAAAATTCCGTTTCGCCATTCAATTCCTCAATTTTCCATTTAATTGGCTGTTCAAGTTTATAGTCAGCAACTTGGTATAATTCAACTTCATTTATTTTTGAGAAAGTCATATTAACTTTGAATTTTGCATTTGGAAAATAGTGATGATTAGCAACAAAGGTTGCTTTGTCTTTTACTAAATTCCTTAATTCATTCGATGACATTTCCATTTCAAATTGTCTTGTGTCTGAAGGTTGTGGCTTAAAAACTGCTTTGTAATCCGTTTTTTCAATGTCATAAAATTCGGAAAATACATTTTTGTCATAGGTCTTATTAGCATAGCTTAAAATTCCGACTATTGGAATTAGCAAAGCGATTCCTTTAATTCCAATTCCAAGTTTTTTTTGATTTTCCAAGCCATAATCAATTCCGAAAAATGTAATTAGAATGCACGCAATTGTAGGCAATCCGAAAATTGCCCATAAAGCAAGGTTTTCAGGTTCGAAAATCAAAAACCAACCCAAAGTTCCTGAAATTTGCAAAAGCCAAAGGATTGCAATAAAAATCAGAGCGTATGTTCCGATTTTTTTAGTTGCAAGAAATAGAATCAGTCCGATTATAGTCAGAATCCACAGAGGCAGATAAAGCATTTCAGATGGATTGATTGACCAAGCCATTGCAGTCATTGAAAGCGAAAATCCTACTACAATTAGAACTAAAGTTGATAATATGATTACTGTTTTTTTCAAACTTGTGGGTAACACGCACAGGTTATGGCGAGTTCACGCAGAATGCGCAGCATTCTAGAGTGTACGGTAGCCATTAGCGTTAATTTGCTATAACCGAAGTTGTGGACGGTACCAGTAACGCTGGTTAGTGTTTAGTTAATTAGGTTATAAATATAGTTAGATAAAAGCAAATTACAGCGTATGCTGTGCGTGTTGCTGGACGGTAAGTTCAGGAGAGAATTGAGCGCTAGCGAAATGGCCTGAACGACCGTAGGTATCGTCCAGCAACTAGTTTATATAAGCAATATACCAAAAATTAGCACTATACCACCCAAAATGTAGGTATATAAATAGGTTTTTTACATTTTTATTATATTGCTGTATAAATGGTATATACACATGTTTGATGACTTTAAACAATTCCTAGCTATAAAACGATACAGTCCAAACACCGCCAAAACATATCTAGGGTTACTCAATTCCTTTCAACAATTTTTAGGTGAAACTATACCCATTCATCAAGCTGATTCTAGTGTTATAAGAAAAACTTTTACTCAAAAAGTTCTTAAAGAAAACCTGGCCTATTCTACCCAAAAACAACTTGCTAGCGCTATAAGATTATACTTAAACACCATGCACAACAGGTCCATCGAATTAACCACCGTAACACCTCGTAAACCTCAAAAAGTATTACCCGATGTCTTAAGCGCACACGAGATCAACTTAATTTTAAATTCAATTACCAATAAAAAACATCACACAGCAATACTCGTGATATACGCATTAGGATTGCGTAGTGGCGAACTCATTAACCTTAAAATAAGCCACATAGATGGGCAGCGTGAGCAGGTCAAAATTGTGGCCAGTAAAGGTCGCAAGGATAGGTACTTGCCTTTACCCAAGGATCTGAAAGTAAGGTTGAGAGAATACTACAAATTATACAAGCCCAAAGAGTACTTAATAGAAGGATATAATCACAGTCGCTATAGTGCATCTAGTCTAAGAGCCGTACTGGCTAAAGCTCTAGAGAAATCAGGAATAAATAAAAAGGTTACTTTACACACCTTGCGACATTCCTATGCCACTCATCTTATGGAGGCTGGTGTGAATATTAGAGTGATTCAAGAATTACTAGGTCACAACGATATTAAAACGACCTTGATATATACACACGTATCTCGAGTTCATTTGGACAAAATTCCTAATGTGATGCAATTTTTATAATAAATGCAAGGTATCCTTAATGGGTACTTAAGGCGAGTAGGACACTCATGGGCTTAAAGCTCTACACTGCCTTTTCCTTCACGCACAAGTACGGGTTCATCACCAGTAAGGTCAATTATAGTAGATCCTATATTACCACCATAACCGCCATCAATAACTATATCAACAAGATGGTCCCATTTCTCCCAGATCAGGCTGGGATCTGTAGTATATTCAATTACCTCATCATCGTCCTTTATAGAAGTAGAAATTATAGGACGACCTAGCTCACGCACCAGGGCAATCGCTATAGGATGATCAGGTACACGTATACCTACAGTTTTCTTTTTCTTAAAAACAGTAGGTAAGTTATTATTGCCCGGCAAAATAAAAGTATACGGTCCTGGTAAATTTCTTTTAAGTAATTTAAAAGTACCGCTATCTATTTGACTTACGTAATCGCTTAAATTACTTAAGTCCTCACAAATAAATGAGAAGTTGGCTTTTTCTAATTTTACACCCTTAATACGAGCCACTTTTTCTAGGGCGTTTTTATTGGTAATATCACATCCCAGACCATAAACCGTATCAGTAGGATAAATTACAAGCGCACCATTGCGCATGGCATCGGCAACGCGTTTAATTTCTCTAGGATTAGGGTTATCCTCATAAATTTTAATAAAATCGGCCATATTAATCCCTTAATAATAAATAGTGCAAGCTAGATAGGGTAATTATTGCTGTAAGTACCGCGATAAACAATTGCGTCCACAGTCTAACTTGTTCTACATCGGGTTGTGGTACAGGTTGATAGCGATGTCTACCATTGCGATCAATTTTAATACCCATTCTATCCTTAGGACTGCATAACTCTACCCAGCTGCGGTAGGCAATCACAGCGGCAAGTATAAAAACGGCAGCCAGTACAATGGCTACAGTAGCAGTTCCTAGTTCCATCCAATTCATCATATAGGGTAGTAGTGTGTAAAAAATGTATAGTTAAATATACGTAAAAATTTAATCTGCTCGGTTTACTTCGCTCTCTAATTTTAGAACGTTGCTACCGTCTTCTTGTTCGATATACAAGGCTTTATTTCCTTCTTCACCTTCTCTAGTTACCTCATTGCCGTCTATGGTACGTGTCACTTTTTTAGTAAATGTGGACTGTACAGTACCGGTTGCAGTACCATTTCCCCATTCCCATTTTACTTTGGTTCCTTCCTTTATCATAGCTATTTTTATTTTAAAGGTAGTTGATCATTACGCTTTCGCGAAAGCGTACTAACAAAACATTACCACCACATTGTGACAGTTTTAAGGTTGTACCTATATCGTTGTTAAAAACGCTTTAAAAAGGATTTTGTTGCTTTTAATTTACCAGCATAAGGTGGATATTTTAAAGTAATATCCAGCCAGTTTTTTCTATGTACCACACTTTTATAATGACTGAAACAGTCAAAACTGTGCTTGCCGTGATAGGCTCCTATACCGCTGTTGCCCACACCACCAAAGGGCAATCTATCGTTCACAAAATGAACAATACAATCATTAACCACGCCACCACCATAACTATAACGTTTTGTAAACCAATTAATAAACGATTTTTGAGTAGCAAAAACGTAACCACTCAAGGGTTTTTCATATCTGTGAATCCACTTTTCAATATCGTCTTGTTCCTGATAACTAATGACGGGTAGTATGGGACCAAAAATTTCCTGTTGCATGACAGCGCTTTCCTCACCAGGCTCGTCAAGTAGAGTAGGAGCTAGGTACAACTGCTCTAGGTTGTAATCACCACCGGTGATAAGTTGTTCACCATCTAGGTAAGAAAGTAATTTTTCTAAGTGGTCCTTGCGATTAATACGGCCATAATCATGACTAGATTGCGGTTGTTCTCCATAAAACTGTGCTATGCTTATTTGTAATTGTTTAACCAATTCCTGTTTTACGCTTGCATGAACCAGTATGTAATCAGGTGCAATACAAGTTTGACCAGCATTTAGAAACTTGGCCCATACAATTCGTTTTGCGGCCGTTTTTATCGCAGCACTTTGGTGAACGACACAAGGGTTTTTACCGCCTAATTCTAGTGTTACAGGAGTAAGATGCTGTGCGGCTGCTTGGTAGATAAGTTTACCTACTTGTGGACTGCCCGTAAAAAAAATGTAATCCCATTTTAGGCTTGTAAGCTCCTTGGCAACTGCGGCATCACCTTTACACACAGTTACATGTTCAGGAGAAAAGCTTGTAGCAATAATTTCCTCGAGTAATTGAGAGGTGTGTGGTGCAAATTCACTAGGTTTTAAAACCACAGTATTACCAGCTCCTACAGCTCCTATTACTGGAGCTAGCGCTAGTTGAAAAGGATAATTCCACGGTGATATAACGAGAACGTTACCATAAGGTTCGGGATATTGTCTAGCCTGGGATGGAAAATTAAGTAAGGCCGCACGTACTTTTTTTGGTTTTGTCCAGCGTTTAAGTTTGTAAAGAAACTTGCGCAATTCGGCCATGACTACATTATACTCAGTAACATAAGCTTCAAACTCACTTTTACCCAAATCTTTTTTAAGTGCGTTGTACACGTCTTGCTCTCTAGTTTCTAACGTGTTTTTTAATCGCTGTAAACTTTGGGTTCTATAATGTAATTCTTTACTAGCTCCAGTTTTAAAAAACTGCTGTTGTAAACGGTGTGAGTGAGATACATTCATAGGTAATTATTTACTTGCAGCAAGCCACAAATTATCATGATCGGGTACTGGTGCCACGATTGTTACAGGTTCTTTCTTAACAGGATGAATAAACGACAATTGTCTGGCATGCAAGTGTATACTGCCATCCTTATTGGACCTGCGTGCACCGTATTTAAGGTCTCCTTTTATAACGTGACCTATTTTGCTTAATTGACATCTTATCTGGTGATGCCTACCAGTTTCTAGCGTTATTTCTAACAGTGTATAACGTTCTAACTGTTTAATGATTTTATAGGTGAGTACTGCCTTTTTTGAATCCGGCACTTCATGATCGTGAGCATAACTTTTATTTTGTTTGGTATTGCGCACTAGGTAATGAACGAGCCGTTCTTCTTTAGATTTTGGCGTTCCTTCTACAAGTGCCCAGTAGATTTTTTCAGTTTTATGATCGGCAAATAATTTGTTCATGCGCGGTAACGCTTTTGAAGTACGTGCAAAAACTACAACACCGCTAGTAGGTCTATCTAGCCTGTGTGTCACACCCAAATAAACAGCACCTGGTTTATCGTATTTGTGAGCTATATATTTTTTAATAGCATCGGGTAGAATAGGATCACCGGTTTTATCACCTTGAACTAGTTCACCAGATTCTTTGTTGACCGCAATTAAATGGTTGTCCTCGTGTAAAATACGGTGTTCAATTTTCTTTCTACTCATAAAGGATAAAGATAAGAAGGTATTTATCTTGATTTACGATTTGTTATTAAGTTATTACAAGAAGTTGTTCAGCGTGGTAACGTGGTGATAATTCCATCGCTACTTAAATCAGCTTTATTAGGGATTATGACCTAATTTCACTTGCAGTATTTCCATTAGGTAGGTTCCTTTTGAATCAAGATGCGCTCTTTGGACAAGTGTTTACCATCGTTTAATTGAGCTATAAATTTCACTAATTCTTCCCTTAACTTACAGTGTAATTCCCATGCCGAATTAGCATCCTGAGCACTGCAAAGCGCTCTTATGGCTATTGCTTTTTCAGTTACTTCGGTAACTTGGACAACAGGTGGATGTTCTTCATCATACTCTTCTTCTTGTTTTAATAATTCAGAGAACTTTTCACGTACTAGTTGTACGTCGATATTATAATCGGCATAAACAACAATGGGCTGTAAACGGTGAGCATTGGTCATGGACCAATTTTGGAATGGTTTTGAGATAATATCTTTAAGAGGAATAATAAGCCTACGACTGTCCCAGGTACGTGTAACCATGTAGGTAAAGCGTATGTCCTCTACATAACACCATTCGTCACCTATATACAAAGTGTCACCAATTTTGCACGGTCTTGTAAGTGCTATTTGTATTCCTGCTATGATATTTCCTAAGGTGTTTTGTGCTGCTACACCTAATATTATGGTAATCAAACCAGCAGACGCCAGTAAGGATATACCTAATTTTTCTAAAGATCTAAACTGTGATAATACCACCGAAATAGCTACAAAGATGATAATGATGGTCAATAATCGTCGCGCTACCGAAATGTAAGTCATCATCATACGAGCTTGTGTGTTTTCCTCTATAGATGAATCGCCTATTTTATGTTCGGCAATGTAGGTCATTACAGCATTAATAAAACTCATGAGCAACCAGGCAATGGAAGCAATTACCAAGACCAAAAGGATTGCATAAATAGTACTAGAATAGGGCCCAGAAAATGAAATGAGTTTATTAAGTATGATATAAAAGAATAGCATGCTTAGGGCTATTCCTGCTGGTTTGGCCAACTTATTAGCTGTTGTTCTTAACCAAGCTCTGTCTGACTTAAGTAACAACCTTCTTGTTACATAACTAAAAACTCTTCCTACAGCATATGCCATAAAGAAAAGGAGAATGGTCGCTACAAATTTCCAAACAGGAAAACCTAGAAATGAAACTCTGGCCCATTGAGGCATGATACGATCAAGTTTTCTAGGACCATACTCCTCATACAAGGGTTCAATATTTTCTACCGTATTGGATGCTATCATCCAAAAAGCACCATAATCGTCTAATTTAACACGTTGTAAGCGCAGGACTACATCGCGGTTGTTTAAATCTACTTCTCCAAAAACCACACTTCGTCTAGGGTTTCCAGCAATAGCTCCGTTTGTTGAAGTAGTTATATCAATTTGTCCATCGGGTCTATCTGATATGTTGTTCCAATCAATTTTGACTCGTTGATTAAGTACGAAATAAAATTTTTCTGCGAGAATTGCCGCCTCTTTTTTAGTTACTTCCTTGGGAAAAAGATTTAAGTTAAGGGCATAACCGGCTTCTTCAAAGTTGTTGTTTCTACAGCTAGAGATAAATTGTTCAAGCGTTGCCTGTGGTGTTTGAAAGTTTAAATGATTAGGTGGTAACCCAATGTTTTCATTTAGTCTATTAACAATGTAAAAAGCCTCGTTATACGCTCCAATAGGATTTGATTGGTAGGTGCCTGCTTCAGATATGGTATCGGATAATTTAGGAAAATCACGAGTTGGATCAGCTTCTTTTTCCTGACTGTTTCCTAGGATAGCAAATACCAATAAACTAAAAAGTAAAAACCTGTGAAAAGCTGATTTTAACATAGTTCATAAGGTAGATATATTTCGTGTTTTGACATATTAGCGATTTGTTAAATCCTACCAGTAAGTAGTAATTTTAAGTGTGTTTTATAATTCAGAAGTAATAAAAAAGGCCTTGAACTTAATCAAGGCCTTTCTTGTATTATATCGTAGTTCAAATAAAGAAACTACAACCAAACTCGTGGTTTGTTTATGAGTTTACTTTACTTCTTCAAAGTCAACATCTTCTACATCACTTGTATCGTCTCCAGCTTGTTGTTGAGCACCAGCATCAGGACCAGGTTGACCACCTTGAGCCTCGGCTTGAGCTTTATACATTTCTTCACTAGCTGCAGTCCATACAGTATTCATTTTCTCAAGAGCAGGATCAATTTGTGCGATATCTTTAGTTTCGTAAGCTTTCTTCAACTCTTCAAGAGCTTCTTCAATTGGCTTTTTCTTATCATCACCTAGTTTATCACCAAATTCTTCTAATTGCTTTTCAGTTTGGAAAATCAACTGGTCTGCTTGATTTAATTTATCGGCTTTTTCTTTAGCTTGCTTATCAGCTTCAGCATTAGCTTCAGCTTCTTGCTTCATTTTTTGGATTTCCTCTTCAGTAAGACCCGATGACGCTTCGATACGAATGTCTTGTTTCTTACCAGTAGCTTTATCCTCGGCGCTTACCTTAATGATACCGTTGGCATCAATATCAAAAGTCACTTCAATTTGCGGTGTACCACGACGTGCTGGAGGAATACCATCTAAGTGAAAACGACCAATCGTCTTATTATCCGTAGCCATAGAACGCTCACCTTGAAGTACGTGAATTTCTACACTAGGCTGATTATCAGCTGCCGTAGAGAATACTTGTGACTTTTTAGTAGGAATAGTTGTATTAGCATCGATAAGTTTAGTCATAACGCCACCCATAGTTTCAATACCTAGAGAAAGAGGAGTTACATCTAGAAGTAATACATCCTTAACATCACCTGTAAGTACACCACCTTGAATAGCAGCACCAATTGCTACAACTTCATCAGGGTTTACACCTTTAGAAGGCTTTTTACCGAAGAATTTTTCAACTGCTTCTTGTACTGCTGGGATACGAGTAGATCCACCTACAAGAATGATTTCATCAATATCACCAGTAGAAAGATCTGCTGCTTTAAGAGCAGTTCTACATGGTTCAATAGTACGCTTTACTAAATCATCAATTAATTGCTCAAATTTTGATCTTGTAAGCGTTTTTACCAAGTGTTTAGGACCGCTAGCGGTAGCAGTTACATAAGGTAAGTTAATTTCAGTTTGCGCACTTGATGAAAGTTCAATTTTAGCTTTTTCTGCAGCTTCTTTAAGACGTTGTAACGCCATTGGATCTTTACGTAAGTCCATTTGCTCAGCTGCTTGGAATTCATCAGCTAGCCAGTTGATGATTGCTTCATCTACATCATCACCACCTAGGTGTGTATCACCATCAGTCGATAATACTTCAAACACGCCATCTCCTAATTCAAGAATAGAAACATCGTGAGTACCACCACCAAAGTCAAATACAACGATTTTTTGATCTGTATCTTTTTTATCTAGACCGTATGCAAGTGCAGCAGCAGTAGGCTCGTTGATAATACGCTCTACTTTAAGACCTGCGATTTCACCAGCTTCCTTAGTCGCCTGACGTTGTGAGTCATTAAAATAAGCTGGTACAGTAATTACAGCTCCTGTTACTTCAGTACCTAAGTAATCTTCGGCTGTTTTTTTCATTTTCTGTAGGATCATAGCACTCAATTCTTGTGGAGTGTACAATCTTCCATCTATATCAACACGTGGTGTGTCGTTGTCACCTTTTACCACGTTGTAAGGTACGCGATCAGCTTCTCTTTGAGATTCAGAGTATTTGTTACCCATGAATCTTTTGATAGAGTAGATGGTTTTTTCTGGGTTAGTTACTGCTTGTCTTTTTGCAGGATCACCCACTTTAATTTCACCACCTTCTACAAACGCAATTACAGATGGTGTTGTGCGTTTTCCTTCTGCATTAGGTATTACAGTAGGCTCGCTTCCTTCCATTACCGAAACACAGCTGTTTGTAGTACCTAAATCGATTCCTATTATTTTACTCATTATATCAATTTTAAGTTTTATTCAAATTTTTACACTCTGCATAAGTCAATGTTTGTGCCAAGCAAATGCCAGTGACAGGATGTCATAATTACAGAAAAGCTGACAGTGAACAATTACATATCTGTATACAAGAGTTCTACTTGTGAACATTTGCACAATTACCGAATGACACTTTTAAACCATTACAACAAGTACTAAAAAAAGGGTTGGATAATGCTACAATTTTTCGGCTATGACAAAGGATAAAAGTATATTTGAATTTCGAAAGGAAAAGAAATAACATGGAAGCAATCAGCGTTTTTGACATGCTTAAAATAGGAGTAGGACCTTCTAGTTCACATACTTTAGGACCATGGCGTGCAGCCAATAGGTTTCTTGAGAAATTACGTAAAGTGAATAAATTAAAGCAAGTACAACGCATTCAAGTGGATCTTTATGGTAGCTTATCCTTAACCGGTCGCGGTCATGCCACCGACATTGCAGTGATGATGGGATTGATGGATAAAGATCCTGTGACTTGTGATATTGCTCAAATTCCGCACGATGTAGCAGCTTTAAGCAGTGAAAAATGTATCAAATTAAATGACGATATTCAATTTGAATTTGATCCAGTTGATGCCATAACCTTCCACCGTAAATTTTTACCTTATCATCCTAATGGATTAAGATTTAAAGCCTTTTACAAGGACGGTAAATCTAGAACAGAGCATTTTTATAGTATAGGAGGCGGATTTGTAGTTCAAAAAGAACGCAAGCGAGCGCAAAAGAAAAAAGTGACCTTCAGTTGTTTTCCTAGACCGGTACAAACAGCAACAGAATTATTAAACTATTGCCATCGAGACGGCATGGCAATAAGCGAGGTCGTTCTAGAAAACGAACGATACATGCGCAGTGATGAAGAAATCAATAAAGAGTTCAAAGCTGTTTGGGACGTCATGCTCGATAGTATGTATACAGGTTGCCATACCGAGGGAACTTTACCAGGTGGATTAAACGTAAGACGTCGCGCTTATGACAACCACCTAAAGCTTCAAAAAGGTAAACCCTATTCTAATAAAGAAGAGTGGATTGAAGCCATACGTGATACCGAAGTGAAATTTAGAGAAATTTTAAAATGGGTGTCTTGTTTTGCCCTTGCGGTTAATGAAGTAAATGCATCCTTGGGCCGTGTGGTAACAGCTCCTACTAACGGTAGTGCAGGTGTTATTCCATCTGTAATCATGTATTATATGGTAATTGAAAACCACGACGCAAACTTCGAGGACATCAAGAAGTTTTTACTGGTAGCTGGTGAGGTAGGAGCTTTATTTAAAAAAGGAGCCACCATAAGTGCTGCAATGGGTGGTTGCCAGGCAGAAATTGGTGTAAGTAGCGCAATGGCAGCTGCTGGATTAACAGAACTTATGGGCGGCACACCAGACCAAGTTCTTATGGCTGCGGAAATTGCGATGGAACACCACCTAGGACTTACCTGTGATCCTATTGCAGGATTGGTTCAAGTTCCTTGCATAGAACGCAACGCTATGGGAGCAATTAAAGCTATAAATGCTTGTGAACTAGCTCTCGACGCCGACGCCTCACATGCCAAAGTACCTTTAGATAAGGTTATTAATACTATGTGGCAAACGGCTCAAGATATGAACTCTAAATACAAAGAAACTAGTGAAGGCGGACTTGCAGTTAATGTGAGTTTGAGCGATTGTTAATTAGTATTTTTAATATTTTCTTTATTACGCTTTCGCGAAAGCGTAACAGCTATTAACTTTATGAGTCTAATAGTTGATAATGACAAACCAGCAAATTCTTACCCATTCACTACCGGACATTGAAAGCTTTTCATTTGAAAAACATCCTAAGCGTTTTTTAAATAAAAAACTCATAGCCAACACCTTATACATGATACCACTTGCTATAGCGGTAGGCTTTTTGTTTTATAATTTTTCAGAATTTCCTTGGTTGGGCTGGAGTGGATTGGGTCTATGGGCTTCTATACTTTTGTTTTCATTATTTGTGAATTATAAAGAATATTTTGTTCGTGGTTATACTTTAAGAGAACACGATATAACGTATCGTAAAGGATGGATCTTTCACCATCAAATCACAGTACCTTTCAATCGCATTCAACATACTGAAATCAACCATGGACCTATAGACAGACTCTTTAATCTTTGTGAGTTAGAGATTTATACCGCTGGAGGTTCTTCTAGTGATTTATCCATAAGCGGTCTTGACCCAAAAGATGCTCAAAATTTAAAATCATTTGTAGCAGGAAAAACGAGCACACATGTTTGATTTATCAACTCCACAGCGACAAAGCAAAAAAGTTATTGCTCTGTATGCCTTTAAGAGCTTAAGGGGTTTTATATTCTTTTTCGTTTTTGCAGCTTTTGGGATGCGAGGATTTCTTGAAGGGCTTGCTTTTACAGGATTAGTACTTTTTGTTGCGGCTACCAGCTTAATAGGACCAGTAATTCAATATTTGTTTTTCAAATTTCACATTGAACAAGATGAATTTATACTGAATAAAGGATGGTTATTTAAGGAAAAAAAAGCGGTTCCGCTAGAACGTATTCAATCTGTAAATCTAGAGCAAAATTTGCTACAACGTATTCTTAAGGTATACAGTGTACAAATAGAAACAGCTGGTTCCAAGGAGAAAGAACTGGAGATTAAAGCACTGGACGAGTCGGCAGCGCTTTCTCTTAAACAAGCTCTACTCGACATAAGTAACCAAAGGGTGGAGCAGGAGAAAACTGAAGTTACAGAACCAGAAAAGAAAACAGTAAATGCTACTACGAGCCAGGTTTCATCTACCTTGCTAAAATTAAGTTTCTTGGATCTTTTTAAAGTGGGTATGACCCAAAACCACTTGCGCAGTGGTGGCGTGGCAATAGGTCTTGTAGTAGGAAGTTACTTTAAATTTCAGGACGTAATTAAGCAGTTTTTTGGAGATTATTTAGATGGTTGGGAATGGGAAAACCTAATGAGTTTTGCTAGTTTGGGTATGCTATTTAGTTTTTTATTGATATTCTTGGTATTCTCCATAGTGGTAAGCTTAATAACTGTTTTTAGTAATTACTATGGTTTTAAGGCTGTAGTTTATCAAAGTCATCTTGAACTTTCTATGGGATTAATCAAGCGTCAAGAAATACGTGTTCCTATTGAGAAAATTCAATCTCTCGAATTTAGAACAAACCCTTTAAGACAGTGGTTAGGCTATTCCACCGCCTATATTTATCAAGCTCAGTCAGATGCTAATAAGGCGTCTAAAGTAAGTATTCCTGCCTGTAAAAAAGAGCACATTAAAATACTACAAGAAACGGCTTTTAAGGATAGCGTTGTTGATGCTACTATTGATATTCCCTGTAATGGTTTTTCATATATGAGATTAGCGAGTTATATCATGCTTGCCACTTTGATTCCTACGTTGGTTCCGCTAGCATATTTTGGAGATTATAACTGGGTGGTACCTATGCTTATACCAGCGGTAGTGATTGTGTTTTGGAGCTATATGTATGGTAGCAATAGTGGTATAGTCACAGATAAAGATTTTATAGGATTTAAAAAAGGCTGGTTATTCAAGAGTTTTACTATAAGTCCAGTATTTAAAGCACAAGCAGTTGAAAAATGGGACAGTATTTTTATAAGAAGGCGTGAAGAAATGCATGTTAAGTTTCATACAGCCTCTGGTAGTAATGGGTTGAGGTATTTTAAAAAAGACGCTGTCAACCACTTACTTAATTATATAAATAATACGGTAATAAAAAGCAATCGTAATTGGATGTAACAATTATTAATGAAGGCAGCATTGTTCATCATTACATTGACAATACTTTAAATGAAATAGGTGTAAACCTGCAAGCACAATAGCAACGCCATAAGTAACGGATTCTGCCAAAGCTATAATTTCTATTTTCTCATTAACAATTAAGAGAAACAGTAAACTATAAGTCGACCATAAAACGTACTTCATCCAGTTCCTAGAGCTTTTTTGTAGAGTTTGCTTGATAGCTATAAAGGAAACAAACAGAAATATAAAATCAAGATAATCCCACCAGATAGGCGCTGCGGCGTGATTATGATGATCTACTGTGCCATGAGTGTGCGCATGTACGATAAAAAGAATAGGAGTTGCGACACAGTGTATAATGCACATAATGCTTGCTGTAGCTCCATATACATCAGGTTTTAATAAGTTTACTTTCATTTTTTTATTTTAATGCAACACAGTTGCAAAAGTAAGAAGTAAAGTTGGTAGTAACTCTATGAAAGTATAATTTTGCGTTATGGGCATACAACGTAAGACATCGACAATTGGACTGTTGCTTGATCAATTTAAGAAAAGTAATCAAGCTATTGCGGCTGTAGAATTAGTTGATCGCTTAAAAGAAAAAGTAAACAGAACTACGGTATATCGTGCATTAGAAAGGCTAGAGGATGATGGCCTAGTACATTCTTTTTTAGACCGTGATGGGATTAAGCGCTACGCTATTTGTCATGATTGTAATAAGGATTCACACGTGCATGATCATCCTCATTTTCAATGTACAAATTGTGGTAAGGTAGATTGTCTAGAAGAAGCCGCGGTAAATATTCCTAAAATCTCAGGTCGGACTATACACAAGACTGATGTACTACTTCAAGGAATTTGCGAAACTTGTTCAATTTAAAAATATACAAATTCCAAATGAAGGTACTTTGTTGGGCGTTATAACTGATGTCTTAAAATGGATTAATTCTCATTTTGATAAGCTCCAGAGGAATAGGTGAGTTCATAGCTGTGTGTATAAATTTCAAACACAATTCCAAATGGATCCTCAACATAAACCATTTTATACGGTTTTTCATTAGGATAATATTCTCTTATTGGCATACGTTGTTTTCCTCCAGCAGCCACAATACGCTCAGTTAATTTTTCGATCTCAGGATCTTGAACACAAAAATGAAATAATCCTGTATTGATTGGATTAAATTCTGGTGCTTCTTTTTGACCAAAAGGGAATGCAAATAGCTCAATTCCTATTCCGTCAGATGTAGATAAATGAGCGATTTCAAAACTTTCCCAATCTTCACCAAATACATCAATACACATTTGACCAATGGCCGTGTCAGTCTCTTTTTTCACTGTTGAAGGTGGCATAATTACATACCAACCCATTATTTCTGAGTAAAATTCAACTGCTTTATGAATATCGGGTACAGTAATCCCTATATGGGAAAATGATTTAGGATATGGAGTCATCTTTTTTATGGCAAGGTAGAAATTTGACTCACAAGGTTTCTTATTATTCTCCTAAAGTATTTAAGTATAGAGCCAGAATAAGACCTATAGCAGTAGCTACTCCACTCCAGTATTTATTCTCCTTAAAAGCCTTTGGAAATACTTCTATCGCTAGGGAAGCTACAACTGCACCGCCAGCAAAACATTTTATGTAGTTTAAATAACTCTTTGGAACATCATCCAATAGAAAATGACCTATTAAAGCTGCCATAGATAAGATTATGGCGGTAGCGATCCATAGAATTAATATTTTCCGTTTGGAAGAGGTGTTTTCAGCCATCTCCTTAGCACCACCAGCTGCTTCGGGCAAATTTGATAATAGGATGGAACCAGAAAGCGCTGCCACAGATAATGGGCTTGCACTTATCAAAGCAACTCCTAAAGCTAGGTTTTCTGGTATGCCATCTAAAGTAATGGCAGCCAATAAACCGGCACCGCTATTAGATCCCCATTTTTCTTTGATTAAATAGTCCAAACCTGTGAAAATAGTAGCGCCCAAAAATATACAGAGCAACGTGATCCCAACAGAATCGTTCTTTAATGAAGGATGAATTAATTCCAAGATTGCTGAAACCAATAAAGCTCCACCAGCCAAAGCGACTAAAAAACCTTCCAATTTTTTAGACAATGAACCATAAATACCCCAAACGGCTCCAAGAATTAAAGCTGCAGAAACTGTAAGAATTACGATAAACGTCATCATATTAAAGCCCAAGTTACGGACTTAATTTAATTTATATCTCAGCTTTATGTTTCCTTTAAATGTTTAAGAATATAGAAAGATGAATAGGGTGTAGATTAATCGAATATTTCTCCCATAAAAAAGCCTTGAACAATCGTTCAAGGCTTTTTTATTGAATTAAGATAAATTTTATCTGCTTATTCTTCCGATGTAACCTCAGTGGTTATTTCTTCTTGTTGGGCCAATTGACGTTCAAGTATATTAACCTGCTTTTGTTTTTCTTTTACCACGTCTAGCTCTTTTTGTAGATCTGCGATATTTTTCTTTTGTGCTAGTATCAATGGGTTTTTGTCATCCTTAGAATTAAAAAACTGAAGGTTATTTTGCAGTTGTAAAATTTCCTTTTTTATCTCATCCTGACGTTTTCTCAGGTAAAAACGCTCGTTTTTAAAGTCTCTTTCATTACCATTTTCTAAAGAGCTCAATTTGTTTTGATATTTTAGCATTTCTGCATCTACCTCACTTAAACCAGCTGCTTTAAATTTAGCTTTAACTAGTTTCTCAAACTTATCTTGAATAAAACGTTTTGAGTAAGGCACGCGTCCTATAGCAGACCATTGATCCATGAAAGATTGAATATCCGACTTCATAGCCTCTTTATCATCCTGTGGCAACATTTCCTTTAAGGCATCATAAATCTTAAGCTTTGCTTCGTAATTTTCTTTCTCTTCTACAGTAGCAGCTTCTTTTTGAGCATTCTTTTTATCAAAGAAAGCGTTACAAGCCTTTTGAAAACGTTTCCAAATCTTGTCACTATCTTTTCGAGGTACGTGACCTATTTTTTTCCAGTCTGCCTGGATACGCTTCATAACCTGTAGGCTTCCAGCGAAATCTTCAGAGTTTTGATGTTCTTCGGCAATAGCGATGAGATCCATTTTCTTTTTAAGATTCTCATTTTGCTCGTCTTTAAGCTCTTTATAAAAGTTGTTTTTGGCTCTATTGAATTCCCTAGTTACCGATCTATATTGATCCCATAAATCATTGTTCACATCTTTAGGGGCTGCTCCTGTATTTTTGAATAACTCCTTGAGTACGTCAATCTCTTTTAAACGGTCTTGCCATTCTTTATGAGATTTAGCACCTGTTTCAGTAATTTTTTGAACCTCGGCGATGATGTTTTCCTTCACCATCTTATTGTGCTCTTGCTGTTTTTCACGCTCCTTATAAAATTCTTGACGTTTGTCATGAATTACTTTTGTAGCTGCTTTAAATGATTCCCAAGTAGGGTCTCTGTGTTCTTGAGCTACTGGACCTACATCTTCTTTCCACATGCGGTGTAATTCCTGAAGTTCACGTAGCGCTTTGTGAATGTTGTCTTCTTGTCCTAATTCTTCAGCGCGAGCTATTATTTTATGACGTAGTTCAAGATTACGTTCAAAGTCTTTATCACGTAATTCTTTAGACAGGTCTATGTAGTCATAAAAGTTTTGGGTAGCAAGTCTATAATCTTCCCATGTGATGTTGTAAGCATCATGCGGGATAGGACCTGTAGAACGCCAGTTTTCTTGTAAATCATGAAACTTTTTAAAAGTTGTACCAATGTTTTCCTCTTCGGTAATCAAGGTTTTAATTCCTTCAATAATCTCACGACGTTTTACAAGATTAGCTTCTTGCTGTGCACGACGTTTTCTTTGAAACTCTCCTTTTTCCTTACGATATGTACGGTGTAAATCGTTAAATACCTTAGTAAGCTCGTTATTGTATTCAAAATGTGGTGCTAGTGGATCGTCAGAAGGTGGATTCTCTTTTTCAAACTTTGCCTTTTCTTCCTCGTGAATCTCTGCATCACGCTTTTCAAAGTTCTTTTTAATTTTTTCGGCCTGATCTCTAAAACTATTGATGGGATATTCTTGCATCAGTTGACGCAGCTCATCAATAAGTTCCTTTTGATTCATGGTCTCGTATTCCTTTTCAGGGATTTCTACCGTATTATCCTGATTTTCATCCTTATCGGCTTCTTCATTTTCATCGATGATAGGATCAGTAGCATTTTGTACAGCTTCACTTTCTTCCACCATGGTGTCTTCATGAGTAGTAGAATCGTCTTCTGCTTTTTGAGAAGCTTTGTTGGTGCCTTCAACTGTCGGAGTATCTGTAACAGGTTCCACCTCGATGTGCTCCTTTTCAGATTCTTCTGCCTTTTTTTGTTCTGCGATAAAGGCATTTTCAATCGCATTAGTCTCGTCGGATAGATGCTTTGCATCATTTTGTCCATCTGCTTGTGGCAGGTTGTCGTTCTTGTTCATTTTTTTCATTTAAAAAATAGGTGGGCAAGATAATCAGAATGATATGCAATCACAACGTTATGATGCCTTACTTATTCCATATTTCCCAAGCTTTTTCAGCCTGATGTACTAACATTTGTTTTCCATTAATAACCTGTGCGCCGTGAGCACTTGCCTTTTTCATAAAAAGAGTTTGTGGTGGATTATAAACTAAATCATAAAAAACATGTTGACCTGTTACCTGATCATAAGGAATTTCAGGAGCAACTTCAACATCTGGATGAGTGCCTAGCGGAGTGGTATTGATAATTAACCCAACCATTTTCATGACTTGGGGTGAAACGGATTTATAGTCTATCGTAAATTCATCCTTAGGATTTCTGGAAACAAATAAATAAGGTATTTGCATAGATTCTAGCGTGTAGGCAATAGCCTTTGACGCACCGCCAGTACCTAATATAAGCGCATTCTTTTTGATAGGTAAAAAAGGGGATAAGCCCTTGCCAAATCCATAAGCATCCGTATTATGACCGGTCCACCTGTTATCTTCAATAGCGATAGTATTAACAGCACCTATATCTCTCGCCTCTGGACTTATCTCGTCCAGAATATCCATGATGTCTTGTTTGTAAGGTATGGTTACATTCAAACCACGTATAATTTCAGATTTACCTGCTGTAGTGCGTGTTTGTAGGTCATAGGTTACGCTTTCGCGAAAGCGAACTAATTCACTAGCATCAGGAATTTCAAAATTTCTATACTCATGATCTTGAAAACCCAATGATTCGAATTTTTCTGTAAAATAGGATCTAGAAAAACTGTAATCTAATCGCTTACCTATTAATCCAAAAATGCTACGCGGGATTTGTTTTATTTCCATAATGACTAAGTAAATACACAATTAAATATCCTATTGAAATCATGGCAATTGCTATCCATGTTTGAGCAGTTGCAATATCGGGCCAGTACCTGTTGTAATCTACTAAAATCTCATTACCACTAGCATCTAAAGAAATTTCACCTGTAACTGTGCGTTGATAAATGGCTTTTTTCCAAGGCCATACAACTCCTAAGGAACCTGTTATAAATCCTATAATCATAGCGTTAGTCTGATTACGAAAGTTTTTCATCGTCCATCCCAATAGATGAGATAAACTTACCAAGCCAAAAATAGAACCAGCAACAAAGACTACCAAGATCAATAACAAATCCATATGAACACTATCGTACCACCATGAGAAATCCCATCTTGCGATTGCTACCATGGTGTTGAATAAAGCATTTATACTATCAACCAGTAAAAGCACGTAATTACCTAGAAGAATAAGGATGAAGCTACCGCTCAATCCAGGTAAGGTCATACCGCAAATACTCACCATCCCACAAAAGAAAACAAAAAACAAATTAGTGTTTTGTGTAGCAGGATCGAGTAATGATGTTCCCACGCCTATGGCTATACCTATCATTAAAATGATGATATTTTGTCGAGTCCAACTGTTGTAATTACGGGCGATATAATAAATGGAACCTAATATCATCCCAAAAAATAAAGCCCATATAAGAATGGGGTAATATTCTAGTAATACATCAAACCCTATAGAAACAGTAAAGTAGCTTATAGCTTCACCCAAGAGTAATAGGCTTAAAAACCTACCGTTTACATAATGAAAGAAAGACCTGAATCTACCGTTAAAAAGTAATTTAAGTGCTTTGAGATTGAGTTTTTGAAGGCTGTAAATAAATTCTTCATAGAAACCAGTAACGTATGCCACAACACCGCCGCTCACGCCGGGAACTTTGTTTGCAGTTCCCATAGCGATACCCTTGAGTATAAGTAATAACTTATCGGTAAAACTACGAGTAGGTTGACGCACGTGTTATTGTTTTTTAGCAGCCCATTTTTCTAAGATAAAAATAAGTGCAAAACCTAGCAAGGCAAGAATAAAAACTAACAGTATTTTAGGTTCTCCATCAAAGAATTGTGGTAAAATACTTTTTTCCAAAAAAGGAACTTCCTCACCGTGACTATTCACTCGTGTGCTTATAACCTTCTTCCATGGCCATAATTTGTTGAGAGAACCAATCATAAAACCTGTAAGCAAAGCCAGTGTTGTATTTTCTTTGTTCTTAAATAACCAGGTTAAAATTCTTGAAAAAATCTTTAAACCAACGATACAGCCAAGAGCAAATAACATCAAGTTAGTCAAGTATTTACCTACTAAAGACCAATCTCCTTGTGACAAGGCTTCAACTAGACCAGATATACTACCTATAATTACTTTATAACTTCCTAAAAGGAGTAATAAAAAAGCACCCGAAACACCCGGAAGTATCATAGCTATTATTGCTATGAATCCTGAAAAAATAATGTACCACCAGGTATCTGGCGATCCTATAGGTTCTGCAATTGTAATGTAATACGATATTGCTGTTCCAATTATTATGGCAAGCAGGGCAGTGCCGTTCCATCTATTGATTTGCCTGGCTATGTATAGTATACTCGCTACCACTAAACCAAAGAAGAATGCCCATACTAGAACTGGATAGGTTTCAAGAAGATAACTAATGAGCTTTGACAGGCTTACAACTGCTATTCCAATTCCTAATATTAAACTAAGTAAGAATTTTAAATTGTACTTTCTAATTACACCACCAAAACCAATAAGCTTTATGTCTTTAATAGCCTGAAAACTCAACCCATCAATAGTGGCTATAAGTTCCTCGTAAATTCCTGTTATAAATGCTATAGTTCCACCAGAAACACCTGGCACGACATCGGCTGTACCCATGAGTACACCTTTGAGCATTGTATTAAGATATTTTTTCAAAATAAACTTATTTAAAAAAAGCTGGTTCAAAAATGAAACCAGCTTTATGTTTATCTGTGTATGGTCTGTTTACGATCTGGACCTACACTTACTATTTTAATAGGAATTTCTAGTTCCTTTTCTAAAAACTCAATGTATGCATTGAGCTCTTTAGGAAACTGATCTACCGATGTCATTTGTGTAAGATCATCTTCCCAACAAGCAAATTCACTATAAATTGGAGTGATGTTTTCCGCTTCTATATTGTAAGGCAAGTGTTCTATGGTTTCTCCTTTATATTTATAAGCCGTACAAACTTGTAGAGCGTCAAAACCTGAAAGAACATCTCCTTTCATCATCATAAGTTGGGTTACACCATTTACTTGACAGGCATATTTTAATGCAACCAGGTCTAACCAACCACAACGTCTCGGTCTTCCGGTTACGGCACCAAATTCATGACCTACCTTAGCCATTTTTTCTCCTGTTTCGTCAAAGAGTTCAGTAGGGAATGGGCCGCTACCTACTCGTGTTGTATATGCTTTAAAAATACCAAATACTTCACCTATTCTATTAGGAGCAACACCTAGACCTGTGCAAGCTCCGGCAGCAGTGGTGTTTGAAGAAGTTACAAAAGGGTACGTTCCAAAGTCAATATCTAATAAACTACCTTGAGCACCTTCAGCAAGAATTGATTTACCCTGTTTTTGTGCTTGATGTAGGTATTCTTCAGAATCAATGAAAGTTAATTCCTTTAAACGTTCTATAGCGGTGAAGAATTCTTCTTCTAATTCTTTAAGGTCGTATTGTATATCAACATTATGGAAACCAATAAGATCTTCATGCTTATCTGCAAGAGCGCGGTATTTCTCTTTCCAATTGTCCAGTTCTATATCACCTACACGGATACCATTTCTACCTGTTTTATCCATATAAGTAGGACCAATTCCTTTAAGGGTCGAACCTATTTTTGCTTTACCTTTTGCCGCTTCACTTGCTGCATCTAGTAGTCTGTGAGTAGGACAAATGATGTGCGCCTTCCTAGAAATTATTAAACGTTCAACATAATTGATGTTGAATTGTTTAAGACCGTCTAATTCTTGTGCTAGAACTACAGGATCAATTACGACACCATTTCCTATCACGTTGATAGCTTTGTCGTGAAAGATACCGCTAGGGATTGTTCTTAATACGTGTTTGATACCATCAAACTCTAAAGTGTGACCTGCATTGGGTCCTCCTTGAAATCTTGCAATGATATCGTAGTTAGAAGTTAAAACGTCTACTATTTTACCTTTTCCCTCGTCGCCCCATTGCAAACCGAGCAATAAATCTACTGCCATTATTGATTGTTTTCCGTTGAATTTTTAACGCCGTAAAAGTATAAAGAATGATTGGTTATTTGGACATCAAAAACCTCTTCAATTGTCTTTTTTATTGACTCAATTCTAGGGTCACAAAATTCAATAACTTCATTGGTGTCTTGAAGTATTAAATGATCGTGTTGTTTGTCAAAATATGATTTCTCATAATAGGATTGATTTTGACCAAATTGATGCCTGCGCACCAATTTACATTCCATAAGTAAATCTATCGTATTATAAAGCGTAGCGCGACTTACGCGATAGTTTTGTTCCTTCATTTTAATGTATAATGACTCTACATCAAAATGCTCATCACTGGCATAAATTTCAGCCAGGATGGCAAAACGTTCAGGTGTTTTCCTGTGTTTGTTATCACTAAGAAATTGAGTGAAAACATTCTTCACGATTTCCTGCTCCTTTTCCAAATTGTTAATAATTTCACTCATTATTACGATCTCGTTACTTTGTCTATTCCGTTTATTTTATTCAGATTTTGCATCAATGTTTGTAAAATCTTTTTATTAGTCACCACTACTGTAATCTCACCTTTAAAAATACCATCATCACTACTGAAGCTGATACTTTTGATATTTACGCTCATAAATTCTGAAATGACTTGTGTCACTTCTTGAACCAATCCCAGTCTATCTATTCCTGTAAGTACAAGATCTGCCTTGTGCTCACGTTGCGTAGAATCAATCCATTTTGCACTTATTATTCGATATGCAAATTTACTCTGTAAACTAATAGCATTAGGACAATTGTTTTTATGAACCTTAATACCTTCGCTTACTGTTGTAAATCCAAAGACGGAATCTCCTGGAATTGGATTACAGCATTTAGATAATGTGTAATCTAATTGAACTTGTTCTTTACCAAATACTATGTCGTCGTAATTTTCGGTAACTTCCGGTTTATCCAAATCCGGATTAGACTTTGGCTTACGGATTTTGTTTTTTATAAAACTGTATAAAGCGTTACTACGACTACTAGCGTACTCTTTAATGGCTTTGTTGTCTATGACTCCTGTTCCTACTCGGTAAAATAGGTCTTGACTGGTTTTTAACTTAAAAAAGTTCACCATTTCATTGACCACGTTATTATCCAAGTTGATTTTTTGGGACTTCAGTTTTCGCGCAAGCACTACTTTTCCTTCATCGGCAATAAGAGTTTGATCTTCTTTTAAAGCACTTTTAATTTTGGAACGAGCACGTGCCGTTGTTGCATAGTCCAACCAGTTTTTAGTAGGTTTCTGGTTTTCTGAGGTGATAATATCCACCTGATCACCACTTTTTAATTCGTGAGATAGCGGTACTAATTTACCGTTTACTCTCGCGCCACGAGTGCGCATACCTACTTCTGTGTGAATGGCAAAGGCAAAGTCTAATGGGGTAGAGCCTTTAGGTAATGATTTTAAATCACCTTTTGGTGTAAATACAAATATCTCCTTACTGTATAAGTTGAGTTTAAATTGTTCAACAAAATCAACTGCGTTCACCTCTGGATTTTCAAGAGCGTCTTGTAAACGATTCAGCCATTCCTCGAGTCCGTCTTCTTGATTGCCTTGCTTGTATTTATAATGCGCTGCGTAACCTTTTTCAGCTACTTCATGCATGCGCTCTGATCTTATTTGAACTTCTACCCATTTACCATCTGGGCCCATCACTGTGATGTGCAACGCTTCATAACCTGTAGATTTTGGCGAGCTTATCCAGTCTCTTAGCCTTACAGGATTAGGTCTAAAATGATCTGTTACTACTGAGTATACTTTCCAAGCCAGAAACTTTTCATTTGCACGATCACTTCTAAAAACAATTCGTATTGCAAATTTATCGTAGACCTCGTCAAAGGAAACACCTTGTTTAAGCATCTTTCTACGTATACTAAAGACTGACTTATGCCTACCGTATATCGTATATTCAAGGCCTTCTTTATTAAGACTATCGTCAATAATATCACTAAATTCTTTTATATAACGATCTTGTTCTTCTTTACTTTCCTTAATTGAGTTTTGTATATCACTATATACCTCAGGCTCAGTGTATTTAAGACCTAGGTCTTCAAGTTCTGTTTTAATATTGTAAAGACCTAAACGATGTGCAATAGGAGCATAGATATACAGCGTTTCAGACGCTATTTTAACCTGTTTGTAATCGGGCATGCTGTCCATTGTTTGCATGTTGTGCAAACGGTCTGCAATCTTAATAATGATTACACGTACATCCTCGTTAAGGGTAAGCAGCATTTTTCTAAAATTCTCTGCTTGTGTAGAAATATCACCATCCTTTTTAAGATGCGCGATTTTAGTAAGACCATCAACAATGCGAGCGATTGTCGGGTTAAAAAGACGCTCTATGTCATTGAGAGAGTATTCTGTATCCTCAACAACATCATGTAATAAGGCTGCTGCTATTGCTGTGGCATCCAGACCTATTTCTTTGGCTACAATTTTTGCGACGGCAATAGGATGGAATATGTAGGCCTCGCCAGATTTACGACGCTGTGGTGCATGAGCTTCTACAGCAATATCAAAAGCCTTACGAATAAGTTTTTTATCCTCATCGGTAAGAGTTTGATAACTAATCTTGAGCAAGTCTTTATATCCTTGCGCAATAAGTTTGTTTTCTTCGGCTATTTCCACTTCGGTCATAAAGTAAAAGTAGTGCAACATATCGACACATACAATAGCAGTAACTAGATATAGCTTATATTATAATAGGCAAATACCAATAAAGAAGAGATATAAATAAAGTGATCCATTAAATAGAAAATGAAGCACAAAAAAAACAGGTCAATTTGTTAATTGACCTGTTTTTCCAATTATTAGTTATTGTCTTGATTAATAAAGACCTGTATTCCCATTATTGAAGTAATTAAAATCGTGATTGTTATTTATTTTTAACAGTGATTCATAAATCATTTTTATCACGTTTTCAACATCATCACGGTGTACCATTTCTACAGTGGTGTGCATGTATCTCAATGGCAACGATATTAAAGCACTAGGAACTCCACCATTAGAATAAGCAAATGCATCAGTATCGGTTCCTGTACTGCGCGAGGTAGCTCTTTTTTGATAGGGAATATCTGCAGCATCTGCAGCATCCATAATCAAATTACGCAGGTTATTTTGTATCGCAGGAGCATAGGCTAATACGGGTCCTTTACCTATAGCAGCATCTCCATTTTTCTTCATGTCGATCATTGGAGTAGTGGTATCGTGAGTAACATCAGTCACGATGGCAACATTAGGTTTAATGGTTTGTGTAATCATTTCGGCACCGCGCAAACCTATTTCTTCTTGAACAGAATTTGTTACATACAATCCAAAGTCCAGTTCTTGATTATTTTCTTTCAGTAATCGAGCTACTTCGGCAATCATAAAACCACCCATTCGATTATCAAGGGCACGACAAACAAATTTGTTACCGTTTAAGACAAAGAACTCATCTGGGTAAGTGATTACTGATCCCACGTCAACACCCAGTTCTAAAACTTCGTCCTTTGTAGTACAACCGCAATCAATAAATATATTATCTGGTTTAGGAGCTTTTTCATTGGCTCTACTACGAGTATGAATAGCTGGCCATCCAAAAACGCCTTTTACGATACCCTTTTTGGTATGAATATTTACCACTTTAGAAGGAGCAATCTGGTGATCAGAACCACCATTGCGTATTACGTAAATAAGTCCATCATCGGTGATGTAATTAACGTACCAGCTTATCTCATCTGCATGACCTTCAATGACTACTTTATATTTTGCGTCGGGATTTATAACTCCTACAGCCGTACCATAATTGTCAGTTATAAATTCATCTACATAAGGTTTTAAATAATCCATCCAAACACGTTGACCATTCCACTCATAACCAGTAGGCGAGGCTGTGTTTAGGTAATTTTCTAAAAATTCAAGGGATTTTTTATTAAGAAGACTTTTTTCTGCCATGGATAAAAATTTAAAAACGTGAATATACTGCGCACTTAGCACTTTTTATAGTGGCAGCTTTATTATTTTTGGAATGCCTTTTGAACAGAGGTAACTGCTATGAAAAAATTACTTTTTATTCTATTGGTTTGTTTTGTGTACGCTTTCGCGAAAGCGCAATTACCAGATACACTTAAGGTAAAAGTAGACAGTGTAAAAACCAGCTCGCCAGAATATTATTTTATAGACGGTGATTCAGTTAGTGCTGTGGAACTGGACCAAATTATGCTTATTCAAAAGTTGAAATTTGACCACAAATACGAACGTATAAGGTATTTAATCTTAAAACGTAAAACTTTGAAAGTGTGGCCCTATGCAAAACTAGCAGCAGAAAGGTTACAGGAACTGGATAAAAGGCTAGCGACGTTAGAAAATACTAGGGATAAAAAACGATATGCAAAAATGGTCGAAAAGTATATCGAGGAAGAATTCACTGCCGAACTAAAGAAATTGACACGCACTGAAGGGCAAATTCTTATTAAATTAATTCACAGACAGACAGGCGACACTGCATTTGAACTGATTAAGCGATTACGTAGTGGCTGGAGTGCATTCTGGTTCAATAACACGGCAAAGATTTTTGATATTTCATTAAAGGAAGAGTACAAACCACATATGGTTGTAGATGATTTTTATATAGAAGACATTTTAATAAATGCCTTTAGACAAGAAACTCTTGATGAACAAGAAAGTGCTATTCCTATCGATTACTTTGAAGGCAAGTCCACCTGGAAAGCTTATACCGAGGCTTTACCAGCTAATTACGACAGCATTCAACTTGCCGAAAGAGCTAAAAGGATAAAGAAATATCGCGAGAAAAAGGCAAGACAAAGAAAGCGTAAACGATCTTAGAATGAGTGTGTTTACCTATTAACAGGTTTATTATATTCTCATTTTCTACTAGGTGTTCTTAAATTTCTCATAATTTTATAGTATCATTGAGCGATTAATTAATAAACAAATGAGAAAATTTACCTTTTTACTATGTTTCCTTATGACTGGTGTAGCTTTTTCACAGACTACACTAGATGTTGTGCGGTTAAATCTCGCTAGAACTTCAATGCAAGATGTTGATGGAGATTTTGAAGAAACAGATATTTCTAACGTTAATTTAGAAATTTTATATCCTACACCATTAAGTTCCAAAACGACCTTAGTTACTGGTCTAACTGTTGAGAATACTCAAATAGACAATTTATTTAGTCTACAAGGAGCAAATTTCCCTAATATTTTTAATTCATTAGAGGACGATCGACTATTGATGACTAGATTAAATTTAGGGGTAAAAATGAAACATAGTAGAAAATGGACGGGTAATTATGTGTTGCTACCAAAATTTGCTTCAAATTTTGATGGTGATTTAGATAATGCTTTTCAATTTGGCGCTATAGCCTTTATGGAGATGAAGAAAAATTCTAGAAGGGTTTACCGTTTTGGAATGTATTCTAGTACCGAAGAATTTGGACAAATAATTACGCCGTTGGTTGGTGTGTATTATAGAACTAAAAATAGAAAGTTTACTCTAGACGCTTTATTACCTGTTAAAATGGAGGCTAACTATTATTTCAGTAAGAAATTTGCTCTAGGTGCTGATTTAAGGACAAGTGTTAAATCTTATTTCCTTAACGGTTATTCTCAAGATTTATATGCTCAAGAAGAATCAATCAGATTCGGTTTGTATGCTTCCTACGGATTGTTTAAAAACCAAGTATTAGCTCGTATTAAAGCAGGTTTTGATACTACTGACTATGGTGTGTATAACACCGGAGATAAAGTAGGAGCACAGGTGCTAACTTTCCAGGTGAGTGGTGATGATCGTAATAGATTAAATGCCGAATTTGACAGTAGCTTTTTTGTAGGCTTGGATCTTATTTATAGAGTTGGTCTATAAGTATAATTAAAGATAGAAAATCAAAAACCCTTCTAACAGAAGGGTTTTTTTAGTCCTTTACATGAAATAATAAATTGCTAACATTGTTTTGTTTAATTATTAACATAAATTGTTAGACATTCGTATACCTTTAAAAATAAAAGTTTTAGAAATGGAGTACGTGATTATCGCCCTTAAAATAATTGTAGCAGTAAGTTTATTGAATGTTTGGTTAGTTCAAAGAAACAAGAAAACGAAATGGAGAGGTGGCGACGCCGATACGCTAGTTGAGGAGTTCAAAGTTTATGGATTACCTGTGCAAGTATGTTTTATTGTTGGTATCCTCAAGGTGTCATTATCTTTATTATTGATAGCTTCTATATGGGTAAGTGGTATTGAAAGCTATGCAGCTTTAGGGTTGGCTGCCTTATTGACTGGATCAGTAATCATGCATTTAAAAATTGGTGATCCGCTTTATAAATCTTTTCCAGCAGCCTTATTTTTAACCTTGTGTCTATTTATTTACTTGTATTAGATATAAGTGTAAAATTTATAGGCTAAGAACGCATTTAACAAGGAGAAGAGTAGAGCAGGAGCTGATAATGGTAGGCTGTCCTTAATTCTAAGTCGGGTAAAGAAGCCTAACGCCATTAAAACGGCTAGTCCTAACGCTCCTACAAAGGCTAACCTCCAAACTGACATCAAGTAACCGATAACCAGACTGGATCCACCTAATATCTGTAGTAATCCAGTAATATTGCGATATTGAGGTATACGGAATCTAATGAACTCTGCTTTCATTTTTTTCGAATACAAACAGCTGAATCCATAAAATATAAAACTAAGTCCAGAGAATAATGTAACAACTAGTAAAGCCTTCATTTGTAATATATATGAAGTACAAGCTAATTACTGAATTTTCAAATTATCCCAAAATAGATATAAAAGATAAAAGCCATTTGCGAGAGCAAATGGCCTTTATACACTAGTCAAAACAACTTCTTTATAATTTACAAAACTTAACTTGGATAATTAATCCAGTACAAATGTAGTGCATAAAGCTTAACGAACTAATTACGAAAAGGTTAGAGATCTTTCATCGTTAACATATGTTAAGATTTTTATTGAGACTTATTTGTTAACATTTCCCACGTTATCAATATGTTATGCGCGCATAATACCGATATTAAGTTTAATAGGGATCAATTAACATTTTAGATGAAATGTAAGATAATTCTGTTGTATGAATCGACGAAAACACGGTTTGCTATGCATAATTATCATTTATTCAAGTAAAAAATAAAAATGCGTACGCTCAAATTACGTATAAATAAGAATCATTCAATATAACAAAGGTTTGTTGAGATTTTAATAATTCAGTATGATTATTTGTACTTTAATTATGTGATTCCTTATTTATGAATATATTCTTATCAATATATTCATATAACTCAGTAATTGTTGATGCTTTTGGTATTAATAATTGTATTTAATGAATTTATCGTAATTCTATATTTATACATAATCATATTGAACTATAATAAATATTATGTCAAATAGAAATATAGCATTCTGAGAAGAATACTGTACTTGTTACTTCCATCTGCAAATAACCTTATTACTGCTATATGGTATTCTTACTACCATCATTGGTTGTGTTATAGCCATAGTTACTAGATCCTCTTTACCTGGTCCTTCTACTTCAAAATAATACATCATAGTTTCTTTTTCTTTAGAAATAACCGGAGACTTAATTTCATAACCACCAGTATTTCTTGTACCTGCACATACTACGGCAATAAATTCTTTGTCAAAATCAATATTAGAAACTGATCCTAATTTGTCATTTCTAAAACTATCAACGTATTGTGTCCATTGGTCTTCATTATCGAGTAATCGAATTTTTTGATCTGTACAGTCACTTATCTGCGATTGATACAGTATTTCATATCCGGTTTCTCTTCTTTCTTTTAACTCATTGCTAACACCGCACGAGTTCAAATTAATCATTATTATGCTTGCTATAAATAGCCTTGTGATACAATTCTTCATATTGTGGAACTATTTTATGTATATCAAATTCTTGTGCCTTATTATACGCTGATGTTTTAAAAGTACTCAAGGTGTCATCATCTTTCAATATTTTAATAGCATTTAATGCCATTTCTTCTACATTACCTACATCACTTGTATATCCTGTAACACCATTTTCATTAACCTCTGGCAATCCACCGGTATTTGAAGAAATAACCGGTGTTTTATTGGCCATTGCCTCTAGCGCCGCCAGTCCAAAACTTTCTTTTTCAGATGGTAATAAGAATAAATCTGTAAAACAAAGAATACGGTCTATTTCGGTACTATTTCCTACCCATTTTATTTTTAATTGTAAACCTAGTTTTTTAGCATAATCCTCAGCTGCAGCTCTTTCTGGCCCATCACCGACCATTATTAAAATACTAGGTATTTCCTTACTTATTTTTTCAAAAATACTTACGACATCTTGTATGCGTTTTACAGGTCGCATGTTACTCAAATGTGTTATGATTCGTTCTTGAGGAAAGGCCATCATGCTGCGGTCACAATCTTTAAACTCCTCAGAATACCTACTCATATCAATAAAGTTAGGCACGACTTCAATTGAAGTTCTTATGTCAAATAATTCTAGCGTGTCTTGTTTTAAGCTATCTGATACTGATGTTACTATATTACTATTATTGATACTAAACGTTACGGAAGGCTTATAGACAGGATGATTTCCTACTAAGGTTATATCAGTACCATGTAGCGTGGTGACCATAGGTAGTTCTATTCCTTGTTCCTTAAGCATTTGCTGAGCCATATAACCTGCGTAGGCATGTGGTATGGCATAATGAACATGTAGTAATTCTATGCCATATTCTTGCACCACATTTACCAATTTACTACTTAATGCTAGATCATAGGGTTGATAATGAAATAAGGGATATTCTTCAACACTTACTTCATGAAAATAGATGTTACGAGCCAGTAAATCTAAGCGAACAGGTTGATGGTACGTAATAAAGTGTACTTCGTGATCACGTTTTGCAAGGGCAGTTCCTAACATGGTCGCTACTACTCCACTTCCTCCAAAGGTTGGATAACAAACTATGGCTATTTTCATATTTATATTTTATTCAATAATGTGATCATAAATCACCTGCTGAATGTTAGTTCTAATATTTTCCTCAATTAAAAACTTATTATTCGCATCAGGATGAATACGATTTGCTAAAAAGACATACACAATTTCGTTTTCTGGATCAGCCCAGGTGTAAGCTCCAGTAAAGCCACTATGACCAAAACTTTGCATACTCACACATCCACAAGTTGGGCCTACATCATCTAATTGAGGCTTGTCAAAACCTACTCCTCTCCTAACCTCTTGATCACAGTAATAACAGAAATTAAATGTATTTATAGTCTCTTCTTTGAAATAGCTCTTACCGCCATAGTAGCCTCCTTGTAAATACATTTGCATCATTTTGGCAATGTCGTTTGAGGTAGAGAATACACCTGCATGTCCGCCGATACCACCTTGCATAGCAGCACCTTGATCGTGCACAAAACCATGAACCAGTTGATTTCTAAATACAGTGTCATTCTCAGTAGGTACGATTTCTGATTTGTCAAATTTATTCCTTGGTAAATACGTTGTATTCTCCATACCCAACGAGGCATAAAAATGGTTATGAGTAAGTTCATTTAAATCTTGGTTATAATAGCCTTCAATGAAATCCTTTAGGATGTAGTAAGGAAAATCACTGTACTTATATTCCAACTTTTCGCGTAAGCTAGATAATCTGATGCTATTTGAAATGCTGTCTTTTAAAACAGATTTCCCATATAAATTATCTGCAACAATTAAAGAATAGCCACCTTTTTTAGTATTGCTATATAATTGTTTTAAAGGTTTTTGTGTAATGCTATCTAAAGTGTTGCTATAAAATGGAATCCATGGTTTTAATTTTGCATAATGACTCAACATTTGCTTGATTGTAATATTCTCTTTATCGGTGTTTCTATATTCTGGTAGTAATTCACCTAAAGTATCATCCAAGCTTATAATGCCTTGTTCTTGAAGTTCCATCACCAAAGGTAAAGTCGCCACAATTTTGGTAACTGATGCTATATCATATTTATCAGTACTACTTACACGTCTTCTTTTATCGTAAGTATGGAATCCATAACTGGTATCAAACACAACCCTACCCTTGCGAGCTACCAAGACCTGCATTCCAGGTGCACCTTGTTGATCAATTGTATGATTAGCAATGCTATCAATTTTGGCGATCATAGCACTGCTTAAACCTGCACTTTCTGGCATAGTTGAATAGGATAATCTACCAATACTAGGAAGATAAATACCAGTACCTACTTTGAATTCTCCGCTCGTAACCGGTAGCTTACCCTTAAAATCTCTTGCACCAAAGATCATTTGAGCACTTACCTGTTGACTTATTTCACTATTTTGATAAGAAGCTATTATGGATTCAAAATTGGTTGTAGATTTTAATTTTCTAAACGTGTACGGATTTACAAAAGCGTCCAAGATTACATCGTGTTTTCTTGCAATCTCATACATCCAAGTTAACTCTTTATCAGAAATACTATATGATTTCCAGGGTGAATCATTAGATTTATGAAATCCGATTATAACCGTGTTATAGGCAGAAAGCTTATTCATGAGTTCATCAAGACGGGCAGCTCGCACACGATCTACTCTACTATACTTATTAAGTTGCTCTATAAAAGCGTCGCCATGATCATCGCCCATTTGAACATAAGCTATTTTCTTAGTTTCTAAGTTTTTTAAGGGTAGTAAATTACTTGTGTTTTTTAATAAGGTAACCGAGTTTGAAATGGATTTCTCATACAATAAAACATCCTTATTCGTAATCAAGTCCTCTTGCAATCCAGACAACTCTATAGGTTTATATTGATGTAAACCAACTAAATATTTAGCTTGCAATATTTTAACGACAGATTGTTTTAAACGATCTTCAGTGATCTCACCATTTTTTAAAGCTTCTTCGATTTTATCAATAGCTTTTGGAACATTTTCTGAAATTAACAGCACATCGTTACCAGCTTTAAAAGCAGCTAGGTCTATGTCACCTGGAGAACTGAAATTGCTTGCTCCTTTCATATTTAGTGCATCCGTAAAAATGAGTCCTTGAAATCCTAAATCCCTTTTCAGTAAACCAGATACTACTTTTTCACTTAAACTAGTTGGATATCCTGCTCTAGTTTCCAAGCTAGGAACATTTAAATGAGCAACCATTACGCTAGCTAAATTGTTATCAATAAGTCTCTTATAAGGATACAGTTCTATTTCATCAATCCGCTTTGCATCAAAACTTACGGTAGGCAAGGTTTTATGACTATCTTGATCAGTATCACCGTGACCTGGAAAATGTTTGGCACTAGCAAGCACACCTACACTCTGCATTCCATTCATAAACGCGAGTGCTTTTCTGGTCACATTATCCCTATCCTCACCAAAACTTCTGTTACCGATGATAGGATTATCTGGATTGGTATTAATATCCACATCTGGAGCAAAATTGATATGAACACCCAAACGCTTGCAGTGTTCGCCTATTCGTTTACCCACTTCGTAGGTTAATTCATCACCTGGATTGGCACCCAACGTCATGTTCCATGGATAAGCAAATGTATTCTCTAGCCTCATAGCAAGTCCCCATTCGGCATCCATACCTATCATAAGAGGTACTTTGGATAAGGCTTGTAACTCATTGGTTAATGGAGCTTGCAGTTGTGGCGTTCCCTTTGAAAATATTATTCCGCCTATTTCATGATTCTTAATCAAATTACGCACTCTATCGATATGCGCTTTTTCTTTATTAGAAAACAAATCGACCATAAACAACTGACCTATTTTTTGCCTAGTTGTCATCTGATTGTAAATACTGTCTACCCATGCTTGTTGAGCAATTACATCATCGGCATGCAATGGGTTTACTGATTGTGATATTTCGGATTTTAATGATTTTGATTCCAGTGTTGGTGACTGCGCTTTCGCGAAAGCGAGACCTAAAAATACAAGGCTAACTAGATAGTAGCTATAATGTTTTAAATTCATAGAAGTCTAAAGAATTACAGTAAATCAATAACTGTTCCTAATAAGGAAAGATAAGGAAAACTGTAACCTTGTGTGTGATGAATTTGCTAAAAGTTCTGTGGTTTTTAAACCGTTTTTTAACGATTACGGATTCATCAAATCAATATGTCTATCGTGAAATCCTAGAAAGTATAAAACTCCATCCAGGCCTATACTGTTTATAGCGCTTTGAGCATCTTCTTGAACTTTGGGTTTTGCATGAAAGGCAATTCCTAGACCAGCAAGATTAAGCATGGGTAAATCATTAGCACCATCACCTACTGCGATGGTTTGTGCAATGTCAATTCCCTCTTTTTGAGCTATTTCTTTAAGATATTCGGCTTTTTTAGAACCGTCTACTATCTCGCCTATATAATTCCCGGTGAGTTCACCATTTTTAATTTCTAATTGATTGGCATAGACATAATCCATGCCTAGCTCTTCTTTCAAATAGTTTCCAAAATAGGTAAAACCGCCTGAAAGGATGGCCGTTTTGTAACCATAACTGCGCAAGGTCTCAATGAGTCTTCTGGCACCTTTTGTTATAGGTAATTGCTGCGCCACTTCATTTAGAGTACTCTCTTTTAAACCTTTTAAAAGCTTCATTCGTTTTTTAAAACTTTCTGAAAAATCAAGTTCTCCACGCATGGCACTTTCTGTAATAGCTCTTACTTCATCTCCTACTCCTGCGAGATCGGCAAGTTCATCAATAACCTCAGTCTGTATGAGTGTAGAATCCATATCAAAACAAACCAATCTTCGGTTGCGCCTGAACATGTTGTCTTCTTGAAAAGCTATATCAAGATCCATTTGTTCTGAGATTTTCATAAAACTCTCAGTCAATTGTTCCTTATTCTCAATTTTCCCTCTTATTGAAAGTTGTATCGATGCACGCTTGTACTCATCTTGATGAATTAATGAAGTACGACCGGTCAATCTTTTTATTGAATCGATATTCAATCCATTTATTGATATGACATCTGTCACAGCGCTTATTTGTTGTGCAGTAAGCTGTTCTCCTAATAGCGTAATGATATAACGATCTTTCCCTTGAAGATTTACCCAGTTTTCATAATCTTCATTGGATATTGGTGAAAACTTTACCTGAATATCTAATTCATAAGATTTAAAAAGTAGGTCTTTTAAAACGCCAGCAGATTTTTCTCCTGCGGGAATTTGAAAAAGAATACCCAATGAAAGGGTTTCATGAATATTGGCCTGACCAATGTCTAGAATTTTTGCACCATAATCCGACAAAGCACCGGTGAGAGCTGCTGTAAGTCCTGGTTTATCTTGTCCAGAAATATTAAGTAAAAAAATATCATGTGACATGGCAGTAGTTGGTAAATGGATTTTTGTTACTTGAAAAATCTGGCATGCCAGCTCTCGCTAGCAGGAACTTCCCAATGTTCACGGTATTCTCCTACATTTTGTACCAAATTATTAAACACGATAGTCTTAGCAGATACACTACGATCCTTAGCCATTTTTTTAAAAGCAGCAAGATCTTTGTGAGCAAGATATTGTCCAGTTTTAAATGTAACGTTCATTTTATCCATAAGGTCAATACCAAACTCTTTTTCTATGGATTGAATAAAATGAACCGATGCGTCTATAGAACAACCGGTAGCACCTGCCTTTGACTCGTCTAATCCTAATACGATAAAACGATTATAGGGATAATCTACACCAGCATTCAATTCTTTGCCATGAGCGGTCCATTGATTAAGAAAAGCATTCATTTGTGGTTTAAGAGTTTCAAGCTCTTCATCAGAAAATGGTCTATCTGCCTGGTAAATCCAAACTCTGGCATCATCAGGTAATTGATTGAACTCTACTAGCATTTTACTTTCTTTTACGGTAATTATAATAAGTAACGGCAAACATAATTGCCATCCCTAAAATTAAATCAATGATGAATTTAATGAAACTAAATGGGCGTTCTTCCATATAAATATAGAAGGCGCTCATTATCAAGGCATACACGCTTCCACCTATAAAAGCACTTATAAGTACTTTTCCATAAGGTAATTTGTTGGACATACTTATTCTTTAAATACCTTGCACCATTTCAAGTACGTTCATATCGCGATATTCTTGAATACGACCGTCGTAGATAGTTGCCTCGTAAATAGTGAACTGGTATTTTTTACCATCAGTTGCTGCGTCGTATAACAGGTGATAATTTTCTACAGTAGATAGCCATAGGATTTTAACAATATTCCCATTACTTTCTCTCACAGTAATTACAGGAATCATATCGCTTGAGATACTTACAACAGTTCCTACAACAACACCTGATTCACTATGGTCTTCCTCTTCATCCATAGACTCTATTGCCATGGTTGTAAAAAGCTCTGCAGCTTTAGGACAATTTGCCATAAGCACTATGGCCATTTCTTCACCTATTGCTTCACCATTTTGTTCATTTATATCTAGTCCTTTAGATTTAAAAAGCCTGTAGTTTTTCATCACCACATTAACTACGGTTTTTTCAAAATAGGCTTCTGCTTCACCTGGACCTTGTTCACTAGCGTTAATGTCATCTTTAGTTAGTTGCTCACAAACCTTGTCGGCTAAGGTATTGATACCTTCTTCATTAAACTGCTGTGCTTGACTAGTAATTACTAGTAATAGAAATAAAATGGTAGATATTAGGTGTTTCATGTTATAGATCTTCTGCGTTTGCGATTAATTCTGCGACATCAAGCACTTCTACCTTACCTTCCTTTTCTGCTGCCTTAATACCATCAGTCATCATCGTGTTACAAAATGGACATCCTGCAGCGATAATTTCGGCACCGGTTTCTAGAGCTTCCTCAGTACGTTCAATGTTTATGTCTTTGTTACCAGGTTCCGGCTCCTTAAACATTTGAGCACCACCAGCACCACAACACAATCCATTACGTTTACTGCGCTTCATTTCTAGTAATGCTGCATCCAGTTTTTCTAATAATTCTCTAGGAGCTTCATATTCATCATTTGCTCTACCTAGATAACACGGATCATGATAGGTTATTTTTTTTCCTTTAAACTTTCCACCTTCAATTTTTAAACGACTTTCTGCTATTAATGATTTTAAAAATTGGGTGTGATGTACCACTTCATAATTTCCACCTAGTTCTGGATATTCGTTTTTTAACGTATTAAAACAGTGTGGACAAGCCGTTACTATTTTTTTGATTTCATAACCATTAAGAACTTCAATATTCATCATGGCTTGCATTTGAAATAAAAACTCGTTTCCTGCTCGTTTAGCGGGATCACCGGTACAGCTTTCTTCTGCACCTAAAACGGCAAATTCTACGCCTGCTTTATTCAATAATTTTACAAACGCTTTGGTTATTTTTTTTGCTCTATCGTCAAAACTACCACTACAACCTACCCAAAACAACACTTCTGGTTGCTTTCCTTGTGCTAAAAACTCTGCTGCTGTAGGGACTTTTAATGCTTCGCTCATTGTATATTTTGTTTGATGATTACGCTTTCGCGAAAGCGTAATTTAAATCACTTATTCTATTTCTTTTTACTCGTTTGCCCAGTTTAATCGATCCATTTGATTGTAAGGCCACGGCGCACCGTTGTTTTCAATATTACCCATTGTAATATTAAGCTCATTAGGCGCTGCACTATTTTCAAGAACTAAATACCTGCGCATTTCCATAATGATACTAAGTGGATCAATCCCAATAGGACAAGCTTCTACACAGGCATTACAGGTAGTACAAGCCCAAAGTTCTTCGGTTGTGATGTGGTCATTCAGTAAGGTTTTACCATCGTCCTTCCACTCACCTTCTTTATTAATCACCGCTCCTACTTCCTCTAAACGATCACGAGTTTTCATCATGATGGCTCTAGGGCTTAATTTTTTACCAGTAATATTTGCAGGACACTCACTCGTACAACGACCACACTCCGTACATGTGTAGGCATTTAATAATTGAACTTGATTAAGGTCAAAGATATCTTGAGCTCCTAAACTTTCTGGTTCTCCTTCTTCTGCTGATGGGTCTGGAGCAGCAAACGGATCTGCGTTAGGATCCATCATTAGTTTTACTTCCTTAGTTACGGCATCCATATTAGTGAACTTACCTTGTGGAGTAAGCTTTGTCAGGTAGACATTAGGAAATGCTAGTAATATGTGCAGGTGCTTAGACCAGTATAAATAATTAAGGAATATCAGTATACCAACTATATGCAGCCACCATGCAGCTCTTTCAACGATAATAAGGGTACTATCGGCCATGCCTTCAAATAAAGGAACTATAAAACCACTTATTGGGAAGGATCCATATATTTCTCCTGCGTGTGCATATCCTTCAACTCCTCTTGTTTGTAGAATGAAATCTGTCGCATTCATGGTGAGGAACAAACTCATAAGAACAACCTCAAAATATAAGATGTAGTTTGCATCATTTTTAGGCCATCCTTTTAATTCTCCCATCATGAAGCGTTTAATGTTCATTACATTACGGCGTAACCAAAAAATGACAACCGATACTAGAACTAAAAAGGCAAGTATTTCAAACGTGAAAATTAAAAAGTCATAGAAGCCACCAAGGAATGGAGCAAAAATTCTATGTGATCCTGTCAAACCATCAACTATAATTTCAAGTACTTCAATGTTGATGATAACAAAACCTATATAGACAACCACATGTAGAAAACCAGATACAGGTCTACGTACCATTTTTGATTGTCCAAACGCTATACGCAGCATCTGCGCCATGCGTTCCTTTTTATTATCAGATCGATCAACTTCTCGACCTAATTTAATGTTGCGTATCATACGCTTGATGTTTCTAGCGAATAAACCTACTGCGGCCACTAGAATAAGGGCAAAAACAATGATGGAAAGTATCTTCATAGTGCTTTATCTGTCTCGATTTTCTGGTTCTTCATATTCTCCTGGTTTCTTTCCAAACACAGAAAAATGAACATAACGTTTAGGGTTTAATTTAATATCTTGTAATAATTCTTCGGCTTGTCTAGTTGCCTTTTCTAAATTCACATATAGTTTGTCGTCGGTCATAAGTTTTCCTAAACTTCCTTCACCGTTTGAAACCTGATCAAGCAAATTATTGAATTTACCTACCGATGTTTCTAAACTTTTAATGGTACCAGCTAGTTCAATTTGTGCCAATGAATCTGACATAATTGCAAAATTACTACTTGTTTTGTCGAGATTTTTAATGGTCCTATCTATCGCCTCTTTATTATCTCCTAGAATTTGATTGGTATTACGACTTATCCCTTTAAACTCTCTAAGTACGTCTTCAATTTCGGCAAGGCTGTTTGTGATTGATGTTCTTGCATCTTTATTTAAGGTCTTGTGTAAATCACTCATCACCGAATCTGACGTGGTAATCAAATGTTCAATCTTGTCCTTAAGAGGCAGGAACTCATCCATTACCTTTCCCTGTAGTCCTTCATCAATCTTAGATGATAAGGTGTCGCCATCTTTGGCGATAGGTCCGTCCGACGAAAAATTTGGAACGATAGCAAGTGCTTTTCCTCCTATTAAACCAGTGCTATATACACTCGCTGTACTTTCTTTTGAAAAGTTAAATGAGCCGTCCACATGAAAACTTACTAACAATCTTCCACTTGAATCTAGGAACTGAATATCGTCAATATTTCCTACTCGTAGCCCATTTATAGTAACAGGAGCCGACTTTGTAAGGCCTTCTACATTGTCATAAACCGCATAAAAATTACGATCGTCTTGTAATAAATTACGACCTTTAAGATATTGATATCCAAATATAAACAATGCGATTGAGGCAACAGTAAGAATACCTACCTTAACTTCTTTAGAAACTTTCATCTTTACAGATTTTCACAAATGTAAAGATAATAAGCTCTATGTAGTATACAACTATATTAACAACGAGTTATCACAAGCGACTGCGCTCGCCATTTTCATACTTAACTATAAAGGCAGATTTATATCCTAGCTTAACCGCTTTCTTCTGTAAATCTTGTGCTTTTTTAAGATCATTAAAACTACCTGTAAAATATCTGTAGATGGCTCCTTCTTGTTCTCTAGATATGGCTGGTAACTTTTTAAAATTGTATGACTTTGCCTCTATTTTGTTTTTACTAGCTGCTATTTGAACCTTATAAATAGTATTGTTAGATTCAACTGTTTCACTTAAATCCGTAATGTCTTCTATTACAAAATCATTGAGACTGCGATTTGCTTTGTATTTAATGACTGCATCATAAATGGCGTGTGCCACCTTTTTTTGACCTGTCGAACTACTTAAAAATTTACGTTCCTCAGCATTGGTAATAAAACCTGTTTCTATAAGAACACTAGGCATGTAGGATAATCTTAACACTGCAAATCCAGCTTGTTTTACACCGCGGTTTTTTCGTTTTAAATCTGCTTCAAAATTTGATTGAACCTTGGACGCCATCTCAATACTATTGTCCAAGTATTCTTCTTGCACAATTAGATTGCTGGCAAAACTTGCAGGATCATTAGGATCAAAACCGGCATATTTTTCTTCATAATCTTCCTCCAGTAGAATTACTGCGTTTTCTCGTTTTACAACCTCTAGATTATCGGCATTACGATGTAATCCCAATACCCAGGTTTCATTCCCTTTGGCACTGCGAGACGCTGCTGCATTACAGTGAACTGATATAAAAAGGTCTGCCTTGGCTTTATTAGCAATATCTGCTCTTTGGTATAATTCTAAAAACTTATCAGTTGTACGTGTATAAACGATTTCAATATCCGTATGGTCCTCTAATTCTTTACCCAAATATTTCACCACCTTTAGGGCAATATCCTTTTCACGTACGCTAGAAACTAATTTACCTGGATCCTTACCACCATGACCAGCATCTAATACTACGGTAAACTTTTTTGCCGGCTTTGTGATGGTGGAATCCACAGGTTCATTACCTGCGTGCAGCTGTAAAGAACCTAGAAATAGCAATAGAGCAATATATATCTTCATAAAATCGAATTCGTTTTCCTTATTAACGTACTTGTTATTTGCTTTATACAATTGTTATACCATTTTATAACGGTAAGCTGGCTCATAGGTACGCTTTCGCGAAAGCGTAATAACCAAACTTTCTTGTACTTCTACCAACTTCCTGTAATTCAATAGGATCTATCCTGCGGTATACATCCCTGTAATTAATTCATCTACCTACAAAATTTATACGTAGTTTTGGCGTTTCAAAAACAAGACTATTCTGTAACGAAATTACTAATAAGAAGATTGTACCATCCATTGAGGACACTTTTATTTTTCACCGTCTTTTTAACAGCTTTAAATTACAGCTGGAGCCAGGAATTACCTAGCTCCAATACGCCTATTCCAATAAAGGAAGAACCAAAACCTGAAGAAGAAAAGGAACTTAAGGTTAATGCAGAAGACCTTATTAAACCACAAGACAGTACTAAACAAGATAGTACTGCAACTGAAAAGAAACCATTTTTAGAATATAAATTAGTTTCAAAAGCTAATAGAAAGCGTATCGATAGACGTAATAATATTATTACATTATATGAAAATGCCATTATTGAATATGGTGATACCAAGCTTGAAGCTGGTAAAATAGTGATTGATAATAATACAGGTGATGTATTTGCTTACGGGATTGTAAATGACAGTACACAAGCCTATGAACAAAAACCTGTCTTTACTCAAGGAACTAATGTCGTAGAACCAGATAGCATCATTTTTAATAAGGATTCTAAAAAAGCACTTACCTATAATTCAAGGACTACACAAGGCGAGTTTAATGTATTTGCAGAGACTACTAAAAAAGTGAACGATTCTGTTTTTTACATGAAGCGTGCTCGTTTTACTACTTCTTCAAATCCTGATAATCCAGAATACTACTTTCTTGCTCAAAAGATCAAATTTGTTCCTAAAAAGAAAATTGTAACAGGACTTGTCAATATGTGGATTGCCGATGTTCCTACTCCTATAGGTTTACCATTTGCTTATTTCCCAATGACTGAGGAACGTAAAAGTGGAGTAATCGTTCCCAGCTTTGGTAACAATGTAAATCAGGGTTACTTTTTACAAAACGGTGGTTATTATTTTGCTATTAATGATTATGTGGATCTTACGGTATTAGGTGATTATTTTACTAATGGTAGTTATGGTTTTCGGGTAGAGAGCTCTTATGCCAAAAGATACAGCTTCAATGGTAATTTTAGATTTTCATACGAAAATCAAGTACAAAGTGAGCGCGGATTTTCAGACTTTAGAAAATCGACTATTTATAACATTAACTGGCAACACAGTCAGGATCCAAAGGCAAATCCAGACTCTAGATTTAGTGCTAGTGTAAACCTAGGTAGTTCTAGATTTTATAGCAATAGCTTTAACCAAATTAATCAAGCGGCTACCTTAAACAACAATTTTAGTAGTTCGATTAATTACTCTAAAACCTTTCAAGGAGAACCTCAGGTTAATTTTAATATAGGTGTTACCCATTCACAGTTAGTACAAACTGGTGAGGTTACCATGAACCTGCCTAATTTTCAAGGAAGCGTTTCTCGAGTTTTCCCATTTGCTCCTAAATTCGGTGCAAAGAAAGGGATTATCGAGAACATCAATCTACAGTATAACGTACGTGCTGAAAACCGAATCACTACTACTGACGAGGATTTTCTATCTGATAGAATGTTTGAAGGTGCGCAAAGCGGTATTCGACACACAATTCCAGTCGCTACTAACTTTAAGGTAGGTCCTTTTAGTGTTTCGGCAAATGCCAATTACGAAGAAACTTGGGTATTTCAAACCACTAAAACCACTGCGGTGATTAACGATCAAGGTCTAGCCACTACTGAAATTGATACGCTATCTGGTTTTGATTCGTATCGTACATACAGGTATGGTGCTAGTGTAGGTACTACTATATATGGTTTGTGGGAAAACAGTAATAAAAAGGGAAAGTATCAGGCTATACGTCACACGATAAGACCTAATATTTCGTATTCGGCAAATCCTAGTTTTGATCAATATTACGATCGTGTTCTGACTGAAAGCGGTCAAGATATTTTTCCTGAGGAACGTTTTGCGAGCCGATTTGACCGTACCCTATTTGGCGCACCAGGACGCAACTTCTCTAGTTCCATAGGAATAGGTGTTCAAAATAATTTAGAGGCTAAGGTACGAGAACAAGATACCACAAAAACAGAACCTAGAAAGGTGCAACTTATTAAAAGTTTGAATTTTCAAACAGCCTATAACCTCGCTGGTGATAGTTTGCAGTGGAGTCCCATTAATATGAGTGCAGTAATTCCTATTACTAAAAAGATTGACTTAAACTTAAATGCTAATCTAGATCCGTATGCTCTAGACGCTAACAATCGTCGTGTAGATGAGTTTAATATCAATAACGGTGGTAGCTTGTTTAGATTAACCAACGCTGGCGCTCGATTAAACTTTACCTTGAGTGACAAGGACTTTACTCGCAGTGAGGACGATGAAGAAGATGATCTTGGTGATGAAAAAGTAGAAAATAGATCTTTATCTCAAGGTGGTCGCGAGGACGACCTCTTCGGAAAACCACTGGATTATGCTGAAAACTATAAAAACAAAAAGCAAGATCCAGAAGAAGTGAATGTTGATGAAAAACGTTATCGTTTTAAAATTCCATGGCGTCTTAATATTGCTTATACGATGACGTATAATAATGCGGCAAGACAAAATGAAATCAACCGTCAATCTTTAATGGTGAGTGGTGATGTGGAATTGTCACCGCGCTGGTCTGTAGGAGGAAACACAGGTTATGATTTTGCAAATAATGGTATTTCATTCACAACACTACGATTCAATAGAGATCTAGAAAGTTTCAGAATGAGTTTTAACTGGACACCTATTGGTCCTAATCAATCTTGGTTTTTCTTTATTGGTATTAAGGCAAGCGCGCTTAGTGATATTAAATGGGATCAACGTCGTCAACCAGATCCTCAATTTTAAGTAAGTCTTTTAAAAATCAATAGGTTCTTTCATTTGCTCTCGTAAATACTGATTGCATTTTGAAAAATGACGGTTTCCAAACCAATAACCTCTGTTAGCACTCAATGGACTAGGATGTCCACTTTCTAGAATAAGGTGTTTCTTTTTATCAATCCATTTAGCTTTCTTTTTAGCATAGCCACCCCAAAGCATAAATACCACTCCTTCTCTTTCATCAGCTATTTTTTTAATTATAGCATCTGTGAATCGTTCCCAGCCTATTTTTTGATGACTACCTGCTTGTCCAGCTCTTACTGTGAGTACGGCATTTAAGAGTAGAACACCTTGATCTGCCCATCGTTCTAAATTACCCGATTTGGGATAAGGCTTTTGTAAATCGGTAGTTATTTCTTTAAAAATATTAATCAAGCTAGGCGGATGTGCAATACCATCAGCTACAGAAAAGCATAAACCATTAGCTTGCCCTGGTCCGTGGTAAGGATCCTGACCTATAATAACGACTTTAACCTCTTCAAACGGAGTACGATCTAGCGCTGCAAATATTTTGCTTCCTGGTGGATAGCACGTGTGTTCCTCGTATTCTTTTTTCACGTAATCAGTAAGTTCCTCAAAATATGGCGCATCAATTTCCTCGCGCAGCATTTCCTTCCAACTAGGATCTAATTTAATAGACATAAAAAACGGCTTTAGGCTAAAATAAATCGCTTTATCGGTTCTTAAAAAATTCGCCTTCATTTCTTATGAACAATTCCAAAAGAACGAATCAGAAAACTGTCAATAGTTTTTATCAAAGCACGTGTAAATTAACGTGGTCGTCACCTAACAAAATCCTATTTTTGCAAAAACAAAATCAACATGCTAATAATAGGCGTAGCAGGAGGAACAGGTAGCGGTAAAACCACTGTTGTACAACAAATGGTCCATGAATTCCCAGAGAATGAGGTTACTGTCATCTCACAAGACAGTTATTACAAGGACACTAGTCATTTGAGTTATGAAGAACGAGTAAAAATCAATTTTGATCATCCAGAAAGTATTGATTTTGATTTATTGGAAAAGCACATCAAACAACTACGTAAAGGAATTACGATTGACCAGCCTATTTATTCCTTTGTAGATCACAATCGTACGGGCGAGACTGTTCCTACAGCTCCTAGCCAAGTTATAATTGTAGAAGGTATTCTTATCCTTACAATGCCTAAAATACGCAAGCTGTTTGATATCAAGGTTTATATAGACTGTGACAGTGACGAGCGATTAATTCGCAGGTTAAAACGAGATATTGTAGATCGAGGCCGCGATATGAACGAGGTGCTAGAACGTTATCAAAACACCTTAAAACCTATGCACCAACAATTTATTGAACCTACAAAGGCCTATGCCGATGTGATCATACCTACCAATCGTTTTAATAAAGTAGGTGTTAAAATTTTACGCACTATTATTGATCAAAAAATTGCGTAATTGCTTATTTTAGTGAGGTATGAATTGGAAATCCATCAAAAAGAATAAATACTACCAGTTTTTTAGCAACAAATATGTGCTTATAAGCTTGTTTTTTATTGTGTGGATTCTATTTCTAGATGCCAATGCCTGGTTTACCTCTCATTATGAAATCGATAAGCAAATTGCAGAGAAAGAGCAAAATGCTGCCTTTTTTAGAAAAGGTATCAAACGCGACAGTGCACGCATCAGTCAATTAAGTACGCAAAAAGGTCTAGAAAAATTTGCTAGAGAACGCTACTTAATGAAAAAACAAAACGAAGAAGTTTTTATCATAGAACATCCAGACTCTGTTAAACAAAAAGAGAATGAGTAAATTATTTGAAGAATTTTCACCGGTTACCGCCAAGGAATGGAAACAAAAAATACATGTAGATCTTAAAGGTGCCGACTATAACGAGACCTTAATCACGCATACTGCCGAAGGTATCGATATCAAACCTTTTTATCACAGTGATGACGCCACTCCTATTCAAGTACCTACTCGTGCTACGCAAACAGGCAGCTGGTACATTTCCCAATCTATTTATGCAGGTGATGCTGCTGTAGCCAATGAAAAGGCTAAGGACGCTTTGTCTCGAGGTGCCGAAGGAGTACTTTTTATTATACCTAACAACTCAATCGATATAGAAGTGTTGTTTAAGGATTTACCAAGTGTAGGTATTCAAGTGCATCCACAGTTTTTGGACCTTGGGTTTTTAGAAAAATTGCAACAAGCACAACCTAAATGCTATGTTCATTTGGATATTATCAATCAATTGGCTAGTGACGGTAATTGGTATGAAAACTTAAAACCCGATCATGAAAAATGGTTGGCCTTTCTTTTACAACATCCAGGTTATTTTTCAAATATTACTGTAAATACTAGTTTGTATCAACAAGCAGGTGCTTCTGCCGTGCAGGAATTGGCTTACTATATGGCTCATTTAAATGAGTATTTGAATCACCTAGAACAGTATGATATGATATCCGCTTTCGCGAAAGCGGAAAAAAGAATCAACATCGATACCGCGATAGGCAGCGATTACTTCATGAACATTGCCAAATACCGCGCTTATCGATTAGTTACCAAGTCTTTAGGTAAAGCCTATGGACTGGAGTTAGAAGCGTACATCACCGCATCGCCTAGCCTGCGTAACAAATCCTTATTAGACTATAACGTAAACATGCTGCGCACCACAACCGAGTGTATGAGTGCTGTATTAGGTGGCTGCGATACGATCTATAACCTACCGTACGACGCCTTTTTCAATAAAGAAAATGAATTTGGAACACGTATAGCGCGCAATCAGTTATTAGTACTTAAAGACGAAGCTTACTTTGATAAAATTCACAATGCTGCCGATGGCGCTTATTTTATAGAAGACCTTACCAAACAACTAGCCGAAAAAGCCAATGACTTGTTTAAGGAAATAGAAAAAGCCGGCGGATTTGTACAAGCCTTGTTTGACGGTACGGTGCAGCGCAAACTCAAAGAAAGTGATGCCAAAGAACGCGAGGCTTTAGAAACAGGGCAAAGAGTTCTTGTAGGCGTAAATAAATACCCTAATCAGGATCAAGGAATGCAAGAGGAATACGAGCTGTATCCTTATGTAAAAACCAAACCTAGAAAAACACTCATCGCTCCTATCGTCCCTAAACGACTGGCAGAAGATTTTGAGAAACAAGCCTAATTGAAAACTGGAGTAAAAGCCTACTTACAGCACACACAAATGAAGAGAAAAGACCTTTCACAATTAGAAATAGATTTTAACGACGGCTCAAAAAAAGTGGCAAGCGCTGCGAGTTTTGACACTGCCGAAGGTATAGCCATAAAAACTAATTATTCACCCGATGATATTGATGATGTTGAACATCGTGATTTTGTAGCAGGAATAGCACCCAACTTGCGTGGTCCCTACTCTACCATGTATGTAAGAAGACCGTGGACAGTGCGTCAATACGCAGGGTTTTCTAGTGCGACAGAATCTAATGCCTTTTATAGACGTAACCTCGCTGCTGGACAAAAAGGATTATCTGTAGCCTTTGACCTGGCAACACACCGTGGTTATGATAGTGATCACGATCGTGTAGTAGGTGATGTAGGTAAGGCTGGTGTTGCCATTGATAGTGTTGAGGATATGAAAGTCCTTTTTGATGGTATACCTTTAGATAAAATGTCGGTTTCCATGACCATGAATGGCGCTGTGTTACCGATTATGGCCTTTTATATTGTGGCCGCTATGGAACAAGGCGTGGATCAAAAAGACCTAGCCGGAACCATTCAAAATGATATTTTAAAGGAGTTTATGGTGCGTAATACGTACATCTATCCGCCTACTCCTAGTATGAAAATCATCTCAGATATTTTTGAATACACCAGTAAAAACATGCCTAAATTTAATTCGATATCCATATCGGGTTATCACATGTATGAAGCTGGTGCTACTAGTGACCTAGAGCTAGCTTATACCCTATCAGATGGATTAGAATATGTGCGCAAGGGACTAGCCGCTGGACTGGATATAGATTCCTTTGCTCCTAGATTGTCCTTTTTCTGGGCGATTGGAATGAATCACTTTATGGAAATCGCCAAAATGCGTGCAGCTCGCATGCTTTGGGCCAAAATGATCAAACAATTTGAACCTAAAAATGCCAAATCACTTGCACTGCGCACGCACTGTCAGACTAGTGGTTGGTCACTTACTGAGCAAGATCCATTTAACAATGTAGCTCGTACTACGATTGAAGCTGCAGCAGCGGCCTTTGGTGGGACACAAAGTTTGCACACTAATGCACTGGATGAAGCCATTGCCTTGCCTACCGATTTTAGCGCACGTATAGCTCGTAATACCCAGTTGTTTTTACAAGAAGAAACAGGCATTACTAAAACGGTAGATCCTTGGGCTGGATCCTACTACGTAGAAAAACTCACGCACGAGATCGCTCACAAGGCTTGGCAACTTATTGAAGAAGTTGAAGAATTAGGCGGAATGACCAAAGCTATTGAGGCTGGTATTCCTAAAATGAGAATTGAAGAAGCCGCTGCAAGAAAACAAGCCCGTATTGATTCGGGTATTGATACTATTGTAGGAGTAAATAAATACCCTAGTCCCGACGAGGACTTAATCGATACACTCGAGGTTGATAATACCGCGGTGCGTAATGAACAAATAGAACGACTGTCGCAAATACGTGCTAATCGTGACGAGGCTGCAGTACAAAACGCCTTACAAGCACTTACTCAAGCTGCTAAAACGGGTGATCACAATTTATTGGAGCTTGCAGTACAAGCTGCAAAACATCGCGCTACCTTGGGTGAGATTTCTGATGCGCTAGAGAAAGAATTTGGCCGTTATCGAGCACAGATCAAGAGTGTACAAGGCGTTTATAAAAAAGAGATTATGAATGATCACGCTTTCGCGAAAGCGCAACAACTAGCAGACCAATTTGCACAAGAAGAAGGCCGTCGACCGCGTATTATGATTGCCAAAATGGGTCAAGACGGTCACGATCGTGGCGCCAAAGTAGTCGCTACAGGATATGCTGATGTAGGTTTTGACGTGGATATAGGACCACTGTTTCAAACACCAGCTGAGGCTGCTAAACAAGCTGTAGAAAACGATGTTCACGTACTAGGTGTGTCATCCCTTGCTGCTGGTCACAAAACGCTTGTACCGCAAGTGATGGAAGAACTTAAAAAGTACGGTCGTGATGACATCATGATTATTGTAGGTGGTGTGATCCCTAGAAAGGACTATCAGTTCTTGTTTGATGCTGGTGTGGCGGCAGTTTTTGGACCTGGAACCAAAATAAGCGATGCTGCGATTGATATCCTTAACCTACTATTGGGTAATCACCCAGAATAAAAAGGAATTTGTATAGGTGTTTTTTTACATCTATGAATGATGAAAGAGCCGTTTTTAATAAACGGCTCTTTTTTTTTAAACTGTTTTAGTTATTGTTAAGAGAACGATTGTTTTCAACTGATTGTTTATAAGTGTTTTGCAAGAATGAAATTAGATAAAAGGAAGATTCTATGAACAAGAGGCTAGCAAGGCTGATTGTTGAAATCCTTGTCAAAAAATACCCGTTTTGGGGTATTTTTATTTAACCAAAGTGTTATAAATTTGAGCTACCTAACAATAACCAACCTTCATGCCCTACACCACAAACTTGTTTTTGAACTTGTATATGTACTTGCAATTGTATAACGGTTGCACCTTTTAAATGTAATTGTCTAAACAGTATCCAGAACCGTAGGAACTGAAGTAATCAAATAAAAATGAAAAGAAAAATTATTGCCTTTGGCTTATTTGCGCTAATGTTAATTTCCTTGGATTCCTGTGATAGCGATACTTGCGACTCAGGTTATACCGAAATAGAAAACAACGGCGAGACTATATGCATACCTGACTATTTAGTAGGTATTGAAACAAAAGAAGGAATGGGTACTACATTTTACCACAGCAAAGAAGGAGTGATAGAATACAAAAATGGTATTTGGACTAATTATCTGGGAAAAGACATCACTGAAGTTATTGAGAAAACAAAATAACTGAGATAACAAGGACTACAATAAAGTTAAGACACACTATAGAATTCAAAGTGTATTCTATTATTCTTCCTTTATTGTGAGAACATCAATACCATTAAAATAAATTATCTTGATAAAATGCAATCAATGAACAGAATACAAGAAATAAACGATATTTTATTAAACAAAATAGAATATCAGGCTGAATTAAAAGCGACCCACAATCAACTTGAAGAACTTGATTCAATCATTTCAGGATCTAGATTTACTAGATGGTTTGGAACTAGTTATTTATTTATTAAAAGAACCTTATTCTTATTACTAGGCATAGGAATATTAATAATTGGATTATTACTAGTAGTAAATCCTGAAGTCCTATTACAAGATGAGCAGTTTAAAAAGGAATTGATAGATTCTGTCAAAAGTGAGTATGCTGAAATGGCTGGATTCACAATGAAAAATTCAGTTTATCTAATGGCTCAAGAAAACTCTCAATTTACATTTGAGCAGTTTATTCAAAATCTTAATAAATCATTTGAAATAACCATAGAGAAGGAATTGATTTATACAATTATCGGTTTTGGAGTCATATTTATAATCGTAGCATTAGTTTTCTTCTACATCAGTAGATTAACAAACAAAATGCGCAAGCGTAATTCCAAAATTTCAAAGGCTGAATCATTAACGCAAGAAATTATAAAGCATTATCAAAAAACAATTGAAAGAAATGAACAAGAACTAATTCAACTTAAGAATTATCAACAACATTTAACAAATCCGAATCCACAACAATCAACAACGGTATAGACAATGATGTTATTCACATTTACTCTTTATACTCAAAGTTGTTTACTAGACCTCATCCTATCAAGTCAACTACTTAATCACAAAACAAATCAATAATAACTTTTCAAAGGCTATGAAAATATTACTTACTTTAATCTTACTCTTATTTTTTGGGATTTATAACGTCTTTGCTCAAAGTATTTATAAGGTAAACCTCGGTAATTGTAACACTCAAAGATTTGCATTGGAAAGTGTGGATAAAATTGCTGAAATAGAAAATCAGGAATTAATAAAATCGGTCGCCAAATTAATTACCCCTGAACAAAGAAAAAAAATCCGAGGTATATTAAAACTTCAAATTATTGTATACAAAGAAGGAAACTCTTGTTTATTAAGCTATGAAAACGAGACTAATATAAACTCTTTAGAATTAGATTTTGATAAGTTTAAAGATTTCATAGATTCAAATTTAGAATGGAAAAACGGTAAACAAAATGTCGCTGCTTTAATAGAGATCAAGTTCAAAAGAAAAAAATTGAAATTTCTCGATTTGGAATGAACGGAACTCTAGGTTGGCATCAATTAAAATAGTCATTTCTTCTGTAATTGGTTATTCACAGAAGGCATTATTGTTTTGTATTACGCTTTCGCAATAGCGATATGAAACATCACTTCGCTCCTACTTTTTCATTGAGATGTCGAGTTAGACAGATACAATTGCCAGATGCTAGGTGTTGTACTTTGCTTATCTTTAGATTTAATTATTACTATGGATATTGAGAAAAATAAAGAAAACGCTATCGCTTTTTATAAAATGGCTTATCTAGGGAATCCGAGTAAAGCTGTGGAACTTTATGTAGGCGATACTTACATACAGCACAATCCACATGTGGTTGATGGTACCCAAGGTTTTATTGAATATTTTGAAAGAATGCAACGAGAGTATCCTAATAAAACTATTGAATTTGTACGTTGTATAGGTCAGCATGATCTGGTTGCCTTACATACGCATCAAGTATGGCCTGGAAATGATGAGTACGTAACCATGGATTTTTTCCGGTTTGATAAGGATGGTAAGATTTGTGAACACTGGGATGCTATCCAACAAATACCAGATCAATTGGCCCATTCAAATACGATGTATTAATTGGTTGAACTATGAAATTGGAACTTGTATTTTGTTGGATATGCTTAGTAATAGCTTCTCTAAAAACCTCCGTTTTTAATTTCCCTAATGACTTGAATCGTAATAATTTAAGTGGTCCTATTAAAAGTTATACTGAACATTCTTTAAATCATGCTACAAGTACTTCTTTTGAAGATACTTACCACTTTAATGAAGAAGGTTTTGTTACTCATATTGATCATTACAACCACAGGTATGTAGAGCAAGATTCTCTAGCACTAGGTGAAATAACCTTCTTTGAAAAGGTTAGTAACTCGGAGCGAAACTCTAAAACTATCTCCGTAGATGACCAACAAGTTTCTAAAATCAAAAAAGAAGTACTAGTCAATGATAGTACATTACACATTTACACTAAATCTATTACAACTAAGTTTGAGCTAAAGACTATTCATATTTGGGATAAAGATTACAAAATTCTGTCCTCCACTACTACTGGGAAAAAATGGAACGATATGAATAATAGCTTGTACTCTAAGGTAGTTTTTTCTTATCGAGACAATCAACTTGTAGAAATGAAGGTAAGTAATGACAGTACGCGTTTACCCTTTAAAAAATCCAAAGTAACCGAATCTGGAACTGATGAATTCGGCAATTTTTTAAAGCGAGAATATTTTGATTCAGAGGATGGTTTGCAACACACGGTAACTAGATCCTATGAATATTATTAGTACCGTACCTTCTTTTTGATACTTCTCATTATTAGATTACTTTAATCTACAACCTGTTCGGAATCTATCGTATTTTTAATATATGAAATGGATAATTTTAATCATTGCAGGATTATTTGAAGTGGCCTTTGCATTTTGTTTAGGTAAAGCCAAAGAATCATCTGGAACCTTAATGTATATGTGGTACGCTGGTTTTCTAGTGGCATTATGTGTAAGCATGGGATTGCTTATTAAGGCAACTCAAAGTTTACCCATAGGTACTGCCTACGCCGTTTGGACTGGTATAGGAGCTGTGGGAACTGTGCTAGTGGGAATATTTGTGTTTAAAGAACCTGTTACCTTTTTACGATTGCTATTTATGACCACCTTAATTGCATCAATTGTAGGACTGAAAATAGTGTCTCATTAAAAACAGCACAAGATTATGACGGAAAAAGAAAAAATGCTAGCGGGATTACCTTATAACTCGCGGGATACTGAATTATTAGAACGATATTTTAAGGCTCGTGAATTACTTAGTGAAATCAATACATTAAATCCTCGTTTGATCGAAGAAAAGGCTGAATTACTCAACGAGTTACTAGGAAACAAAAGTCCTGGTGTTTGGATTGAATCTCCATTTTACTGTGATTATGGCGAAAACATTTCTATCGGTAAAAATACCTTTGTGAATACTAATTGTATGTTTCTAGATGATAATCGTATTCAAATAGGTGATAATGGTTTAATAGCACCTTATGTTCAAATTTATACAGCTACACATCCTCTTAAAGCATCTGATCGTATAAAATCAAACGGTACAAATAGTACTTACATCACCACTACTCAACCTGTCGTAATTGGTAATAATGTATGGATAGGTGGTAATAGCGTTATTTTTCCCGGTGTTACTATAGGTGATAACGTTACCATAGGCGCCGGTAGTGTAGTCAATAAAAATATTCCCAGTAATGTACTAGCTATGGGAAATCCTTGTAAGATTATTAAAAAATTGGAGTAATTAAGCTTTTAAACGATCCTTAACGTATTCAATTTTGGTTTTTCCATGAGGTTTTGGTGAACCGTCTTCACCTAAATTCACTAGAACAATATTTTCAATTGTAATAATGGTTTCCCTAGTCATTTTATTACGTACCTCACATTTAAGATCTATAGAAGTACGACCAAATTTGTTAACCATGAGACCTATCTCAATGATATCTCCTGGTTGAGCACTTGCCGTAAAATTAATTTCACTCATAAACTTAGTGACTACCTTTTGATTTTCCAGCTGAATAATTGCATAGAGAGCAGCCTCTTCATCAATCCATTCTAGTAATCTACCACCAAATAAGGTTCCGTTAGGGTTTAAATCTTCTGGTTTAATCCATTTACGAGTGTGAAAATTCATATGCTTTAATTTGTAGTAAAGGTACATAAAACCACTTGCACGGGTTTTGAATACATGCGGTTGTTGACAAAAGTTTATGCTTAAACGTTTGAGTAGTCACACAGCCAGTTACAATCTCTTATTTTTGCATACATTCTACTTTTATGAAGCACATTACTAGTCCACACAACGCGTTGATACGTCAGGCAGAACAGCTGCAGCGTAAAAGCAAAGCACGTAAAAAGGAACAGCTGTTTCTTATAGAAGGCGCTCGTGAAATCACGCTTGCCATTAAAGGTGGTTATCAGCTACAAACTCTATTGGTATGTCCTGAAATATTTAACCAGCAAGAACAAGTTTCCAAGGAATTTGTACAGGCTCAACTTGGCGTGAGTAAGGATGTGGAAATAATAAGCGTAAGTATTGAGGTTTATGAAAAGCTAGCTTATCGCAGCGGTACTGAAGGTTGTATCGCTTTCGCGAAAGCGAAAACATTACAGCTTACTGATCTTAACTTACCAAATAATGCCCTTGTCCTTGTTGCTCAATCTATTGAAAAACCAGGAAACTTAGGCGCTTTACTGCGCACAGCAGATGCCGCTGCGGTTGATGCTGTTCTACTAGCAGATCCTAAATGTGACCTGTATAATCCCAACGTTATACGATCTAGTGTAGGTTGTGCGCTCACTGTACCTATTGCAAGTGCTAGCACTAGTGAGGTTTGTGCATTTTTAAGAATGAAAGAGATTGACCTATACGCTGCTACTTTACAAACTAGTATTCCATATCATACAGCCAGTTTTAAGAATTCCAGCGCTATTGCTGTAGGAACTGAAGCTACTGGACTTACAGACGAAATGAGAGATGCAGCCAAGGCAAACATCATCATTCCTATGAGTGGTGAGATTGATAGTATGAACGTATCAGTAAGTGCTGCCATTTTATTATTCGAAGCAAAACGTCAAAGAGATTTTTAATCATGACTCCAACAGTTTTATTTTATTGCATAATCGGTATTCTAGTATTTGACTTTTTACTGAATGAGGTTTTGTCCTTTCTTAATTATACTTGGTATTCAAAACCTATACCAGCAGTCCTGTCTGATGTTTATAAACAAGAGGAATACGAGAAGTCACAAGCTTATAAAAAGGAGCGTTTCAAATTTGGTACCTTAAATAGTTTCATTTCTATTGTTGGTATTTTGGTATTTATATTTGTAGATGGATTTGCCCTTGTAGATCAATGGTGTCGTAGTATTACCAATAATGAAACCGTGGTTAGTTTGTTATTTTTTGGCGTGTTGTTTATGGCCAGTGATTTGCTTACTACTCCTCTATCCTATTACAGTACCTTTGTTATTGAAGAAAAATATGGCTTTAATAAAACCACAAAAAACTATTTTTTCTGGATAAGATAAAAGGCTGGTTTATGACACTAATTTTGGGTGGTGGATTACTTACGGTTCTTATTCTTATTTACAATTGGGCAGATTCTAATTTTTGGTGGTACGCGTGGATCGTCATTTTTATCGTGAGTATATTACTCAATATGTTTTACGCCCGATTGATCGTTCCTATATTCAATAAACAGGCACCTTTGGAACAAGGTAGTTTAAGAGATAAAATATCTGAATATGCCAACCAAGTAGGTTTTGAACTTACTAAAATATTTGTGATTGATGGTAGTAAAAGAAGTACCAAGGCCAATGCTTATTTCAGTGGTTTTGGAAGTGAAAAACGGGTGACCTTATACGATACGTTAATTGATCAATTAACCGAAGAAGAAATAGTGGCTGTTCTAGCACACGAGGTTGGTCACTATAAGAAAAAGCATATTCTATACAACCTACTAGCTGGTACGCTTACCACAGGATTTACTCTATACTTATTTTCCCTTGTGGTGGACAACGATTTGATGGCACAGGCATTGGGTGTTTCAAATTCATCATTTCACATAGGGCTAGTAGCCTTTTTCTTGCTGTATTCACCTATATCTATGATTACAAGCATTTTTATGAACATCCTTTCGCGCAAATTTGAATATCAAGCCGATGCTTACGCAGTGCGTACTTATAAAGCAGCGCCTTTAATCACAGGATTAAAGACGCTAACTAAAACTAGTTTAAGTAATTTAACACCGCATCCGGCTGTAGTGTGGTTTCAATATTCACATCCCAGCCTGTTACAGCGTATCACTGCCATGCAAAAAATTAATTAAGTGATGCCATATCAATAACAAAACGATATTTGACATCGTTTTTTTGAACGCGTTCAAAAGCGGTATTTATTTCATTGATATTAATCATTTCTACATCGCTAGTAATATTGTGTTCTGCACAGAAATCAAGCATTTCTTGAGTCTCTGCAATTCCTCCTATTAAACTACCTACAATACGTTTACGTCTTAAAATAAGGTTACCACCGTGGAAAGGTTCTAGCGGTTCTATGGCACCTACTAAACATACTGTTCCGTCTGGTTTAAGCAGTTGTAAGTATGGATTTAAATCGTGACCTACGGGAATAGTGTTTAGAATAAAATCAAAGGTCCCAAAATGTTTTTTCATGTCCTCATCGTCCTTTGATATAATCACACCATCGGCACCTAATCGTTTTGCATCTTGTGCTTTTTCTGGTGAAGTGGTAATCATATAGGTCTCGGCGCCTAGAGCATGAGCAAACTTAATTCCCATGTGTCCTAATCCACCTAATCCTACAACTCCTACTTTATCTCCTTTCTTTACATTCCAATGGCGCAAAGGAGAATAAGTAGTAATTCCAGCACAAAGTAGTGGTGCCACTGCTTTAGTATCCAATTTCTCTGAAACACTCAATACAAATTCCTCTCTTACGACAATGTGAGTAGAGTAACCACCAAAGGTGTGTCCACCCAAGTGTTTATCCTTACTATTGTAGGTACTGGTGCTACCGTTTTCACAAAAATGTTCCATATCATCATTACATTGAGAACATTCTTGACAACTATCTACCATACAGCCTACTCCTACTAGATCACCTGCTTTGTATTTACTTACTTCAGCTCCTACTTCTTCTACTCTTCCTATAATCTCATGACCAGGTACGATAGGATATTTTGCGTTACCCCAGTCGTTATTTTTAGCGTGAATATCGCTGTGGCATACACCACAATAAATGATTTTAATTTTAACGTCATTACTAAGTAATTCACGTCGTTCAATAGTTAAAGGCTCTAAATCTTTATCTGATGCGTGAGCACCATATGCTTGTACTTTCATAAAAATGTTTAAAGGGTTTACGCTTTCGCGAAAGCGCAAAAATAAAATCAATAATTAGGATATAGGCTCCATTTTAGGATAATCTAGATAACCTTCTTTCCCTGGAGTATAAAGAGTATCCTGATCAACCTCATTCAAATCGGCATCCTGTTTAAATCGTTCCACCAAATCGGGATTTGCAACAAATGGACGTCCAAAGGCAATCATATCGGCTTTTTCATTAGCAAGATCCTTAATGGCGGTTGACTTGTCGTATCCACCACAAAGAATATTGATTCCATCAAATTTAGATTGCAGGCTTGTACGTATATCTTCAGGTAGAGGATTTGCTCCCATTGCCTGATGATCGAGTAAATGAAGGTAAAGTAGATTCAAAGAATTGAATTGTGATACCAGGTATTCAAAGTCTTGTTTTTGAGATTCCCAAGGACCTACATCATTCATGACCCCATTAGGACTTAAACGCACTCCTACACGATCTGCTCCTATAGCAGCTACGGTTCTTTTGGCAATTTCAAGAATTACCTTACTTCGGTTTTCAACACTACCGCCGTACTCATCTTCCCGTTTGTTAGAGGCTGGATTAAAAAACTGTTCTAGTAAATACCCATTTGCTCCGTGAATTTCTACACCGTCAAAATCGGCAGCGATAGCATTTTGAGCAGCTTGAACAAACTCTTCAATTACTTGTTCTATATCGCTTGAGGTCATTTCATTAGGTACCGGTATTTCTAGCTCGCCCTTGCCATCTACCCACATTTTTGTGTTTTCTGGAGCGATAGCACTAGGTGCTACAATTTTTGCATCATTGGGCATGTTATCAGGATGAGACACACGTCCTGTGTGCATGATTTGCAAAAATATCTTTCCTCCATTGGCATGCACTGCCTTTGTCACGGCACGCCATGCGTCAATTTGTTGATCGTTATAAATTCCAGGTATTCTTGCATAGCCTACTCCATTAGGAGATGGAGATGTTCCTTCAGTGATCAATAAACCTGCAGTTGCTCTTTCGCCATAATAGGCAGCCATAATAGGTGTAGGAATGTGATCCTCGGTAGCACGACTACGAGTCATTGGTGCCATCACTATTCTATTTTTAAAGTCTTGTGCGCTGGTTATTTTGCTATAAAGTATATCACTACTACTCATATTCTTGTTTTAAGGTTAAAGATAGTTGGCGTGTATTCTAGGTTCACCCAACTAGACGTTAAACTGATGCTAGTTCTATGTTAAAAAAAAAGCCAGCAATATTGCTGGCTTTAAGCTACATCTTGATTTGATTACTTTAAAGTAATCATTCTTTTAGGCTGTGGTAAGGCTTCCTCTTTTTTAGGTAAACTTATAGTAAGAATACCGTTTTCATAATTAGCCTCAATGCGATCTTGATTTACTGTTTCTGGTAAATTAAAACTGCGCTTGAAAGATTTTTTAGAAAACTCTTTACGAGTGAATTGTTCTGTTTTTTCTTCTTTTGAAGCTTCAACTTCCGATTGAATGGTCAAGACATCCTGATCGATTTCAATGTTTACATCTTCCTTTTTAAATCCAGGAATACTCATTTCTAGTGAGAAAGCATTATCTGCTTCAATTACATTAACAGCAGGAATGAATGGCTTGTCAGTAATAATACTACCACCATTAAAATCTTGATTAAACATTTCATCAATTAAAGATGGTAACCAGTTGTTAGTTCTTTTTGTAAGTGTCATATTTCAATTTTTTATTTATTCAACTTATTTGACCTGTAATAGGCAAATTGAATACCAAATGAAAAACAAGACAAAAAGACAGTTTTAGACCGTTTTAAAATGCCATTATGACACTAATTATAGTCTCTTGAGTGTATTTCTATGAGTTCACTAGCAGGAATGTCACCATTTGGATAACGTTCCATCATTCTAAGTAAGGTGTCAATCGTTGACTTTCTAAAGCCATAAGTAAGACCTAGTTCATATAGAAATTGTAATTCTTTATCATCGACGTGACCATCAATATACATCATGATCATAAGACGATGAAAATGTACAATGCGTTGTGTAAAATCTTTAGGAGGTTTTTCAATTTGAGCAGATGGATTTTTAATCATATCTACAACATCAACTTCTTCAAACCCTAGCCTTTTCCCTACATTAAGGACAAAAGAGATTTCTTTACTATCTAATTTTCCGTCTCGATGAGCCATCAAGATGAGTTGGTTAAGTAAGTCTTTTTTAAGTGTTGTAGAATCGCCCATAATTTCTTTGTGTGGTAGCAAGGTATTAATTATTTGTGAAATATAATATGCATTAGCATACCATTAACCTAGCTTAACCTAAAACCGACCTACATTTATAATCACATGAAAAAATTATTTACCAAGGTTAATTCGTTTTATAATATTTTGACCGGTAGTATAGCCTTCTATCCTACCTTTTATTCTATCCTGGCTATTTTTCTGGCTTTCTTTATGAAATATATTGAAACGGTAGATGCTTCTAAACAATTGATAGAATGGTTTCCTGGATTAGAAATAACTGATGTTGATACAGCTCGTAATTTACTTACTACCTTAATAGCTGGTGGAATAAGTATGCTAGTTTTCACCTTTAACATGGTGATGCTATTACTTAGTCAGGCTGCGGCAAATTATTCTCCTCGTGTATTACCAAGTTTGATCTCTAATAGAAAGCATCAATTAATACTAGGAGCTTTTTTAGGAAGCATATTATACAACATTATTACTTTAATTGGGATTGATGAACCTACACAAAATCAGACTATTCCTATTTTAAGTGTCTTACTAGGCTTAACAGCAGCTATTATTTCGCTTGCGGCATTCGTATTTTTTATTCATAATATTTCATCCAATATTCAGATAAATAACATTTTGAAAAATGTGTTTTCAAAAGCATTAAAACGTTTGAATAAAGTAATCGATTCCAATTACAAGGATGGTTCATTTTCAAACACCGATGATTGGATCACATTTAAAGCAAAAAAAAGCGGTACGCTGCAAAATATTAGTATTTCGGGTCTCAAAAAGATAGCTAAAGAGCAAGATATCAAGATTAAGCTTTTACAGATAAAAGGTACTTACCTACTCGCTAATAGTCCCTTGTTTAAAATTAATAAAGAAATAGACGAAAAAGTTACAGACGAGATTCAAGAGTATTTTTTATTTAGAGAACCTGAATTGGTAAGTGACAATTATGTTTTGGGTTTTAAGCAAATTACAGAAATTGCGGTAAAAGCTATGTCTCCTGGAATTAATGATCCAGGAACTGCTATTAATGCAATCAATTATCTTACACAGCTTTTTTGTGTAAGAATGAATAAACCAGATCTAGAATTATTAATTGAAGACGACAAGGAGTTAATTGAATTAAAAACGGTTTCTTTTGAAGAGCTTATTTATACTACTTGTGCAGCGTTGCGTACTTATTCTAGAAATGATGTAATAGTTTCTTTGAAAATGATGTCCATGTATGAACAATTGCTTCAAAATCCAGCTTCTAAGGAAGATTATTATAAGAGTATTCATAATCAAGCAGAGCTTCTCATGCACGACTGTAAAGAACATATAGAGAATACAGGCGATCTTGAAAAGCTCCAGAATTTATATGAGAAAATTGCCTCCTAGAGTCTTTCCCAAGTTTGAGTCCTATATAAGAATAAAATGTAACCACGTACATTTAGTTTGTTCTCATCCTCTTCATCTAGCCAAAGTTTTGCTTTATAGGTTTTTCCATTTTCTGGATCTAGGATTGTACCATCTTCATATTCATCATCCTCCTTTTCAAAATTCTTTAATATCTCTAATCCAATGATAGGCGCATCTTTTAAGTCACCATCACAATTCTCACACAATGGTTTAGCAGGAGCATCTGGATCAAGAATCTTTACAACTTTGCCATAATACTTATTACCTTTTTTATAGATTTCTACATGGGATTTGACGATTCCTGTTTTATCGTCTATCGTTTTCCAAGTTCCAGTAATATCCTTTTCTTGAGCACTTACTTGCAAGACATTGAAAAAGCTCGTTAGTGATAACAACAGTACAAATGCGTATTTCATAGTTTTAATTTTTTAAATAAAAAAAGCTGTCTCAAATAGAGACAGCTGGAATATACAATAAGGTTGATGGATTACAATCCTAATAAACCTTCTTTTAACTCTTCATCTGCTGGATAATCACCTAACCAAATTCCAAAAAGTCCTTTTTTAAAGTCTAATCCTGGAATGGTGCCTAGCTCTTTACCATTTTTTGAAACTTTAGTTCCTTCACCTGGAATGTAAAACAATACAAACTCATCACCTTTTACGATTTCTTCATTAAAGAGAGCGATAAATTTTTCAATTTTACCTGAAAGGGCTTTGTATTCCTTACTAGAACAACTGTTCTCAAAACCTTCTTCTATAGAACTTATCATATTATCTTGAGTTACTAATTTACTCACGATATCTAATGTGATTGCCATAGATTGATCAGAACTTGTAAGTGCCTCACCGTCATCGCTTTTTTCAGTTACATAAAGTCCACCTACATAAAGGTCGATAAACACTTTTTCTCTTAAACCAGCACCGTTTAAGGTAAGTTCCTTACCGTACTTAGAAAGAGAACCTTCTACTTCAACTCCTTCTACAGTTTGTTGTGCTTGAGCAGTAAAGGTCATGAAAGCCGCAGCTAAAATAAAAATGTATTTTTTCATTGTATGTTGTTTAATGTGTTACAATATACTAAGTGTTATTCAAATTCCGTGCCTTTAACGATCTTAGAGATGCATTTAATTCAAAACCAACCAGTAATAGATTGGAATTCAGCCAGATATAAACCATTAAAATAATTATAGCTCCTATCGAACCATAAATTTCGTTGTAGGTAGCAAAGTTTTCTAGATAGATACCATATAAATAAGAGGCCGCGAGAATCAAAACTGTAGTTACCGTTGCGCCTATTGAAAAGAACCTGGTTTGTCTACCAGTTTTAGTACCAGCGTAGTATAAAGTTGCTATAAAAACATACAGCATGAATATTAAGGTAGCATATCTAATAAGTTGTAACCACACGCTACTGCTACTTTCTGATACGTATTCCCTAGCTTGTAGTTCACTTAAAAAATATTCCACTGCGATGGTTAAGACAACACCTACAAATAAAAACAACACAAGCATGATGGAAACCAGTAAGGACACTGCATATTGCCTAAAGAAACCTCGATTCAAAACCGAATGATAACTGCGCTCAAAACCATCAAAAATGGCATTTACACCGTTTGTCATAAAAATTAAGGAAGAGAAAAAAGCTATCGTCAATAAGCCTGTATTTTCTTTTAAAGCGATTTCGGTAAAAATCCCATCAAAAGCACCAGCTGCTTGATAAGGCAATAAATCATTCAAAAATCTAATTACGTCTTCTTGAAAATTATTAATAGGTACAAAGGGTATCAGGTTTAGGATAAATAGTACAAAAGGAAAAATGGCCATAAAAAAACTATAACTAATAGAACTAGCACGTGCGCTAAAAGCTCCATTAGTTATTCCTTCGGCATAGGTTTCCCATAAATCCCACGCAGTCATTCCTTCAAAACCAGGAAGATGTATAGAATCTGCCTTATCAATCAGTTTCTTTAAAAAGGGAAAGCGTTGAACTATTTTAACCTTTTTACTCATGCATTGCTTTCAGGCTCAAATCCATATTATAGACGCTGTGAGTAAGTGAACCACTAGAGATAAAATCAACTCCACAATCTGCATAGTTTTTTGCAGTATCAAGGGTTATTCCACCACTACTCTCAGTTAAACATTTGTCGCCTATAAGGGCTACAGCCTTTTTAGTGTTTTCGTAATTAAAATTATCAATTAAAATACGATATACACCATCAACACTTAAGATTTTTTCAATTTCTTCTAGACTTCTGGCTTCAACAATAATCTTAAGATCCTTCTTGGTATCTTTCAGGTAATGTTTAGTTTTTTCAATAGCTTCTACTACTCCACCAGCAAAATCAATATGATTATCCTTTAACATGATCATATCATAAAGACCAAATCTATGATTAACGCCACCACCTATATCAACTGCCCATTTTTCAAGAGCTCTTATTCCAGGAGTGGTTTTCCTAGTATCCAGTATTTTGGTATTTGTTCCCTTGAGAACATCTACAAATTTTCTGGTTTTTGTAGCGATGGCACTCATTCTTTGCATGGCGTTAAGCACTAGTCTCTCGGCCTTTAGAATAGACTGTGATGAACCTGATACATAGAATGCTTCATCACCATACTTAACTGTATCACCGTCTTTCATTAAAAATTCTACTTTTAAATCGGGATCTACTTGTTGAAATACCGCTTTCGCGAAAGCGAGACCAGCAATTACACCATTATCCTTTACGAGTAAACGAGCCTTGCCAGTTGCAGTACTGGGAATACAGGATAGACTTGAGTGATCACCATCACCTACATCCTCACGCAAAGCATTGGTAATAATACGTGTGAGTTCGTCTTGAAATTCCTGACTATTATAATTCATAATATGGTTTAAAGTTCAAAAATACGGTTTTAGAAACATTGTGACGAATATGAAGCTACCTCCTTACTTTTGCACTATGAAAATTACGCTCCTTGCCGTTGGTAAAACCGATGATAACCGTATTGCAGATTTGATAGACATGTATCAAAAACGCCTACAACACTATGTGAATTTTGAAATGGAAGTTATACCAGATCTCAAAAACACAAAAAATATGAGTATCGAACACCAAAAAAATGAAGAAGGAAAGTTGATATTGAATAAGATTGACAAAAGCGATTTTGTCACCTTATTGGATGAAAAAGGAAAAAGCTATTCCAGTAGTCAGTTTGCTCAATTAATAAATAAACGTAGTGTTTCTGGATTAAAACGTTTGATCTTTGTCATAGGTGGTCCCTATGGTTTTTCTCAAGAAGTGTATGAACGAGGTCAATCTAAATTATCCTTGAGCGCCATGACCTTTTCACATCAAATGGTACGATTATTTGCTGTAGAACAAATTTATCGAGCGTTTACCATTCTACGTAATGAGCCCTACCATCACGAGTAATGATAATTTTATCAAAAATCCCGACTTAAGTATAGCGAGCAGCGTATTTTTGTCTAAGGATTTATGAGTAAGATATCACAGAAAACACTAGAAGATTTAGAATTTCCGTCAGTTTTAAAACAGCTGGCAGCAAATTGTGTGACCGATGACGGTAAGGAACAAGCCTTACTTCAAAAACCACATGTAAATAAAAATGCAGTACTTACTGCTTTAAACCACACTAATGAGTATGTGGCGTCCTACTCTAGTGAATATCAAATTCCAAATCATGGATTTGATCCTATTGAACGAGAATTACAACTTCTAGGTATAGAAAACAGTACGCTAGAGAAAGAAGGTGTACGCAAACTAGCCTCGTTACCCAAAACGATTAATGAGCATCATAAGTTTTTTAGAAAAACGGTAGAGCATTTCCCGACTTTAAGTGAACGATTAGAAGGTATACCTTATAATGAAATAATTCCTGCTCGTGTGGATGATGTTATTGATAAATATGGTGAAATTAAAGATGATGCGTCACCAGATTTAAGGAACATTAGACGTTCTATGAATGCCGTGCGTGGACAATTGAATGGAAGTTTTGGACAAGCGCTAGCCCATTATGGTCAGCTAGGATATCTTGATGACATTAAGGAAACCGTTATGGAAAACCGCAGGGTTCTAGCAGTTAGAGCCATGTACCGTCGTAAGGTAAAAGGTAAAGTAATGGGTAGTTCTAAAACGGGTAGCATTGCCTACATTGAGCCAGAACGCGTATTAAATCTAAGTAGACAACTTGCAGAGCTCGAGATAGAGGAAAAGGACGAAATTAAACGTATTCTTAAAGAACTTACCGACTTCTTAAGGCCTTTTATCCCAGATTTTGAAACCTATAGAGATTATTTAATTCATACTGATATTATAAGTGGTAAGGCAAGATATGCCCAAAAAATACAAGGCATTTTACCCATGATGGTCAATCATCGTGAGTTAGAACTGGTTGATGCCTACCACCCTTTATTGTTGGTTGCAAATCAGGCTCGTGGAGAAAAGACCTATCCACAAACTATAAAATTAGATAAGGATAATCGTATCATAGTAATTTCTGGACCTAATGCTGGTGGTAAATCCATCACATTAAAAACAGTAGGATTATTACAAGTAATGATTCAAACAGGAATGTTGATACCCGTTCATGAAAAAAGCAGAGTTTGCCTATTCAAGAAAATACTTTCTGATATAGGAGATAATCAAAGTATAGACAACCACTTGAGTACTTACAGTTATCGACTTAAGAACATGCGTGGTTTTCTAAAAACAGCCGATGAAAACACCTTATTCCTTATAGATGAATTTGGAACAGGATCAGATCCAGAATTAGGCGGAGCACTAGCTGAAAGTATGTTAGAAGAATTACACAGCCGTTCTTCCTATGGAATCATTACAACACACTATACTAATCTTAAAATGCTGGCAAATGAGGTTCCAGAAATGAACAATGCCAATATGTTGTTTGACTCTCGATCCTTGCAACCTATTTATCAACTGCAAATGGGTGAAGCAGGTAGCTCGTTCACATTTGAAGTGGCGCAAAAGAATGGTATTCCTTATAGTTTGATTAACAAAGCTAAAAAGAAAGTCGAACGAGGTAAAATACGCTTTGATAAGTCCATTGCAGCCCTGCAAAAAGAACGTTCTCATTTAAGACGTAATAATGAGAATTTAAGGGACAAAGAGATCGAAGCTACCAAAAAGGCTAATAAACTAGAAGTTACTCAAGAAAGAGTACAGCAAAAACTTCAGGACTTTCAAGAATTGTATGATAATTACCAGCGTTTTATTCAATTAGGTAAAAAATTTGATCAACTTGCTGCAACTTTTAATAAAGATAAAAAGAAAAAGAAACTGCAGGAAGAACTTATGAAACTGGTGATTACAGAAAATGTAAAACATCGCCCTGCTCAAAAGAAAAAACCAGCAAACAAAACTCAAAAATCTAGAGATAAACAGATTGAAAATGAAGTTATTCAAAAGGTTCAACAAATAAGAAGTCAAAAAGTAAAAGAACGGGTAAACAATGTGACACCACCACAACCTAAGGTGGAACTTAAACTTAATGACAAAGTAAGGCTACTCGATTCAAAATCTGTAGGTACAATTGATAGTATTGAAAAAGGTAAAGCTATCGTGAATTATGGATTGTTCACTACTCAAGTAGACCTAGAAAAATTAGAGAAGGTAAAATAATGCAAGACAAGAAAATCATTTTATTTGATGGTGTTTGCAACCTGTGTAATGGTGCTGTTGTCTTTATTATAAAGCGCGATAAAAAAGATGTTTTTAGATTTGCGGCCTTACAAAGTGAGATAGGAGAAAAGTTATTGAGAAAACATCAAATAGATCCAGAAAAAACCGATTCTATCATTTTGGTTGATGATAATAACGCTTTCGCGAAAGCGGGAGCAGCACTACGCATTGCTCAAGAATTATCTGGACTGTGGCCAGCACTCGCTATTCTAAGAATCGTTCCTAGATTTATATCCAACTCAGTTTATGACTGGATTGCCTCAAATCGATATCAATGGTTCGGTAAAAAAGAAAGTTGCATGATTCCAACACCAGAACTTAAAGCTAAGTTTTTATAGCAAAAACCAAAAGAGTTTAAAAACAGTTACTATATTTAACAAATATTTAGTTCCTGTGAACAAATCTTTTAAAAATCCCCTACTCTTCTTGCTGTATAGCGCTGTGTGCTGTACCCTATTTTATTATATCTACACAACCACAAAAATTGTTGATAATAAAGAAGATGCGTCTACCAAAAATCTACAACTTGAGCAAGAAAAAAGTTTTACAGAAACTTCAAATACAGAAATATTACAAACCGATAGTTTAATAGATAATTCCATTAAAGTTTCCGATAGTATTTCAACAACAAAGAAAGAAGACGTTTCTATTGATAATACAGTATCAGGAGTTAGAGATGAAGTGATTAACAAGGAAAGAAATTTAGATTACGATATTGACTTTAAAATTATTTATACAGATGATTCTGTAGCATTTGATTGTGGTTCACAAGTCAAAATGTATTACAATCAAGCTAAGATAAAATTACCGTTTAATTGTAGTCGCTACGGTGTAACCGTAAAAGAACTACTAGAAAAGTACCCGACTAATATTGTCACCATTCACAGTTATCAAGATGAAAATGAGGTGACAAACGCTGCTGAAAATCGAGGTAATTACATTGCCAGACTATTAAGAAGTACAGGAATATCTCGTGATAGGATACTTGTTCGTCCTCATGTTGCTTCTATTCCATTTGAAAACGGCGTGGCAGCTAGTGGTATTAAATTGATTATAAGTTCAAAATAGGATACAATGGAAATTTTTCAAAATGAGTTCATAGTGGTATTAGTTTTATTCCTAATGCTACTAGGCGCATATCTTATTGGACGTAGTGCCTCTTCCATCAAAGAGCCACCTAAAAAAACTTCCAGTAAAAAGTTTGATCAATCTAATATGCTAGATACGGAAGAGTTGACGGATTACATACAACCAGGACAAATAAGAGCTAGACAAACTAGGGATAGAACTGGAGAATTGATTGACCCTAGATTGAGTACTGATGACACTACTAATTTTCAAGATTTCCCACTCGGGAAAGGAAACGCTCAAAATGCTGATGACTTAAAGAAAATCACGGGTATAGGTCCAGCCATAGAGAATAAATTGAACAGCATCGGCATTTTCCAGTTTGAACAACTCGCATCTATGACTGATGATCAAGAGAAGGAAATAACTGAATTAATAGCTTTTTTTCCTGGTAGGATTAAAAGAGATAACTGGAAACAACAAGCACAAGAATTATTAAAGTAAAAAGCTCTAATAATCTAGTTATTAGAGCTTCTTTATAAACTATATATCTTAATAATTGCTTATCTACGTCGTCGCTGGTTATTACGATTATTCTTTTTACCGTTATTACGTCTATGATTGTTATTACGACTTCTATTAGAATTGGTATTACGGTAAATAAGAGATTTAGACTCTAGTAAATCTTCATCTTTTGCAGCTAGGTTTATGGCTCCGTCGCTCATTTCAAAAAGGTGACCAAATATTACTGAATCATCTACACTGTCTTTATTCCAATTAAGAAAAGACTTCTTCATATGATTGGCAATAATGAAGGTCAAAGCTTCACGTTTTTCTCCTTTTTCCCAACTTACGGCAACATCAATCATATTTTGAATGTTATTCCCATAGAAACGATATTTTGGTCGTTTTTGTGGATATGACATCCTTTCAGGACGTGCCTCTAGCTCTTCCTTATCTGGTATAGGGTATGGCGATTCAACATCTAGATCAAAGTCTGCAATGATGAATAATTGATCCCATAGTTTATGTTGAAAATCTGGTACGTCTCTTAAGTGTGGATTTAAGTTACCCATTACACCAATTATGGCATGTGCCATTTTATTACGCTCTTCTTTTGAGGGTAATGATTTACAGTGTTCAACTAGTTTTTGAATATGTCTTCCATATTCTGGAATATTAAGCTTGTTACGCTCAGTGTTGTATTCTAATGAAGATATCAAAATAGTCTTGATTTAAATTCTGTGAAGTAAGGTGCAATGTAAGCAATAACTTTGAATTACAAACTTATCACGCCTTCCACTTTTCCTACTTCCTTATATTTTGCAATGACAGCATCTGGACTAGGCATATTTACCACTATAGACAAGCTTGTGTAAGTGCCTTTTGAAGAGGCTTTTGTGTTAATCACCGCGCCAGTACCATCAAAGATATTCTCTATTCGATCAATTTTACTTTGATCTGATGGAACTATAAATTTATACATGTATTTACTAGGCCAGCTAGACGTATCTGCTAACTGCTCTTTCAATTTTTTGTAAAATTCGTCTGAGTTTTTGTGTGTTGCCATAAAGTTGTGCAAATATAATTCAAGAGATCGGCTATACGTAGCGTTAGATTTAGTTATTTTGTAGCCTATGAATGAAATTAAGCGAATTCTATTAATTGGTGGTCCAGGAACTGGTAAAACTACCTTAATTCAAGCTATAGAGGAATCTGGACATATTATTCATCCTGAAATTTCTAGACAAGTTACAGCTCAAGCGAGAGAACGCGGCATAGATCAACTATTTCTTGTAGAACCGTTTGCATTTAGCGATGCTTTGTTAGAAGGACGTATCCAACAATTCCAACAAGCGCAAAAGGGAATTAACTTTTATGATCGAGGTATTCCTGATGTCCCAGCCTATCATGTATATAAGGATGAAGAAATTCCACAACGATACGAACAGGCTTGTGAGGATTATCGATATGATAAGGTGTTTTTTTTACCGCCTTGGAAAGATATTTATCAAACCGATGAGGAGCGCTATGAAACCTATGAACAGGCTGTAACCATAGCTCAAATTTTGACAACATATTACAATAATTTGAATTATGAACTTATAGAAGTTCCTCATTTACCAGTTGACCAGAGATTAAAATACCTTTTGGAACGTATTTAAATGATTGATTACGCTCGCGAGATATTAAAAAACACTTTTGGCTATGATTGCTTTAAAGGTAATCAGGAAGAAGTTATATCGAATATCTTAAAAGGTAATGACACCATAGCACTCTTACCTACTGGTGGTGGTAAATCAATTTGTTACCAGGTTCCTGGATTGACAATGAATGGTATCACCATTGTAATATCTCCACTTGTTGCTTTAATTAAAGATCAAGTACAATCTTTAAGATCTAGACAAATTAAAGTAATCGAAATTACAAGTGGTATAAGCCGTCAAGAACTGGATGAACGGCTGGATAATTGTATATATGGTAATTATAAATTTTTATATCTCAGTCCAGAGCGTTTACAACAAGACCTTGTTCAACAAAGACTTCAAAAAATGCCCATAAACCTAATAGCAGTTGATGAGGCACATTGCATCAGTGAATGGGGACATGATTTTAGACCAGCTTATAGAGGTATTAAAATTTTACGTGAATTGGGAATAGCAGCACCTATGGTGGCACTTACAGCAACTGCTACTACTCAGGTTCAGCAGGATATTGCCATTAACCTGGAATTAAAGGATCCTGTAGTTATAAAAAGTAGTTTTAAACGCCATAACATTAAGTATCAATTTGTACAAACTGAGAACAAGCTTAGTGTATTAATAGAATATTTAAAGGAGCTTACTGGCAGCTGTATAATCTACATGCGCAGCAGAAAAAATACTGTTATACTTGCTAATCAACTTAAAGCACGAGGTATTACTGCAACTTACTATCACGGTGGACTTACACCCAAACAACGAGAACAGCACACACAATCATGGATGAATAACAGTTCTCAAGTTATGGTTGCCACAAACGCGTTTGGAATGGGTATAGATAAACCAGATGTAAGACAAGTGTATCACCTACAATTTCCCGATAGTATTGAAAGTTATTATCAAGAAACAGGACGTGCTGGACGTGACGGTAAACCCTCAAATGCCATTTTCATATTTAATCGTAATGATGTCAATCATGCTCATCATCAATTTGTGGCTTCTCAACCCGATAAACATTACTTAAAAAAGATTTACAAACATTTACATAACTATTTAAATATTGCTTTTGGAGAAGGTTATCAAACCACTCATTACTTATCGTTTTCTCAATTTTGTAAAACCTATGACTTATTAGGATTACCTGCCCATACAGCACTTAATACTTTAGATAGATTTGGAATTATAAAGTTGTCTCCTGTGTTTAAAAGAAAGTGTTTAGTACGCTTTCGCGAAAGCGCAGAAAAAACAAGACAGTTTGCCCAAACTAACGATTCCTATTATGCAATCATCCAGGCTATTTTACGCACCTATGGTGGAAGCAGTAATCAAAATATAAGTGTTCAAATACCGCTCATTGCTCACAGAAGTAATACTACTGAAGCTCAAGTAATACAAACTCTATCAAAAATGCACGAGCAACAGCTAGCTGATGTTACTTTGATAAACACCGATAATTCTATCACTTTTTTAGAACCTAGGGATGATGATCGAGCGATTAATAGAATTTCAAGAGAACTAGAGATACAGAATTCCCACAAAGCAGAAAAGCTACAGGCTCTTGTTAAAATAGTATTTAATACAGAGATTTGTATAAACAAAATGTTACTCTCCTATTTCGGAGAAAAGAATACTGAAAATTGTGGATCTTGTAGTAACTGCGTTATTATTAATGAGAGTAACTTGTTGCCTTTTTTTAATCACCCAACTACCCTATCACAAGTTTCCATTTCAAGTGGTATTACAATGGAAAATTTGATTTCATCAGTAAAATCCTTGATGGAGAACAATAAACTTAAAAAAGTACAGAACAATTTATTTCAAATAAATGAGTAAGAAATTAAATATCGTTTTTTATGGTACTCCAGAATTTGCAACTGGTGTACTTAAAAAATTACACGAATCGAATCATAATATCAAAGCAGTAGTTACTGCACCAGATAAACCTGCTGGACGTGGTAGAAAATTACAACAAAGTGATGTAAAAAAGTTTGCGGTAAATAATAATATACCTGTTTTGCAGCCTACTAATTTAAAATCACCTGATTTTATTAAACAATTACAAGAAATCAATCCAGATTTACAAGTGATTGTTGCTTTTAGAATGTTGCCAAAGGTGGTTTGGTCCTTACCTGTAATGGGTACGTTTAACCTGCACGCGAGTTTGCTTCCTGAATATAGAGGTGCCGCACCTATAAATTGGGCTATTATTAATCAGGAGCAAAAAACGGGAGTGACTACATTTTTTATAGATGATAAAATTGATACAGGAGCTATAATCGATCAAGTCGAAACACAAATTGAAAAGAATGAAAATGTAGGTAGTCTTTATGGTCGTTTAATGAATTTGGGAGCAGATTTATCTCTTAAAACGGTAAATGATATAGCAAATAATAACATTAGTACTAGAGTTCAATCCAATTCTAGCTCGTTAAAAGCTGCTCCTAAATTAAATAATGAGAACACCTTAATTGATTTTACCAAATCTGCTGCTGAAGTTACCGCTTTAATAAGAGGATTATATCCATATCCCGTAGCCAAGGCATTGTTTTATAATAATGACGACGAACTACGATGTAAAATTCATACTGCGGTAATTTCTGAAGAAAAATCAGATCATGTGCCACCAGGAACTTTGTTACTAAAGGACAAAAAACTCTTTATTGCTACAAAAGATTATTTCATCGAGGTAAATCGATTACAATTACCGGGTAAAAAAGCGATGGAAGTGAAAGACTTATTAAATGGATATCAGTTTCATCCCAATGCTAGATTCTATAAGGGTTAAGACGAAATAGGTTTTTTTGCGATAACTTATTAACAATTCCTCATACTTATAAACAAAATAATGAGAAAATCAAGCTATTACTTGTGTGAACGCGAATTACCTCTAAATTTGTTATACGTTTTAGTTTAACCAACATTTTAATTTAATTACTATTATGAACAAAACAGATCTTATCGAAGGAATGGCAGAAAGCGCTGGAATCTCAAAAGCGGCTGCAAAAAAAGCTTTAGAATCATTTTTAGGAAGTGTAGAAAAAAGCCTTAAAAAAGGAGACCGTGTATCTCTTGTAGGTTTTGGTTCTTTTTCAGTTTCTAAAAGAGCAGCTCGTGAAGGAAGAAATCCTCAAACTGGTAAAACAATCAAAATCGCTGCTAAAAATGTAGTGAAGTTTAAAGCTGGTAGCGACTTACAAAAAGCAGTAAACTAAGAATCCTTTAGTTTAACTTATAGAAGACCTCACTTATAGTGAGGTTTTTTTTTGCTTTTAACCCGATAAAATTCACCTAAAAACATGTTTTTATGGTTATGTAAGAATTTTTGACTAAGTTAGAGTACTAATAAAAACCAAAAAATGAAAATAGTAGCACCAGACCGCGGACATCTATTGGTTTCAGAACCTAGTGTAATAGGTGATTACTCGTTTTCTAGATCTGTAGTCCTAATTACTGATTACAATGAAGCAGGAGTTGTGGGTTTTATCTTAAACAAACCACTAGACTGTACTCTTGACCAACTATTACCTGAAGTAAGTGTCAATTTTGAGGTGTTTCAAGGTGGACCAGTTGATACTGATAACCTATATTTCTTGCATAATGTTCCAGAATTAATTCCTGATTCACATCTTATTAAGGATGATATTTACTGGGGCGGAGACTTTAATGTAGTTATCGATTTAATTAATAAAAACCTAATTGAACCTAGTAATATTAAATTCTTCTTGGGATATTCTGGATGGGAATTAGAACAACTAGATAATGAACTTAATGCTAATTCGTGGGTCGTAGTGGAAAACACAGATAAAAAGAAACTACTAACAAAGAACATGCTAGCGTTTTGGAAAGAAAAAATGAAAACATTAGGTGGTAATTATCAATTATGGCTTAATGCTCCTGAAAATCCTAATTACAATTAGAAAAGTTTTTCTTTCAATAAGCTCAATAATTCAGTAGCAGCATCTCTAGAATATTTTTTCTTACGATATTTTGTTATACTTTGAATTCCTTTAATGACGTTAGTAATAAAAATTTCATCTGCTCTCTGTAATTCAAAGGGCGTTATCGTCTCTTCTACAATTTCATAGTTGATCATTTTTTTCAATTGATCAATAACTTGCTCTCTCATTATACCATTCAAACATCCATCAGATAAAGGAGGTGTTTTAATTATATTATCTTTTCTTAGAAATACATTGCCACTAATTGTTTCAATGATCATTTTATTATGATTCATTAAAAACATGTCATCGTAGGAGTTTTCTTTGGCAAAAATACCAGCAAGAATATTCACCTTTTTATCAATAGTCTTTTGATTGCTCAATAAATCAGCATATATATAGAAGTCTTTAAAAAGCTCTACTTCGCAAATTTCTTTATTCTCAAAGGGACTATCCAATGGTTCCATTACGATAGAGAAATTGACCTCTCTCGAATTTGGGGTATACTTTCCTCCTTCTTTTCGCCACACACTAATCCTAACTCTTAAATGATCTATATTTTCAAAATTATTATTTGATATAAGATCAGTGAAAGATTTTTCAAAATATTCTGGTGTAAATGATTCTGGAATAAGCATTCTCATGATTCTCATTCCAGACATAAGCCTGAAATAGTGATTTTCAAAGAACAATGCCTTGCCTTTGAACAGTCTTAGTGTTTCAAATACTCCATCACCATAAAAAGTACCGCGATTATTAAACGGTATTAAGCTCTTATCTTTTGAAACCAACTCTCCGTTGAGAACAATCATAAAAAAATCCCTTTAAAATAAAGGGATCAAAGATATAATGTATTTGAGTAAGTTATCTAGAACCTAAGACTTTTTTAAGACCTGCAATTTGATTTTCCCAAAACATTTTTTGTTCCTCAACTTCATCGTCGTCGTCACCAAAATCGGTGATTATTAAAGATACGTCCTTAGTAATTTCATCAACTTGGATTCTAAGTTCAAAATATTTTTTAGTATCCTCATCATAATCCCATTGGAATCTAGCTCGTTCACCTGAGACTCTTTTTATGATTTTTGCCTTCTCTTCTTGACCATCCCATATAAATTTAAAGAATTCACCACGGCTGTTCACATTGTCCGCAAACCATTCTGACATACCGGAAGGTGTTGCAATGTAATTATATAATAATGAAGGAGATACTTGTATTACGAATTCTAAGTCAAACTTGATTGGTTCATCCATGGATTAAGGTTTTGCTGGCAATATAAAGTATATTTATAAAAGTTAAAATTTTTAAGAAGAAAATTAAATCTAAAAAAGCTTTGGAATAGAATAATAAATAACAGTATATTTGCAGCCGCTAAACCAGAATCACGGCGTGGTAGCTCAGCTGGTTAGAGCGCAGCACTCATAATGCTGAGGTCGGCGGTTCGAGCCCGCCCCACGCTACTCTAAAAACCGTTTCCTAAGGAAACGGTTTTTTTATTTGTCATCTTCAGAGTTTGAATTTTTAAAAATCATACCCTAACCCTAGAAATTCTCACGCATTTATTCTTCCTAAGGATTTATTATTATTTATAGAATACATAAATATCGAATTATTATCAATTGTTAATAATCTCCAATTATTTCAAAATAATAATTGTAACCATAGTTAATTATATCGATTAAGTGCATATTTAATCTGTATTTTACCGATTTATCGTTTAAAAACATTTTTTTATCGTTAAACGGATATAGTTTTAGTCCGGATATTAAAAAATGTTAGTATGAAAAACATTACCCCTACGATTAAAATGAATTGGTTAACCCTAATAATCATATTCATAGGTTTTTATTCAATTAGTCAAACCAGTCAAGTAGATGTAGAAATTAACTGGCCACAATGGTCTGGTGAAAACTATGTCATCATATATGACAGTGCAGGTAACGAAATAATTAGAATTTGTAATCCAACTAATTGTTATAATGGTAGTTCTGTTGCTTATTCTACAACAATAGATCTAGGATGTTTACCTAACGGTACTTATCGAGCTAGGTTGTGGGATAGATATAATGATGGATGGAATGGTTCAGGGTATATCCGAATTACTAGCGGAGGATCGGTTGTTTTTGATCAAAACTTACCTGGTGGAGCATCAGGAAGCAGTTATAATTTTACTGTTAGCGGCGGTGGAGGAACCTGTGGTAGTACCACACAAGAAATTAATATTCAAGGGTTAGGTAATGATATTGTAAATAACGACACTACGCCTAGTTTAACAGATGGTACAGACTTCGGAACAGTTGTAGATAATGGAACAATAACAAGAACCTTTACTGTTCAAAACTTAGGAGTGGTTGACCTAAATCTAGGAGTCAATTCAGTTTCTTTATCTGGGGTAAATGCTGGAGATTTTAGCATTGATAATCAACCAAATGCAATAATACCAGGAAATTCAAGTTCAACTTTTGATGTTTCTTTCTCTAGAGCAACTTATGGTATAAGTAATGCCACACTTACCATCACTAATGATGATGCTGATGAAAATCCTTATGTGTTTAATATTACGGGTGAATCTGTAGCTGCAGAAAATACATTGTATTATGAGAATTTTGACAATGGACCTGCTGGATGGAGCAGTAATACAGGTGGTACTGTTTGGACACTAGGAAATGAAGGTGACACTGGTGAAAAAGGTGAAGGTGATTATTGGTACACAGATAATTTTAATAATTATCCTAGTAATGCAAATGCCCGTATCACTAGTCCTATTATCTCTACTATAGGATGGGTAGACATGAATTTTAAAATTGATTTTAGAACAAATACCAATGACAATGATGATGGTATGCGTGTTGAATATAGTGCAAACGGTGGAACTACATGGAATGTATTAGGAAGTGTAGGCTCAGGAGAAAACTGGTATAATGAAACCGATGTAGATGGTTTTGCTAATGGAGCCGACGCATGGGCGCTTGACAACTCTGTACTTGATCCATCTTTAAGTAGATTTGAAGAGGCTACTCACAGTTTACCAGCAGTTTTAAATAACAATCCAACGGTTAGATTTAGAATAGTTTTTAGATCAGATGGAGACAATACAAGAGATGATGGAGTATTATTCGATAATATCATAATTACAGGTACTCCTTTAACACCTATGGTTGCTCCAGATGGTCCAGCCGATGTTGATGATAATTTATCGCTATGGTTACGTTCTCAAGATATTCCAGCAACTGATGGCGACTTACTTACTGTTTGGGAAGATCAAGCTCTTGATAATGATGCATTTGAAAACCCTTCTGATGCCCCTAATTTTGCCAATAATCCAGTTGAAAACATCAATTTTAATCCTACAGTTAGTTTTGATCGTTCTGCAAAACAACATATGAGAGGTAAAGGAGGTTTCAATTCTGACGAATACTGGATTGTTGTTAGAAGTAGTTTAGATATGTCAGGTAGTTTATCTAATGAAACTATGCTTTTAGGAGCTAAGGCTGCTCCTATTAACCCTGCAAAGGATCCAAGTGGTCTAGGTTGGGGACCTACAAGTGCTAGATACAACAATGAGGTATTAGCACACAATGTAAGTACCGTATCTGAAAATGATGCTAATGAATACAGTTATGGTCGTGCGTATTCAAATCCAACTAGAACTTTTGATGATGTTCATATTATCAATGTAAAAAACAACCCTTCTGATAGTGGTACTGAAATATACATTAATGGAAGAAAAGTTGATAACGTTACTGGAACAACCACAGTAAGTGGGCAAACATTAAATTTTAAAGAATTTGAAAACAAGCCTTTTTATTTAGCTGCAGGAAGATATGAAATGAATGGATTGCCATTTGATACACATTTAGATGGACAAATCACTGAAGTTTTTAGTTATAGAAATAGACTTAGTTCAGCTGTACAACAACGTATTTATTCCTACTTAGCTATTAAAAACGGTGTTTCTCTTAAAAACCCATCAAGTACTAGTGATGATCATCAAGCAGATTGGGATTATTTAAATAGTGATGATGCTGTTATTTGGGATTATGCAAGTAATTCTGGTTACAATTGGGACGTGGCTGGTATCGGAAGAGATGATAAATCTGAACTTGCTCAAAAACAATCTCAAAGTGAAAACTCCACAAGCATTGTTGCCATAGGATTAAATAATGTAGAAGATATAGGAACAGATAACAGTCAAAATTTCAATAATGATCAAGACTTTCTAATTTGGGGTCATAATGGTCAAGACACTAATTTGAGAAGTGGAGATATAAGTCATGATTTAGGTATTACCGATGCGGTAAATACGAGAGTTCAGAGAATGAATCGAGTGTGGAAAATCAATGAAGTGGCAACTGATATTCCAGTAACTGGAATTAGAGTTGCTACTAGTGACCTTTCCGGTTTACCAGCTCTAACAACTGATATGGAATACGTTTTATTAGTTGCAGATGATCCTAACTTTACCACTAATTTTGAAACAAGATTTTTCTGGGAAGATGGTGCCTACCAAAGAACGCAATATGATTTTGATGGCACTAAGTATTTTTCAATAGGTGTTTCCTATGTTGAATTTGAAGATAGATCAGTTGTATTTGATGGTGTTGATGATCACATAATTATTGATAATGGTACTGGATTAGGTAGTACATTTTCTGCTAGTGCATGGGTTTTAAGTGCTGGTAGTAACGATTTAGGTAATCATAGAACTATTGTTGCTAAGCGTGAAGGTACTAGTGGATTCCAACTTTCTTTGAGACCGGATAATCGTATACGAGTTGTTTGGTACAATCCATCCCAACAAAGAATAGTTTCTAATACGGCAATTAATGACAATGCATGGCAACATATCGCTGTTACCTATGACGGTTCTGACGTAAGTATTTATATAGATGGTATTCTTGATAATACAGCTGCGGTAACTACGCCGGTTGCAGATAGTAATGTTCTAGCAATAGGAGCTCGCGTACATGAAGATGGTTCTACCTATGATCACTGGGCAGGTGAAGTTGATGAAATTAGAATGTGGGATATTGCGCTTTCTCAAAATCAGATCAGGTACATCATGAATCAAGAGTTGGAAAACAACACTGACCTTGTAGCAGGTACTGTAATTCCTTTTACCGTTACTAAGAATGAAATAAACACAGTAGATTGGTCAGAACTTAAGGCGTACTACAGCATGAATAGCTTTATAGGTACAGCATTAAATGATCAATCAACAAATAGAGGTTATGGTAGAATGGCCAATGAAAACTATTACGACCTTAGGGTTCAAACTGCACCTCTACCATACAAATCAAATACAAATGGAGAATGGGAAAATAATTCTACATGGGAAAATGGTTCCTTATTATTTACTCCAGGAAGTACTCGAGTTGTAAATGGTATAGTACACAAGGTTGACTGGAATATTGTTGAAACCACACATGATGTTGAAATTCTGAATACAGATGCTACACTTTTAGGTTTGTTTGTACTTAATAATCAATTAGATGTTGAGAATGATCATGGACTTACTGTTACCCATCATTTAGAAATAGATGGTACTATAGATTTGAAAGGAGAATCACAACTTATTCAGACTGTTGACAGTGATTTAGAACCTACTAGTACTGGAAATCTAGAGCGTGACCAACAAGGTACTAATGTTCAATTTGATTATAATTATTGGTCATCTCCAGTAAGTTCAATAAATAATACTACCATAAACCATGGGTACACGATTGCGGGAGAGCTTAAAGATGGAACTATCGTAGAAAATCCTAGAGATTTAAACTTTACTGCTAGATCTGTTCGCGATGGTGCTCCTGGTGATGCAACAACTGCTGCTACCATATCAGGTCGTTGGTTATACAAGTACAATAATCTAGCTCAAAATACATATAGTGCTTGGCAATATGTAGGTCCTAATGGTAGCATGCAAGCAGGTGAAGGCTTTACAATGAAAGGAACAGGTGCATCAACTAGTGATCAAAATTATGTTTTTGTTGGAAAGCCTAATAATGGTGATATTACATTACCTATCAATGCAGGTAATGATTACCTAGTAGGTAATCCATATCCTAGTGCCCTAGATGCTCATGAATTTATTGAGGACAATCCAAATTTAGACGGTACATTATACTTTTGGGAACATTGGGGTGGTAACAGTCACGTACTACAACAATACCAAGGTGGTTATGCCATGTATAATTATTCAGGTGGAGTGCCAAATGCAACACTGGGTACATCAAATCCTTTAGTAAATTCAGGAGGAACTCCTACCAAAAGACCAGAACGTTTCGTACCTGTAGCACAAGGATTCTTTGTAAGAGGTGTTTCTAACGGGACAATACGCTTTGAAAATGATCAAAGACAATTTGTAAAAGAAAATTCTGGGAACAGTATTTTTGTAGCTGCTCCTGGTAGTGGTGCTGTTGCACAAGGAAATAATGAGTACAACACAGATAGCGATACTCGCATGAAGTTCAGAATTGGTTTTGATGGTGCAGGTGGAATTCACAGACAAATACTTCTTGCTATAGATCCTGCTAGTACTTCTGGTTTTGACAGAGCTTTTGATGGTATACAACAAGACACGCAATTCGAAGATATGTCATTTGATCTTAATGGTGACAAATTAAGTATACAAGGAATTCCATCAATTGACAATGGTGTTGAACTACCTTTAAATATTAAATTATCAAGTACTGATAGTTTTGTTATAGGTTTAGATGCGATAGAAAATGTTCCTACTAGTCAAGTTATTTATGTGAAGGACGCTGTATTAGGAACCTTTACTAACCTTATGAATGGAGATTATACAAGTCCAGTTCTTAATGCAGGTAATCAAAATGGAAGATTTTCCATAGTGTTCAATGACCCTTCTACCCTATCTAACGATACTGCAGCAGTTTCAAACGATATGGTTGTTTATCAACCACAAGAAAACCAAACTTTAAATATTCAAACAAGTAATGGTTTATTAGTAGAACAAGTTTCTTTAGTAAATATGCTTGGTCAGGTAGTTGTATCGGTACAGAATGATGAAAACAATGAGCTAACTACTCTAAACACGGATTCATATGCAGCAGGTACTTATATACTAAATATGAATACCAACAGAGGTAATCATACTGAAAAAGTGATTATCAAATAATTGTACAACCATCAATAAAGAAAAAAGCGGCTTGGTAATTAAGCCGCTTTTTCGTTTTATATGTTTTGTAAGACTAACTTAATCTAGCAATGATCTCATCAATAGTTAGTGATTCTTGACTACCTTCTATCATATTTTTAAGGGTAAGTTTACCAGTAGCGATTTCATTTTCTCCTGCCAAAATCACAAAGGGAATGTTATTCTTATCTGCATAACCCATTTGCTTTTTCATTTTTGCAGCGTCTGGATATAATTCTGTTTTAATTCCGCTTTCGCGAAAGCGAGACAACCACCCAGAACAATGTGCAGCTTCCATCTCTCCAAAATTGATAAATAAAACATCTACACCAGCCTTAACAGAGTCTGGAAACAAATTAAGCTCTTCTAAAACCAAGTAAATTCGATCTAATCCAAAACTTATTCCTACACCACTTACATCCTTTAATCCAAAAATACTGGTCAAATCATCATATCTACCACCACCACCGATGCTTCCTATCTTAACACTGTCTGGAGCAGCAACTTCAAAAATGCAACCCGTATAGTAATTTAAACCACGAGCCAATGTGATATCTAAATCTAGAGTTGCGGTTTTTAACTGATTTGACTTTAAGGATTGATTGATAAATTCAAGTTCTTCAATTCCTTTGATTCCTATTTCAGAACTTGATAATAGCCCTTTCATTGCTTCTAGTTTTTCCTCATAACTTCCCGTAAGTGTAAATACTGGTTGAAGTTTTTCTAGGGCTGTAGATGAAATTCCTCGTTCTTGCATTTCTTGTTTAACACGCTCCTCTCCTATTTTATCCAACTTATCTAGTGCAACAGTAAAGGGAATCAATTGATCTGCCGCGCCAATGATTTCTGCAAGGCCGGCTAAGATTTTACGATTGTTTATTTTAATGGTAACACCGTTAACTTGTAGGCTAGTAAAAACATCGTCGTATAACTTAATAAAATCAACTTCCTGTAATAAAGAATTACTACCTACAACATCGGCATCACACTGCGTGAATTCACGATACCTACCTTTTTGAGGTCTGTCTGCACGCCATACGTTTTGAATTTGGTACCTTTTGAAAGGAAATGTAATATCGTTTTGATGTTGCACTACATACCTAGCAAATGGTACGGTAAGATCATATTTGAGCGCACGATCACTTAACTGTGAAATCATAGCATTTGAATCCTTACTATTTAATAAGTCTTCATCTACCTTATTCAGATAATCTCCGTTATTAAGAATCTTAAAAATCAATCGATCTCCTTCTTCTCCATATTTACCCATTAATGTGGATAAGTTCTCAAAGCTAGGAGTTTCAATAGGCATAAAACCATACAATTCAAAATGTCTTTTTATGGTTTGAATAATATAATTTCTACGTTGTACTTGCAACGGATTAAAATCTCTGGTTCCTTTAGGAGTAGAAGGTTTCTGTGCCATAATTTTTTTTCTGAGTGCAAATATACTGTGTATATACCGTGTTCATAAAGTCATCTTAAGTCTTTGCAACTTTTTTAACCGAATCTCGTAACTTTTCACTCTTTATGTAGTCCTATTGACATGTTCAAATTATTCCGACAGAATATCAGTATTGCACAGCAGAGTATTAAAGGGCAGTTGCTGCGTACCGTGCTCACCGTATTAATAATCGCCATAGGAATAACTGCTCTTGTGGGTATTCTAAGCTCTGTTAACGCTCTTAAAACCACTATTACTAATGGCTTTGAAGGAATCGGTGCCAATACGTTTAATATCCAGCAATATGAATTAGGGTTCAGAAGTCGAGGTGGTGGAAAACGCACACAGGTTAATCCTATAATCTCCTATTCCCAAGTTAAAGAATTTGAAGAACGTTATGTGGATCCATTGACTCAAGTAGGTGTTTCCTTTCAGGCTACTAGCCAGGCCGAAATAAAAAGCGAGGATCGTAAAACAAAACCTAAAGTAATTGTAGCTGGAGTAAATGAACATTATGTAGAAAATGCAGGTATAGAATTGGGGCAAGGTAGACCCTTTACTTCTATCGATATTCAAAAAAATGCAAGGGTTTGTTTGATAGGTAGTGATATGGAAGATGCTCTCTTTCAAGGATTAAATCCTATAGGTCAACAATTATCCATACGCGGCAATAAGTTTACGGTTATTGGAATGCTCAAGGAAAAAGGAGCCACTTTTGGAAACAATCAGGATCTTAGAGTCTTAATTCCAATAGGAATGGCGAGATCAATTTATACGTCGCCTAATATCAATTATAACGTGAGTGTAAAGGTGTTTGATGCAAATTATATGGACAAAGCTCAGGATAAAGCTACCATACTCATGCGCAGTATAAGAAACCTAACACCCGTTCAAGAAAATAATTTTGGGATAGTACGCAGTGATAGTTTTCTAGCTTCCTTCAATGAGATATCAGGAGCACTAGGATTTGCAGCCTTCTTTATTTCTATCATTACGATTTTTGGTTCAAGTATTGCTTTAATGAATATCATGCTAGTTTCTGTAACAGAGAGAACTAGAGAAATAGGTGTGCGTAAAGCACTAGGAGCTAGACGTAGTACAATTTCCTGGCAGTTTTTTATTGAGACCTTTCTTATCAGTCAATATGGTAGTATTACAGGAATCTTATTAGGTATGCTCATAGGTTACTCCATGTCTACCTTTGCCTTTGAGATTCCTTTTGAAATTCCGGTTTATCCGATCATTTATGCGACCATTGTTTCTATTTTAATCGCTATTCTTTCTGGACTTTTTCCTGCAATAAAAGCAGCAAGGTTAGATCCTATTGAATCACTGCGATATGAGTAATCACATACTCGTTGCACCCTATTCCAGTCCAGTAGGGATTCTTTTAATTGGAACTTTTGACGATCATCTGGTGTTATGCGATTGGAAGTATAGAAAGCAACGAGATCAAATCGATCATCGATTGACTCAATATTTTAATGCAAGCCTTGAGAATAAGAAAACGAGATTCCATCAAACCATTTTCCAACAACTCGAGGATTATTTTAATAAGGGTTTAAAAAAGTTCACAATTCCTATATTACTAGCAGGAACCAATTTTCAAAAAGACGTTTGGAATTCATTACTGGACCTAGAATACGGCGAGGTTATTTCTTATGGTGCGCTTTCGCGAAAGCGTAATCAACAAAAAGCAATAAGAGCCGTAGCCGCTGCAAATGGAGCTAACGCACTTTCCATAATTGTACCTTGTCATCGAGTAGTTGGCGCAGACGGCAGTCTTACCGGATATGCTGGTGGTTTAAAAGCTAAGAGGTATTTGATAGACCTAGAAAGAAAAAATAGTGATACAGGTCAAATGAAACTGTTTATTTAGTCTTTTTCACATATTGAGTGAGAATAACAATGTATTGACTATTCACTCTACCTTCAATGTGATTTTCGTTTTCATGATCCAGATTAATATTATGAACTGCGGTTCCTCGCTTTGCAACAAAACTAGTTCCTTTTACATCTAGATCCTTTATTAAAACAACGCTATCACCTTTTTTTAAAAGATTACCATTACAGTCTTTATGTACTATTTGCGGTGTTTTAATTAATCCAGAATCTGCCCAATTTTTTACTTCCTCTTCCATGTACATCATTTCTATCAAATCGCGAGTCCATGAAAACTGATTGAACTGATGTAATAGACGATAGGACAACACTTGGATCGCAATTACTGGATGCCAAATGCTATCATTTAATAATCTCCAATGATTTTCATCAACAGGAACAACCTCATTGATTTGTTCTTCACAATTTGAACAGATTATCACCTCATTTTCAAACTGATCAAATCCAGTATTTTCAACTTTAAATTGAACCAAATTCTGTTCACTGGAACATAGTTCGCATTTATGATTGGCTCTGTTTAGTAATTTGGCGTCAAGTTTAGACATTGTAATCTGGATTTAAGGAGCGGCAAATGTAAGGTTTAAAAAATTGTTAAATAACTCCTGTTACAATGATTTAGAAGGTAAGAAATTACGTTAGAAACAGATTTCTGTTCTATTTTGTCCTCAGTAAAAAATTTTAACCAATCATGAGGAAACCATTCCAAATTGCGCTCATCATATTCTTGATGGTCGCCCAAGGAGCATTAGCTCAAAATCCAACGATTACATCAACCAGTAAATCACTTTTAAACAACAACCGAGCAAAAGCGCTCACTACCTCAAAAAAACTTAAAAAGAACAATATTGAGGAAGCTTTGCTAAGAAAACTAACTGAGACAGAAAATGGTCAAATCGACAATGAATTTGAGTTTCTAGAAAGCTTTATAAAGTTACCAGGTTTTGAACCTTATCTATATGCTGGATGGGATTCAAATATATTTTTAGGTGATTATAGAGATGAAGGATTTTCACCAGCCAAACTTAAGGTGCTTAAAAAAATAAAGGCTCTTAATACTAATGATGTAACTATACGAGATGGTTACAAATATGTTCAATCATTAGTTTTAAACAATTTAAAGGAATTTGATGATCGACAAGATATTAAGCAATCTATTCCTACAGTAGAAAATTGGGAATTTGTAGGGCCTTTTGAAAACCTAAATGAAAGTGGTATGGACATCCAGTATGAGCCAGAGGTTCAAGCTGTTTCAGCAAATGGTTTTGATACTAAAGGTAACGGAATAGTTAATTGGTATAAACCTAACTTAATTAAAGATCGACCTTATTTCTTCTTTGTAAATCATGATGAATATGGTGATAAAGTAAGCTATGCTCAAACTTTTATAAACTCTGATAAGGATCAAAGAGTTACTATGTCTTTAGGACGCGGTGGTTTGATCAAAGTTTTTGTGAATGACGCACTTGCTTTTGAAAATGATGAAGATGTGCAAACCGAAATGGATGCAAACAGATTTAAAGTATCACTTAAGAAAGGTGTTAATAGAATTCTTATCAAAATGGCTTCTAGTGATACGAATTATTTCATGTTAAGATTTATGGATGATCAGAATAACATCCTTCCTCTTAATGGCGATCTTTCTAATAAATCTTATACTAAACAAACCGTATCAGATATAAATCCAGAGGTAATTACACATCCTTTTGAAAGCTTTTTTGAAAATAAGATTCAAGAGAATCCGGATAATGTTATCAATATCTTCAGTTTATACAGTACTTATCTAAGAAATGGTCGAGTTAAAAAAGCCAGAGCTTTTCTTGAGCCATACATTGAGAAGTATCCTAATAGTACTATTATCAAGGTATATTTGATTGAAGCATACGCTTTTGGCGATGATGAGAAAGATGAAAAAATGCTTCAATATCTTGAAGATCTTAAAAGAGAGGATTCAGATTATTATCAATCCTTAGTTCTAGAGTTTTTAGATACAGAGAAGCTGTTTAAAAAAGACGTGAAATCTTTCGAGACTTTTATTAAAAAGGTAAAGAAAGCTACTACACTTGAACAAACTAGATTAGGAACTGACTTCTTTCTTGCGATAAGAAAAGAAGAACCATTAAAAGCTAAAGCAGTTATTGATCAAATCGTAAGTAGTGATAGAGTTAGTTTGAGCACTAAAGTTACTTTTATCAATTTCTATAAAACCCTTTTTAAAAATGAAAGTCTTTTTGAAAAGCAATTAGAAAATCTTGAGGATGATTACTTTACTTGGCAAATAATGAATAAGCTAGGCTCACATTATTACCAATCTGGTCGTAAAAGAGAGTATGAGAAATTCATGACAAAGCACTTAGGCCGTTATGACTTTATGAATGCTAATGTTCAACGATTAGCTCGAATTAAATATGATCTTGGAAAATTTGATGAATCATTGGAGATACTTGATAAAGCTTTAGAAAACTACCCTTATGCTTTACGAGTAAGAGAAATGAAAGGTGATATATACCTAAAAAAGAATGACAAAAAAATGCACTTAAATGGTATGAGGAAAAATTGGCTCGCAGTGCGTCAAACCTAAGTTTAAGACGTAAGATTTTTGATCTTAAAGACAAGAAAGATCCGTTTGAGATAGTAAAGGAAAAAGATAGGTATGAGTTCATAGAGGCAAATCGTGGACAAAACACTGAAAATGAATACGGCCTTACTATTCTTTCTGATGAAAATTTAATTATGCTTTATGAACGAGGCGGATCTCGTTTTTACGCTAACTACATTTATGAAATCACCTCAGATAATGGTATTGAAATAATGAAAGAATACGATCTAGGCTTGTATGGTAATTATTATATCGATAAATCAGAGATTGTGAAACCTAATGGTTCTGTAGAACAAGCAGAGCGCAGTGGATCAAACATGGTTTTTAATAATCTTGAAATTGGAGATGTCATTTATATATCCTATGAATCAGAATATGGTAGCTATGGACGCTTTTATAAAGATTATGATAACGTATTCTCTGCTCAAGGTTACCACCCGATTAAGGAATATTCATTAAGAATCATAACTGAAAATAATCAGCCTTTAAACTATGAGGTTCTTAATGGGAATATGACCTTTAAAAACATCGAGGTTGACGGTATGAAAGGATATGAATGGACCGCAAGTAATGTACCTGGAATAGGAACTTCAGAAGACTACATGAAGCCTATGTCTGATATAGGGACTAGAATTCATATAAGTACTATTAAAGATTGGAATGAAATATCAGACTGGTATTCTGATCTTGTGAGAAGTCAAATTGAAGTAGAAGATGAAGTGAAAAACGTTATTGCAAAAATTTTCCCGAATGGTCATGCAGGATTGACTGATGAGCAAAAAGCAAAAACTATATACGACTTTATTACTGATGAGTTTACTTACAGTTATGTAAGTTTTAAGCAAAGTGGTTATGTTCCTCAAAAACCTTCAAAAACTATTACTTCAAAGTTGGGTGATTGTAAGGACTTCTCTACCCTATTTGTGGCTCTTGCGAGTCAAGTTGATTTGGATGCCAACTTAGTCCTTATCTTGACATCTGATTACGGCGAGAATTCATTGAGATTACCTTCAAGAGATTTCAATCACTGTATAGTTAAGTCAAAAATTGATGGTGAAGAATATTTCATTGAATTAACGGATAAGTTCTTACCATTTAAATCTTTTCCTGAGACTTTAGATGGGGCCATTGCATTAGAAATTCCATTTAACGCAACTGGATCTACTAACGACATTTTCAATTTAAAAGAAGTAAATTTTGAACCAAGTATCGTTACTACCGATGCCATAGTTACCGTAACAGATGATAACTATCAAGCTACCATAACAACTGATGTTTCAAGTAGTGCTAGTTCTTATCTACGTAGTTTATTAGATGAAGAAAGTGAAAAACTTAAAAAGAAAATTTAGAAAGCTTCATTAAAAATAGATCAAACGAAGAGATAAAACTCAATGAATTAATTACGGCAAACTACGAGCATGAATCTAATAAAGCAATTTTAAAAGCACAGGTTGAAGTAAAAGCTAAACCGGCCAAAATAGGCTCTTTAAAAACATTTAAAATTCCTTTATTTTCTCAACCGTATACCAAAGGAATTGTAGAAAAAGATGAAAGACAGCACGACATAGTTTATAAATACTATGAGAACGCTAATAAGTACATTGAAACTACTTTAATTGAAATTCCATCAGGAAAACAATTCATAGAAATTCCTGAAAACAAGTCTTTTAATTATAAAAACCATAGTTATTCAATGACTTTCAATAAGATTTCAGCAAATAAAGTAGTGGTCAAAATTATTTCTGAAACCGACACAGCCGATATTTCTAAGGAAGAATATGCTGCGTTTAAATCTTATGTAAACAATATAATGGAAACTAGAGAGCAATATTTTGCTTACAAGTAAGATTTAGAACAATCATTTTAAAGGGTGTATCTATTAGGTACACCCTTTTTTTATTCTATCACTTAACAATTACTTAAAGCTATGTAATTTTAACCTTTAATAGTTTTTTCTTATTTTTAAATACGATATTAATATTTGTATCTAGTCCTAAGTAGCGTAATAACAGCTAATTTTGAGAACATACTTAACAAGTTTAATTTCGATTATTAACCTAAAATAAATAACTATGAGCTCTAACAAACCGCATGGAGAAGCCTTTGACATCAATGATTCCGATGCTTCAAAATGTCCCTTTTTAAGCGGGAATCAAAGTCAAACGGCTGGTCATGGAACAAAAAATCGTGATTGGTGGCCTAATGAACTTAAATTAAATATTTTACGACAACACGATCCTAAACATAATCCATTAGGAGAAGACTTTAACTATGCCGAAGCATTTGCTAGCATTGATTACGACGAGTTAAAAAAAGACCTTGCACAATTAATGACAGACTCTCAAGATTGGTGGCCAGCAGATTATGGACACTACGGCGGATTAATGATAAGAATGGCATGGCATAGTGCTGGTACCTATCGTGTAGGTGATGGTCGTGGTGGCGCATCAACAGGTAATCAACGTTTTGCCCCAATTAATAGCTGGCCAGATAATGGAAACCTAGATAAAGCGCGTTTATTATTATGGCCTATAAAGCAAAAGTACGGTAGTAAACTTTCATGGGCAGATCTTATGATTCTAGCAGGAAATGTCGCTTTAGAATCAATGGGATTCCCAACCTTTGGTTATGCAGGTGGTAGAGAAGATATTTACGAACCAGAACAGGATGTTTACTGGGGAAGCGAGACAGAATGGGGTGAAAATGCAGCGCGATATGATGGAGAAAAGGATCCGTTAAAACGAGATCTAGAAGATCCACTAGCCGCAGTTATGATGGGTTGGATATACGTAGATCCTGAAGGACCAGACGGTAATCCAGACCCTATAGGATCGGCAAAAGATGTAAGAGAAACTTTTGGCCGTATGGCGATGAACGATGAGGAAACAGTTGCTCTAGTTGCCGGTGGACATACATTTGGTAAAGCTCACGGTGCTGCAGATCCAGGACAATACGTAGGTGTGGAACCTCATGGCGCTTCAATGGCCGAAATGAGCACAGGATGGAAAAATACTTTTCAATCTGGTGTACTTGATGATGTGATTACTTCTGGTATCGAAGGAGCCTGGACTCCTAATCCAACTCAATGGGATGCCGACTATTTTGATGTCTTACTTAACTACGATTGGGAACTTACAAAAAGTCCAGCAGGAGCACATCAATGGACTCCTACAAAAGAATCCCAAGCAAGAATGGCTCCTACTGCTGGTGGTAAAGGGAAACAAGCGCTCATGATGACTACGGCAGATATTGCTTTGAAAGAGGATCCTGAATACTTAAAGATTTCAAAAAGATTTCATGAAGATCATAAAGCCTTTGAAGAAGCTTTCGCGAAAGCGTGGTTTAAACTTACACACAGGGATATGGGACCAAAAGACCGTTATATAGGTCCAGAAATTCCTAATGAAGATTTACTATGGCAAGATCCAATTCCTAAAGTAGAATACAAGTTAAGTGATACCGATATTCATACGCTAAAATCTATGATTGAATCCAGCGAATTAACTATTTCGGAAATGGTTAGAGTAGCATGGGCTTCTGCATCTACATATAGAGACTCTGATAAACGAGGTGGAGCAAATGGTGCTAGAATTGCATTAGAACCGCAACGCAGCTGGAAAGTGAACAATCCTAGTGAATTGAATAAGGTTCTAGATGTATATCAAAAAATAAAAGAAACCTTTAATGGAGAAGTGTCTTTGGCAGATTTAATAGTACTTGCAGGAAATGTAGCTATAGAAAAAGCCGCACACCAAGCAGGATATAGTGTAGAAGTACCCTTTACTCAAGGAAGAGGTGATGCACTACAAGAGCAAACAGATATTGAACAGTTTAATTATTTAAAGCCAGCAGGTGATGGTTTTAGAAATTATAAAAATGCTAATGTTGATGCAAAAGCTGAAAATCTTCTTGTAGATAAAGCAAATCTATTAACACTTACTGTCCCTGAAATGACTGTTTTAGTAGGTGGAATGCGAGTTCTAGGAGCAAATTACGATCAATCTGATTATGGTGTTTTTACTGAAAATGTAGGAAGTTTATCTAATGACTTTTTCAAGACTCTATTAGACATGAGATATACTTGGAAAGAAACGTCAGATGAAGAAACTCATTTCGAGGGAAGAGATCGAGCTACAGGTGAATTAAAATTCAAAGCTACAAGAGCCGACTTAATTTTTGGTTCCAATACTGAATTAAGAGCGGTATGTGAAGTTTATGGAGCCAATGATGGTGAGGAAAGGTTTGTAAACGATTTTGTAAAAGCATGGGCAAAAGTTATGGATCTAGATAGATTTGACGTATAAATTATTAAAAATTCTAAAACGGGACTGGGATATAATACCAGTCCCGTTTTTACTTATTCCCTATGACTTCTACCCTATTTACTGCTATACAACAGAACCAATCAGAACAGGTTTTAGAAATACTAAAAAGACAACCTGAAATTGTAAATACCACCGATGCTAGAGGTTTTACACCTCTTATTTTTGCCACTTATTTTGATAGAGTTGATATTTCTCAAATATTAATCGATCACAATGCAGTCATTGATCAAAGAGATGGATCAGGAAATACTGCTCTCATAGGAGTTGCGTTTAAAGGAAATATAACACTTGCAAAAATGTTGATCGAAAATAGAGCCAATATAAATGCTACAAATAATTTAGGATACACTCCATTAATTTTTGCCAGCTTGCATAATAATATTGAAATGGTTCAATTTTTAATTGATAATCAAGCCTTAAAGGATATTAAAGATAACGAGGGGAAAACTGCACTAGAATATGCAAGAGCAAAGAAATTCTCGGAAGTTATTTCAATACTATCCTAAAATGAATAATGTACATTTATTATAATTCACTTTTAAATTTTTCTATTTTAAATGTTTCAGAATAAAATCTAAAGTTTCGTTTGTATTCAAATTGTTTTTTAAAGACAATGAATCGTAAGAAATAGGAATAGAAAGTCCTTCACGCTCTAGCTCCTGAACTATACCACTATACTCAAGGGAACATTTACCTCTTAATTGTAGTTCTATTGATTGATCCTCTTTAAAAAGGTCATAGATCTTTTTTAAACCTGATAAGTAAAGAGCATCTTTAGTAAAACCACCACCACGATGCACTCTTAAAGTGATAGCAAATGCTTTATCCCTATCTAACTTGTATTTAGTGTGAAGCAGGTCAAAAGTGTCAGTGAATGTGTACCCTTTAAGTAAGGAATCTACAGCTATTACTCGATAGGCTAGTTCTCTTAATCGATCGATCGTAAGATTATTTGTCATATACTCTGCCATTACAGCGAGTCCTTCTTGAGTTTCAACATTATTAGGGAAACCGTTCTTAAAGACCTTTAATGGCTGTTCCAATGCATTAAAAGTAGTTACCAAATGTACTCCTATCTCATGGTGAGCCAATACATTAAGCTGGTGTTTACTAAATTTAGAATTACGTTTCAGTATTAAAGCCTGGTCAATATTGGAGACCATGGCACTTGCGCTCATAGCACTACTAGTCTTAATAGTAAAGTCAAAATTGTAATTGACTTTATAGTCTTCAAAAAACTTATAGCTTCCTCCGTGGTGAGAAACTCATCTTCTTTTTGATTCTCTTCAATATTATCGGTATAGTGAAGTATAAAACGAGCATTTTCTACCATTTTTTCTGTTGGCGTACCGTAATACCTCAAACTGTTATAATAAAATTTGTTGCCTGTATCTCCTATGGTCTCGATACATTCAACCATACCACTGTAATAGTAAATGATATCTTTATAAAAATCCCTAATAATCTCGTTGTCAATACGCTCCAAGCGTTGACTAAAAAATAGCCTGTGTAGTTTATAGGGATTAAATTTTATCTTACGATATTTAAAATTGGGTTCGTAATTGTATCTTTTCTGAAAAAACGTTTTCTTCTCTTTTGCAATATTCTGTGGATTGATATAGCCTAGTAATTCTAGTTTACCTATCAACCTATCTAGACTGCGATCTATTTCAAGTATGGAATTTGATGTACTATTCATTCTTATTTCAATCCATATGTTGTTTGAAAATTATGCGCATGAGATTTGATGTAATATCTTAAAAGATCTTGAACCGATTTAATAACATCAGGAAATAATTGCCCTGTGAGTTCGTCGCAATAGATTTTAGAAATTTCTGTTGCTAGAACTAGTGTATTTTGAGTATTTGCGGTTATAAATTTTAAGAAATATCCGTTACCTTGAAAAACATCATTAATATTACACCTGACCTCTTGATCTATTGGTAAGGGTAAGTCATCTAACATTTCTTGCCATTCAGTTATAGCAACTCTGTATCTATCTTCATCTACATTTGAAGTACCAATATTAAACACTGGAACTTCTCTATCCCATCTTTTGTAATTATAACTGTGCATGTCATAAACGACAACCGCAGGATACATTTCTTCAAGTTTATGAGAAAGAGCTTTAACTACTCTATAGAAGTTGTTGTGTTTTTGAAGTTGTTGTTCTTTCTGCTTTCGCGAAAGCGGTGTACTCCACAATTTTTTACCCCATGCAGAATCATAGATCGCAGTATCTGGAGCTCGATTAAGATCGTACTCAAATCTACTGTCTAAACCTATAAGAGTAATTGGTGTATCAGAAATCATTTGACCTGTCGAGGGATCTTCCTCATACCAACGCTCATATTCTGAGTGTAAGCATTGCGACCATAAGGAAGCATCAAAATGATGTCCGTCATGAACGGCTGCTGCAAAAAAAGGAACATAATCTTCTATCTTAACAATAAAAGAATAATCAAATGCTACCGCATGAAAGGTTTCTTCCTTTCTAATTTTTTCTATGATTTCTTTAATACTCAGTTTAATCATCTTGTAGAGATAACTTGAGTTTGTTACGACGTTCTTGAGCCTTTTTTTCGGTTTCAACTACTTCTTCAAAATAGTTGATTACCTTTTCCTGCAATTTTGTTTTGTTGACTTTATTAATGTATGAAATTCCACCAGGTGACATTACATTAACTTCTACAAGCATACCATTGATCACATCAATTCCAACAAAATAAAGACCATCCTTAACTAATTTTGGTCCAATTTTATTGCAAAGATTCTTTTCTGCTTTTGTGAGAGCATGTTTTTGAAATGAACCACCTGCGCTTATATTAGATCTGTGGTCATCACCACTAGGTACTCTTTTTACTGCACCTATAGGTTTACCGTTGAGTAACAATATACGAACATCGCCATTATCTGCTCCCTCAATATAATCTTGAAGTATTACATAATTAGTGGTTCCATCCTTATTATCAATATAAAAGTCTAGCAAAGAGTTAACATTTTGCATTGCATTTTTTTCAATCATGATTACACCACTTCCGCCATAGCCATTGAGAGGTTTCATAATCATTTTGTCTTTCGGATTTTCCTTAATCACGCTTTTAAGGTACTTCTTGTTTTTGGAAACATGAGTAACTGGAATGATTTCATTGTTTGGATCATCAAAACAAGCAGTGTACAATTTGTTATTTGCCTCACGTAATCCCTCAATATCGTTTACTATAAAGACATCTTCCTTTACACTATCTAGAAAATTTAAGGCTATGGGATCAAGAGGTGGATTTGCTCTCATCATGATTATATCAAAGCCAGCTAGAGGAAGCATTTTTTCTTTAAACTCAGCTTTTTTATAAAACGATTTCATTTGAGCAGGAACTTTATCCATTTTACGTATAACTTTAGAAAAAGCATAAGCTATACTACCACGTATTGTTAGGTTAGATGGCGTTGCAATGGCCACTTTATGACCTCTTTTAACACATTCATGAATTAGGGTAAGGGAACTATCGGTTTCAGGAACGATTTCTTCCCATGGATACATAATAAAACAAATATTCATAAGATATAATTGTGGCTTGATTGCATGTGCAAACTACTAAAATATACAGTAATCTTGTAATGATTACTGAAAAATAGACTCTATTTATAGAAATCTAGAAATTATCGTGTGCCTAAATGTGAAAAATCATTTTCAGGATGTGCGGTCCATTCTGATGTATTCCATGAGGCATTAGGATCTGTAATTGAAGCTAATCTCCTGATACCGTTTAGGTAGGTATCTTGTCCATCTACAGCGTAACCAGTTCCAGGATCAGTTCCTGGAATTCCCACCACGTCGATAATATTATTTGATAAATCAGTTAACAAAACAGGATCGTCACCATTAAAGTCTAATGGGTCACCTGCATTCGGCACATTATAATCTATCACGGATGCTGAAACTTCAGTTTGCAGCACGTTTGCAATTACAAAAGTGTCTCCGGGAGCGATACTTCCTGTAATGAATATTTCACGATCGGTACCTCCAATGGGAAAATCACCTCCGTTCCTAAAAATAATTAGTTTAATGGTCGATAAATCAATAGTACTTGAAGTACCATTATAAAGTTCAATAAATTTATTGTTACCACCACCTTCAATATATTCAGATATAATGAGTTGTGAAGTAACCGTAGAACAGTGAATTTGTTGCCATGAGTTTGTTACTCCATCATAAATTTCTAAACACTGTTGGGTTGTGTAATTTACGTAAACTAATGTCCCATCGCTTGAAGCTGTTGTATTGATACTAGCTTGTTGTGCAGGTGTGACCAAAGGTATTTGCATACCGCCAAAACTTATACTGGTTTGAGCATTTATATCTAAAGCAACCGCACTATCAGGTAAATTGGTATTAATACCGACTTGACAATAAACTTTTCCTAATACTAAGGAAGCAAGTATAAGGAATAAAAAAGATTTACGGATTACCATATAATTCTACGTTATCAATTACCCAAAGCTCATTATTATGATCATTATACATTACGATTGAAAAAACCAAATTAGCGCTATTTGGGATTCCTGTAATCGTAACTGTAGAATAACCACTAGATCCAGTTGGCGTAACTACAGAGGTGCTTATATTGTTACCATCATAATTTAGAGAGTAAGATCCAGTAGCCGAAAAATCATACCGTCGATTACTATTTCCTAAAATTTCTAATTCATAACTATAAGTTGAACCACCATCGGTACTAACATATACATCTATATAATCTCCTCCATCTGCACCATTACCGGTGGAAATTAAACTAAAGCTAGCCAATCTAAATGTAGCTGTTACCGAGGAGAAACCACTAGCATCAACACTTCCAAAATCTATATCAGCATAATCATTATTAACTCCATATGATCTAGAGTCAATATAGGTAGGTGTATTAGGCGCAGTTCCTACTCCCGTTTGTAAGCTACCCGTAGCATTATCGGTGTAATTTAATGTAGGTAAAGCTGGAGTAGTCTCAAAATCTTGTATTCCCAATAAAACGGGTACTCCATCATCATCGTAAACATCCCAAAGATCAGTATCATCTGTACCTATTGAGTTTGTTCCTAATCCACCAGTAACATTTGTAATGGTAAAAGTTAGGTTTGCGGTTCCATCCAATAGCAAGTTATCTTGAACGTTAAATACGGTTGTCGTGTATGGTGAGGTTTGATTGGCTGGTATAGTTATCGTAACAGGTCCTGTTTCTTGCAATCTAGAATAGTCATCACTTGAGATGGTTACATCAACAGCTGTAGTTGAAGTATAAGGATATTCAAAAACTAAATTAATATCATCGGGTACGGCTCCTTCAGATATTGTAGATAATTGTGGATCAAACTCAACTATCGTTGGCGCATACTCAATTTGAGAACTATATGAACTAATTGCCTCGATTCCAGGACTGGCTCCAGTTGTTGTTGTAGGCGTAATTCCTAAATAGATATAGTTACCAGCATCTGCTGCTGTGATGGTATAAGTACTATTAGTTGCTCCTGCAATGGGTGTTCCTACACCAGAATTGGTAGTATTGGTATACCATTGATATAAGGGCAAACCTGGTGTATCATTTTCATTATCAGTTTGAAAACTGCTGTTAGTTTCATCGTAGGTAGTGGATAATGTTTCACCTACAAGATTTTCAGATGATATCACGACGTTAGCAGCTACAGGTGGTTGATTCATACAGTAAACATCATCCCAACCAGTCAATTGACTATAAATTTGTAAACATCTTAAAGATCCATCAGATAGATAAATCATCATTCCATCAGGAATCGGTGTGGTTATAGCAGCACGCTGGACCAATGTCACAGTAGGTAACTTTAAACCACCGTATACACCTGTACTTATTTCTGCATTTATATCTAGCGCAGCAGCACTATTAGGTGTGGTAGTTCCTATTCCTACTTGTCCAACGGAGAGTTGAACAGAACATAAAATGAGTATAAAATAGAAAAACTTCAAAATCAATATTTTAGCATTATAAAGCTACATGGTTTTGAAGTTTTTAATGTTAATTGATTGTAGTTTTTCGATAAACTACCTTAAACTTTTTATTAACACAATGTTAAGAAGTCACTTCATCTAAATTATCATCCCAATTTTTAACATCTGGTTCACCAAACTTTCCTAAACTCTTTGCCACTACCGATGCTACTGTAGCATCCCCAGTTACATTAACCGTGGTTCGCAACATATCAAGTGGCCTATCTACCGCAAATATTAAAGCTAATGCTACTGGTAACAATTCTGATGGAAAGTCAATAGACTCTAATACGATTACAAGCATCACCATGCCTGCTCCTGGAACAGCTGCACTTCCTATAGATGCTAATAAAGCTGTTAAAATTATAGTTAATTGTCCAGCTAGACCTATCTCGATATTGAGAGCTTGACAAACAAATACCGCTGCCACTGCTTGATATAAGCTTGTCCCATCCATATTAATGGTTGCTCCTACTGGTAGTACAAAACTGGAAACATCTTTTTCAACACCCATGTGTTCTTCAACACGTTCCATGGTAACTGGTAAAGTTGCCGCACTGGAACTGGTTGAAAAAGCAAGTAATTGAGCTGGTGCCATTTTGTTAAGAAACCAAAACGGTGACTTTTTTACATAAAGGGCAAAAATCAGACAATAAACTACAATCATTAAGAACAATCCTGCTATAACAGTAAGTGCATAATATAATAAGGCCAATAAGATTTCAGGATCATCGGCACTTACAACAACATTTGCTAGTAAAGCAAATACTGCAAATGGTGCGGTGAGCATAATCAAATCAACCATTTTCAATACTACATCGTTTAAACTGTCAAAAAAGTTCTTAAGTGGTTGCGATCTCTCCTCTCCTATTAATAACATACTTATGCCTAGAAAAATGGCGAAAAATATGACTTGTAACATTAAACTGTTATTGGACATTGCGCTCACAGCATTATCTGGTACCATATCTACAAGAGCTTGTAAAGGACCTGCATCTTTTTGAGCAGCAGCAGTTGCTAGCTTTCCTTGAATATTCTCATTACCCTCGTAAGTACGACTTAATTTTTCTATTGTTTCTTCAGAAACTCCTGATCCAGGTTTTACCAGATTGACAATTCCCAATCCTATCGTTATAGCAATTACAGTAGTTCCTATATAAATAAGAATGGTACGCAATCCCATGTTGCGAAATTTGGCGATATCCTTTAAATCGGATATACCTTTAATAAGCGATGCTAGAATTAAGGGTACAGCAATTAACTTTAATAAATTGACAAATATTTTACCAAATGGAGCTATCCAATCACCTACAAAATCTTTTCCTCCATCCCATTGAGCCATTCCTATACCGAATAGGATTCCGACTACCATTCCAATTAATATCTGCCAGTGTAAAGCTAATTTCTTCATATAAATTGTTTGTTGCTCACGAATAGTTCGGTAGGTTGGACCGCTTTCGCGAAAGCGTAATTACTATAATTTTATTGTTTTTGATCTAAGTAGATGATCTAGAATAGTTATTGCAGCCATAGATTCTACTATGGGAACTGCGCGAGGAACTACACAAGGGTCATGTCTACCTTTACCTTTCATAATCACTTTATTACCTTCATGATCAATAGTTTCTTGATCCTGCATAATGGTGGCAACTGGTTTAAAGGCAACTCTAAAATAAATGTCCATTCCATTTGAAATTCCACCTTGAATTCCACCACTCAAATTGGTCTGGGTTGTGCCATCTTGATTGTAAAGGTCATTATGCTCACTACCTTTCATTTTGGCCCCACAAAAACCGCTACCGTATTCAAATCCTTTAACAGCATTGATTGAAAGCATAGCTTTACCCAAATCGGCATGTAACTTATCAAATACGGGTTCTCCCAATCCTGCTGGAACATTTTGAATTACACAGGTTATCGTGCCGCCTATAGTGTCGCCAGATTTGCGTACTTGCATAATTTTTTCTTGCATGGCCTGTGCAGTAGAAGAATCTGGACAACGCACATCATTTGAGTCGATTTGTGAAAAATCTAACTCCTGATACATTTTGTTTATGAATAAATCTCCTACACTACTAGTGAATGCATTTACCTTAATACCGTTTAGTACTTGTTTTGCAATTGCTCCAGCAACTACTCTACAAGCTGTTTCACGAGCGCTACTGCGACCACCACCGCGATAATCTCTTATACCATATTTATCCTGATAAACTTTGTCGGCATGACTAGGCCTATAGGAGTCTTTGATATGCGAATAATCTTTTGACTTTTGATTTTCATTTACAATTTGAAAGCCTATTGGTGTTCCTGTGGTTTTACCTTCAAAAATACCTGAGTAAAATTGAACTGTGTCACTTTCTTTACGTTGAGTAACTATTTTACTTTGACCAGGTTTACGCCTGTCTAATTCGTATTGAATCGCTTCTAGATTGATTTCAACTCCCGAAGGACATCCGTCAATAACACCACCGATAGCCACACCGTGTGATTCTCCATAGGTGGTGAGTTTAAATATGGTACCTATTGTATTTCCTGCCATGTAAGCAAATATAATGAGTCTGTAATATTAGATTTGGATTGAAAAGCACTTTATTTGCTTATATGCTATTTAAATATGTAGATTAGCCCGTATGAAAAACAAATCAATAATAAGTTTGGCTGTTGCAGCTTTTTTTGTAATTGCCTGTGGATCAATAAAAAATACAACCACTAAAGAAGAAAAAAAAGAATCTAACCAAGTAGAAGAGGTAAAAGATTTAAGATCTTTATTTTCTCAAGGTGATTCTCAAAAGGCCTTAAATATTTTAAATGAAACCATTTCAAAAAGTAAAGATTCTAACCAAGTAGAAGAAGCTCTATACTTAAAAGGATTTTATTTTCATGCTAACGATTACATTACCGCTGCAATCGATGTCTATGACGAACTAGATGAATATGACGCTGACAACTCTTACCTTACTAAAACATCTAGTTTACGCAAACTAATGGATATTAAAGAAAGTATGAGTCAGGTAACTGAAAAGAAGGACTCTTTAGAAACTTTCCTCATGATAAAATCATTTCCTACATTGAAGGAATGTGGTACTTCTAATACTGATAATTTATTGCGTGATTGTTTTAAATCTACAGTAAACGGTATTGTCGTTAACAATTACGACACTAGTATCGGTGAAACATTTACCCTAAGCAATTTTAATAGGATTTACGTTAATTATGAAATTAATGATCAAGGACAGATTTCCAGTATTAAATCGATAACAAGAAACACTTATAATCCTTATTTAACTCTTGAAGCAGAAAGAATGGTGGCGCTACTCAATATCATAAAGCCCGCAATGAATCAGGATGACGAACCCATGAAGATAAAAGTATCTTTACCAATAACTTACAGAACACAATAACATGTCAAAACTTAACTATCTACTAGCCACAACCCTCTTATTCATTATTGCATCATGTTCCAGCGATGATGAATCTCCTAGAACCGATTTTGATTATTTCCCTAGCTCTTTGAATAGCTCTTGGAATTATGATGTTACTACTGATGGTGTAGTTTCTCAAGATGTATTAACTATTTCAAATGAAACGGGTTCCAGCTTTACGTTACAAAGTAATCCAGATCCTGCTAATGGTTTAATGAGTACTATTTTGACTAGTGGTACATTAACCAAAGAATCAGGTAGGTTATTAGGATCTGGAAATTTGAATTTAAGTTTTCAAGGATTGAACGATTTTGATATTTCTATCAACAATGCGCCTCTTTATGATCAAAATGCAGGAGCAAATCAAGAGCTTTTCTCCACAACCGGTATGACAACTCAACCTGTTCAAGGTTATGATTTAAATATCGTTTATACAGCAAGAACAGTCCAGCAAAGTGATGTGACTAGTCTTCAAGTAAATGGTTCTAACTACAGCGATGTATTATACAGTCAATTAATAGTAAATGCTACCATAACTAGCGATGTTCAAGTAGCAGGATTTACCACTACCGTACCAGTAATGAACGCACAAGATGTTATCGTAATTGATAACTATTGGGTTGAAAATGTTGGTCTAATCAAATCGGATGTAGTATTTACATACCAGCTTGAAGATTTTAGTAGTTTAGGTGTAAATCTTCCTATTCCTAGTACGGATCGTATTGAATCAAATCAAGAACTTACAGCTTATACAATTAATTAAGAATACTGTAGTTTCAATACTTTTAGAGCCTCACGATATCCGATTTCAAAAATAGCATCGGCTTGTGAGGCTTGAAATAAATGATAGCTCTCTAATTCTTGCGGTGCTATCACCCATTTGCAATATTTAAACTTTTTTAAAGACCTATCGTGCATTTTTAAATTTACGGCGCGATTAATCACATCGATAGTTCTTTTGAAATCGTTTTTATTCATTTCCTTTAAGGGACATACATATACTCCATACATCTCATCCACCCTATTCTCAAGTGGTTTACAAGGAAAATTATCAATAATTCCTCCATCTGTATATAGGTCATTGTCAATTTCAACTGGTGTAAAAACACCTGGAACCGCCGCACTAGCTAGAACAGAAGAAATTAAATCACCGTCACTGAATACTTTCTTTTGTCCTGTGATCAAGCTTGTAGCTGTTACAAACAACTTACGCTCTAGCTTTTCAAATGAATTATCGGGAAAATACTTAATTAGGTAATTTCTGAACACATCGCTATTGACAAAACCAGCTTTACTACGAGCAAATGTTGAAAACGTAAATAGTTTTATTTCTTTGAACATACTTAATATATCTTCTGGTTCATAACCAGCACAATACATTGCACCTACAATAGCACCAGCACTTGAACCTGAAACCTCATCTGGAAACAGCTCAAATTCCTTCATTGCTTGTAATGCTCCTGCGTGTGCGACACCTCTATGACCACCGCCAGATAGTACTAGACCTTTTTTCATTATCATTTGTTGGTTTGTATATAAAGGATTTCTTCAGTAGCTAGATACTTAAAGTTCATTAAAAATCTTTAAAAGCATCTTTCTCATATGAAGGTTGAGAATAAGATGGATTGTTTTCAGATTTAAAATTAAAAGTGTTATTGCCTATACCTTTAGGATTTGGGCCCCAATTGTTGTGACCAGGTTGAGAGTCTTCCGCTAGGTAAATAATCAAAATAATAGAACCAACGAAAGGTATTAAACTTAAAAAATAGTTCCATCCACTTCTGCCTGTGTCATGTAATCTTCTTACAGTTACGGCTAGCGAAGGAATAAAAACGGTCAACATATATAATGACCACAAAATGAGTATTAAAATGAGACCATCTTCACTTTGATTGACTGCAAAAGGTATTAATAGTAAATACAAACCAAATACTACGAGTATATTGAACAATACTAAAAACCAATATTCCGATCTTCTAGATCTACCTGTAAAAACAGCATATTTGTTGAAAACATCTTTTAAGGAATCTTTGATACCATAGGCATCTGATTCCTTTTTAAAGGGTTCACGATTACGTCTGGATCTGTATTCTGGTTGTGATGGTATTGTTTCCATTTGTCTTGATTAGTTCAACAAATGTACATCATAGAAACGTTTTACTATAAAAATATAGTGGTTAGCTAGTTCATAAGATTTCTCAACTGATTAGGCAGTTCAAGAAAACTACTCATACCATTTTTACTCATTTGATCCTTGCATCTTTGCCAGTCCTGTTTCTCAATGATCTGAACGGGCTGTTCCTCTTTAATTTCAGACTCTAGAGAGACTTTTAAGTATAATGGGTAATGATCACTTCCTACATAAGGTCTGGTTTCCATAGCGACAAACCTAAAGTCATTGCTTACTAGAATATGGTCCAGTGGCCATCTTAATGGAAAATATTCTGCGTGATATGAATTATAAAAACCGCGTCCCTTTTTAGGATCTAATAATTTACCAATACGTTGTGTAAGCTGTGTAGCATCTGACCAAATAACATCATTAAAATCTCCCATAACCACAACTGGCAAATCACTTTCATGAGCCTTTAAAGCCACGAGCATGAGTTCCTTGTCCCTATCAGAAGACATAGGATTGTGTTGTGGCATGGGCGGTGTTGGGTGCACTGCATATAGTTGGATGATTTCCCCTTGTGAAGTTGTAGCCTTAGTTTCAATTGAAGGTATCTCTTTATCCACTAAAAAATTAATCTTTATATCTGATAACGGTAATTTACTATAAAGTAACATACCATAGGTATTATCCTGTGGTTGTTCCACTACAAAAGGATACTTATTCTGTAATTCAATTCTAAAGCTTTTAGCCCACTTTTGATCAGTTTCAAGTGCAAGCACTATATCTGGATTTACATCTTTAATATCCTTAATTACTGCAGATTGATCCTTATTTTTCTGTAGTACATTAACAACGTAAAGCGATATATCATCCTGTTGATTGGATACTTTCTGAGTTTCTAATAATTCTGTAGGATATAAAAATGTATAGGGAATTATTTTGGTCAATTGAAAACCAAAACAAGCTAATAAAATCAAGATATAGGTATAGTCGTTTATGAATTTCGGCTTAAAAACAAAAAAGTATAGAACTATGGCAATGAACGTAAAACTGGTAAGGAGTAGATGAGGAAAATCAAAAATTCTTATCCACCAAAAGTCTGCCGCTACTAAGGGCATTAATGATAAAAGAGCTGCAACAATACCGAGTACTTGAAATAATTTTCTCCAATTCATGTTTTGAAGTTACCGAAGCTTACAGAAATTGGTGGTAATACTTTGTTAATTAGATAATTGTTTAAATTTCTTTACACTTTATTAAAGAAAAAATGAATCTATCTGATACGTGTTACTAGATATAAGTTTCGCTTTCGCGAAAGCGTAATACCTATAGAGTGTACTAGTTTCCTGATAGTAATAAAAAACTAACTAAGCTTGTTTTTCAGGTTTCTCACCTAGAGCATATTTAAATCCTAAACCGATCACCTGACGTACTTGAAAACCTTTAACGGTGTTATCGTCGTAAATCGTTTGAAAGGCAAAATTACCGCTTATATAATCGTTAACCTTCAGAAAAAGATTGAAAGTAAAATCAATATCCACATTCTCAGGTTCGTCCAAGTAATCACTGTATAAGCTTAGAACATTTTCCATATGAATATTTTTTGCTACCTCGAGCTTTGAATAGCCACGAAGAGAAGCACCTACTTCCCATCTCGCAGTCTTATTGGCTTCAACTCCAAAAAAAGGATCATAGCTTTCAACCGCAGCAGGATCATTCAAGTCAACATCTGTAAATCTGGATGATACGGTTATCAATCTTGTCGTAGCCGGTGCTACATTAAGGTTAAGGCTTTTGGACTTTTTCCACAATATACCTAGACCTAGTTGAAAATACGATGGCGAAAAACCACCAGAAATTTCTGTTCTATCTTGAATGGTGCTCACACTGCCATCTGGATTGACCTCTTCTTTATTTGAAAATTCATATCCAGAGATAAGTTGTGTTCTAAAATTGAAAATTGTACTATAATTCCAAAAACTCTTATTTATTTGATTACCCACTATACTGGTAACCTCAAATCTATCGGTTGTCTTGCGTAAAAAACGTTGGTCCTTAACCTGTGAAAGTCCAAATTCTAACAGCGCCCTCGTATCCCAAGACAGCTTATCTTTTTTATACTGTATATCATATGTAAGACTTACATCACCTGAAATATTAGTTACTCCACCACCTTGCCATTCATCATTAAAGGCACTTTGATTAAATATAAAACTCGCTCTACCCCATGATGCCCAATTGGTAGGTTTTGTGACTTCTGTGGAGTCCTTTGGCACTTGTTTTTGAGCAAACGATAAATAAGAACTTGTAAATACTAAAAATAATAAGGAAACTTTCAATGTAATTCTGGCTTATTTTCAAATATATTAAACCTGTATTTAAGCAAAAAACTACATCAAAACATTAAGTTTTCTTTAAGTTTTAGGAGGTTTCTCAAAAGCAATAATTTACGACTACATAATCTGGTTAATCCATGAAAACAAAAAATGCACCTTTTTAACTGGCGCATTTTTATTAGATACAAGTTTGTAATTACTTACATGTTCCTTCTATACTGTCCACCTACTTCAAATAGAGCTTCAGTGATCTGTCCAAGCGAACAAACTTTAGCAGCTTCCATTAAGTGTTCAAAGATGTTTTCATTCTTAACAGCGGCTTCTTGTATGGCAGATAGCTGTTCTTGTTGCGCTTTCGCGAAAGCGGTATGCAAATTATCCTTTGTAGCAATTTGAGCTTGTTTCTCCTCTTCTGTCGCGCGGATAACCTCTGCTGGCAACACCGTAGGACTTCCCTTACTGCTCAAGAAAGTGTTTACACCGATTATTGGAAATTCACCAGTATGCTTTAACATTTCATAGTGCATACTTTCTTCCTGAATCTTGCTACGCTGGTACATGGTTTCCATAGCACCTAGCACGCCACCACGCTCTGTGATGCGATCAAATTCTGTAAGAACGGCTTGCTCTACTAGATCGGTCAGTTCTTCAATTATAAACGAACCTTGAATAGGGTTCTCGTTTTTAGCAAGACCTAACTCTTTATTAATGATTAACTGGATTGCCATCGCACGACGTACGCTTTCTTCTGTAGGTGTTGTTATCGCCTCGTCATATGCATTTGTGTGTAGCGAGTTACAGTTATCGTAAATTGCATAAAGTGCTTGTAAGGTGGTTCTTATATCGTTGAAGTCAATCTCTTGTGCATGTAACGAGCGACCACTAGTTTGGATGTGGTATTTCAACATTTGTGCACGAGCGTTTGCTCCGTATTTGTGTTTTAACGCCTTAGACCAAATCTTCCTTGCTACACGACCTATCACAGAATATTCTGGATCGATACCATTACTAAAGAAGAAACTTAAGTTAGGTCCAAATTTATTAATGTCCATACCACGGCTTAAGTAGTATTCAACATACGTAAATCCATTAGCTAGTGTAAATGCTAGTTGTGTAATTGGATTGGCACCAGCCTCGGCAATGTGATAACCAGAAATAGAAACACTATAGAAATTACGAACTGCTTTTTCAATGAAATATTCTTGAACATCACCCATTAATCTAAGGGCAAACTCAGTAGAGAAAATACAAGTATTTTGAGCTTGATCTTCTTTCAGAATATCTGCTTGTACAGTACCACGTACTTGGTTAAGTGTTTCAACTTTAATTTTGTTATAAACCTCTGGTTCTAATATCTGATCACCAGTAACTCCTAGAAGCATCAAACCTAATCCATCGTTACCTTCTGGCAAATCACCATGGTACTGTGGTCGTTCTAGATCTAGATCATCATAAAGCTCTTTTAATTTAGCCTCTACTCTATCTTCTAGACCATTTTCTTTGATGTATTTCTCACAATTTTGATCTATGGCAGCATTCATAAAAAAGCCTAATAACATAGGTGCTGGACCATTAATAGTCATAGAAACCGAAGTTGCTGCGTGCGATAAATCGAATCCGGAATACAGTTTCTTAGCATCATCTAGACAGCATATGCTTACTCCTGCATTACCAATTTTACCGTAAATATCTGGTCTGTGGCCTGGGTCATTACCATAAAGCGTTACACTATCAAAAGCTGTACTTAATCGCTTAGCTGGCATGCCTAAACTCACATAGTGGAAACGACGGTTTGTACGTTCTGGTCCACCTTCACCAGCAAACATACGAGTAGGGTCTTCTCCTGTTCTTTTAAATGGATACAATCCTGCGGTATATGGAAATTCGCCAGGTACGTTTTCTTGTAAACACCATTGTAAAATATCACCCCAAGCGCTGTATTTAGGTAACGCAACTTTTGGAATTTGTTGGTGTGACAAACTTTCTGTGTGCGTATCAATCTTTATTACCTTATCACGTACCTGAAACTCATAAACAGGTTGTTTATATCGGTTAACTTTTTCACTCCAACCTGTAATAATTTCCCAGTTGTATGGATCCAGGTCTTTAAGAGTTTTATTGAATTGGGCGATTAATAAATCAATAAATTCTTTATCTGAAGAATTAGCTTGATTTAAAATCTCATCTTCGTTTAATCCTTTTTCCGCTAATAGAGAATCAGTTTGATTCTCATTCTTTATATCGAGAACTGTAATAATAGTTTTGAAAACACCAAATAGCTTTTGAGCAGTTTCAGATTGAGCTTTGGCCGTTGCGTCGTACGAGCGATTATTTTCTGCGATTTCACTTAAATAACGTGTTCGTGCTGGTGGAATTACAAATATCTTCTCGCTTTGTGATTTGTTTAATTCACTTTGTGGTTTTAAATCAACACCTGTTTTATTGGTGACTTCTAACATTAAAGCCTCATATAAGGCATTCATACCAGGATCATTGAATTGACTAGCAATAGTACCAAATACTGGTAGCGTTTCAGGATCTGTTTCCCATAAATTGTGATTGCGCTGGTACTGTTTTTTGACATCTCTTAAAGCATCTAAAGCACCTCGCTTGTCAAATTTGTTTATGGCAACGACATCGGCAAAGTCTAACATGTCAATTTTCTCTAATTGTGTAGCCGCACCAAATTCTGGAGTCATCACGTATAAAGACACGTCGCTGTGTTCTAAAATTTCTGTATCACTTTGCCCGATTCCACTAGTTTCTAGAATGATTAGATCATAATTAGAAGCTTTAAGAACATCTACTGCTTCTTGAACGTGTTTTGATAGTGCAAGATTAGACTGTCGCGTTGCTAGTGAACGCATGTAAACACGATCGTTGTTGATTGCATTCATGCGTATGCGATCACCCAACAGCGCTCCACCAGTTTTACGCTTTGATGGGTCAACTGATATTATACCTATATTTTTCTCTGGAAAATCGATTAAAAATCTACGAATTAACTCGTCTACTAATGAGGATTTACCAGCTCCACCTGTTCCTGTTATACCTAAAACAGGTGCTTGACTATCCGTTTTATCTGCATCTGCAAAGTGTTTTTCAAAATCTTCATGCCTATTTTCTGCCAGCGATATCAATCTCGCAATAGTAGGCACGTCGTTTTGCAATAATTCTCCGTTTAATTTCGCTTTCGCGAAAGCGGGAACAGGAACATCGCATCGTTTTACTAGATCATTGATCATTCCTTGTAGTCCCATTTCACGACCATCGTCTGGACTGTAAATACGCTCAATTCCATAATCCATCAATTCCTGAATCTCGCTAGGCAAGATTACTCCACCGCCACCACCAAATATTTTAATATGACCAGCTCCTTTTTCCTTGAGTAGATCATACATGTATTTGAAGTATTCATTGTGACCACCTTGATAGGATGTCATTGCGATGGCATTTGCATCCTCTTGAATTGCTGTGTTTACCACTTCTTCAACACTGCGATCATGACCTAAATGAATTACCTCACAACCGGTTGATTGAATAATACGGCGCATTATATTAATAGCAGCATCATGTCCATCAAATAGACTAGCAGCTGTTACAATTCTTACTTTATTTTTTGGGGTATATGGTGTTTGATCTTGCATGACGCTATTTCTCAATTTTTGTAGTGCAAAATTACGAAATCGTTAGCGTAATACGTATGAGTTTTTGAATTTGATTTTAACCAAAGCTCAAGGCCTGGCTATGATTTAAAAAGAAAAACTCCCGAATTAAATTCGGGAGTTTTCTTTATTTATTGGATATCAGCTCTTTTCACATAATCCCCATTAAAAATAAATTCTTCTTGAGGTTTTCGAGAGCGTTTTCCATGCTCCATTTCTTCTAAATCATCAGGTAGCTTACTAGGATCACCACCGTAATGTCCTATGGCAATTGCAGTTGTAAAATGATACTGTTCTGGGAATTTGAATTCAGATTTTGCTTTTTCGTGATCAAATCCTGCCATCTGGTGAACAGCTATTCCCATTGATTGAGCTTGAATAGCCATAGTTGCTACATATTGTCCAAGATCATAAAGGGCATGAAAATTATTGTTACCATCTGGATTTTTTGTATCCATTACTGCTAAAGCGAGAGCTGGAGCGTCTTGGGCCCATTGCTGATTAAAATCGTCCAAGCAATCAAAAATTCTGTCGTAAGCCTCGCTTCCTTTGATTCCATAAACAATATTCCAGGGTTGCCAATTGTTACAGCTAGCAGCCCAACGACCAGCTTCAAACAAACTATATAAATCTGTTGCAGTTACTGGAGCATCGGAAAAAACTCGTGGACTCCATCGATTTTCTATTATATCGGTAATTGGATGGTCGGTAGGTGTTTCCTTAAGTAATGGTGCTTTATCTTGCATTTTTTATTTTAAAAATACAACTAGCACCTTTTAATCACTAGGCTATTAAGATTGTTTAACTGCAAACGATTGAAAAATTAACGCTTTTTATAATTTGTTCTGTATGACTGTAGTTGCATCCTCAACGCGTTGCATTTGCTGCATGTCGTTTTCATCAAGCATTATATCAAAAGTATCTTCCACATCCAAAACAATATCAACAAGGTGAGCGCTATTGATTCCTAGATCTTGCATGAGGTGGCTTTCTGGTTTAATAGAACTTTCTGTCACATCCTGTGGCAAGTAAACCTTTACAATTTCTAATAATTTTTGATGTATTTCTTGAGTTGTCATTGATCATTTTTAAGGTTTAAAGGTAGATAAAATTGCACATGCATTTACGTCTCCAAATCCAAAACTTGCTTTGGCCAACGAATGAATTTTAGTTTTAATAGGTTTTAATGGAACTTTTTCTTTATCAATCACAGAAACAATTTCCGGATGTAATTGAGAAATATTGATATTAGGATATACCACTTGATGATGAAGTTGCAATGTAGAACCTACAAGCTCTATACTGCCAGATGCTGCCAGGCAATGACCTATTGTGGATTTGAAAGAATTTATGAATGGAAAATCCTTGCCTGACCTATTTAAAGCTGCAGACCAATTTTTCACCTCAAAGCCATCTTTACTAGTAGCTGTAATGTGACCATTAATAACATCGATTTGAGAAGAATCTATTTTTGATTCGATTAAAGCTGTTTTAATACAAGCTTGTACTGCAAGACCATTGGGAGCAGTCATTGAGCCGCCATTAGTTTGTCCACCGCTATTTAAATGTCCTCCTTTTACCTCTGCATAGATTGTTGCCTTTCTAGATAAGGCGCTTTCTAATGTTTCTAATACTAAACAGCCTGCTCCACTACCAGGAACAAAACCGCAGGCATCATGTGATAATGGTCTACTAGCCATCTCAGGCTTGTCATTGTATTTAGTAGGTAAAATACGCATAGCATCAAAGCCGCCCCAAATGTAGGGTCCAGAATCACTACAACTACCGACTAACATGGCACGAGCCTTACCTGACTTTATTCGATTGTATCCCATCAAAAGAGCTTCGGTACCGGTAGAACAAGCACTACTGTTAGTCGTTACCCAATTACCTAAACCTAATTCACCACTTATCCAAGCGCTTACACCACTACTCATAGTTTGGATAACACTAGTGCTACCTAAACGCCTTACGTTGTTGTCATCTATGTGGTGTATTGCCTCTCTAAACTTATCTCCACCACTTTGTCCTGTACCAAAAACAACTCCTATGTCTTCATGATAGGACTTGTTTTTAAAACCGATACCAGAATTCTCAAAGGCTTGTTTAGCACTAATTACACCATACATTAAACCAGTTGCAAGAAGTCCTCTTTGTTGTAGCGCTGTGAAATGTTGGTCAATTATTTCTTGGGTGAGTTGCGGTTTCCCAGCTACTTGACACTTAAATTGTAATTCTTCTAATTCCTTTTGATGTTTTAAGCCAGATGTACCAGTAAGTAAAGCTTTATGAAAGTCATGTATGGTAATAGCATTAGGTGCTACTACACCTAGTCCAGTAATTACTACTCTTCTATCTTTACCCATTAATGTTATTTATTTAAATGTACTACATAAAACAGACATGGTTGTGATAATTATGTAATACAATTCATATTAATTGAAGATATCTTGGAAACCGTTCTAGCTTAGTTTTGCTTTATGAAAAAAGCTGTAGCACTCATAATATACCTCGTAATAACTAGTTCCTTTGCGCAGAATGATATGATCATTGAGCGAATCGAATTTGAAGGCTTGAAAAAAACTAAGGAAAGCTTTCTAAGATATTTAATTAAAACTAAGGAAGGTAATGTTGTTAATTTTAAAACACTTAATTCTGATTTAGAGCGGCTTAATCGTTTAGCTGGAATAGCAAAAGCTACCTATCAATTAACTAATGATGAAAATAGAACTACAATAGCATTTTCAATAGTTGAAAACTTCACTATTATTCCTGGAGTTCGAGTATCCCAAGCTAGTGATGATAGTTTTTCTTATAGATTATCCTTATTTGAATTTAATTTACTAGGCCGCAATCAAATCGTAGGTGGTTTCTATGCCAAAAACGTTTTTAACAGTTATGGATTGTACTGGGAAGCACCCTACGCTATTTCAAACAAATGGGGAATTGGTGTAAACTATATAAGCAATATTACAAGAGAACCCGTTTATCAAAATAATGAAGAACAAATATATAAATTCAATAATCCTAACGCTAGCCTATATGTGCTCTATGAACATAATTTTCACAACAATTTTCAATTAGGAGTAAAGTATAGCGACGAGCGTTATGAAAGAATTGAAGACCTAACTATCCTTAATTTACCAGAACACATTCAAGAGAAGAGATATAGTATATTAAGTGAATATGAGAATAATCACATCAATATAGATTATCAATATATTGAGGGATCAAGGAATCAAATTAATCTAGAATATAAAACAGGAATGATTGATGAGTTGAGTAATACTCTTCTAGTAAGATGGGATTCTGAAAGATTTTATCGCATTGCAAAAAAAGGGAATTTGGCTAATAGAATCAGGCTAGCCTATTCAAGTTTTAATGGTAGTGAATTTGCTCCTTTCACCATAGATAATCAACTTAACCTACGAGGTTCGGGAAATACAGTTGATCGTCATACCGGTGCCATTACTGTAAATACTGAATACCGTCACACCTTGTTTGAAAAAGGTTGGTTTGTTTTACAAAGCAATACGTTTGTAGATGCTAGTGCAGTGAGAAAACCACTTGCAACTATAGAAAATGCTTTTAGCGCTGATGGATTAAACGTTTATTCAGGAATAGGATTTAGATTTATACATAAACGTATTTTCAATGCGGTGATACGAATTGACTACGGTGTAAGAATTGCAGGAGATTATAATAGCTCGGGAATCACCTTCGGTATAGGACAATATTTTTAAAAGTGATCAGTAATCATACCACTCAATGTTCCACGAGCAATAATTTCGTTGTTCTCATTCCTCATATTTACTTGAACCTTTAGTTTATTAAATCGATAATAAACTAATGTAGAAGAGACTATTACAACTTCATCGGGTAGTACTATTTTTTCGAATATCACATGATTTTCCGTCATCACTATACTAGCATGCTCCAAAGATGGATTAAGGTAAATTCCAAAACATACTAACCCTATTTGAGCCATACATTCTGTCAAGATTACGCCAGGAGTTACTGGATTATTCTTAAAATGATGTTTGTAGAATGATTCGCTTTCGCGAAAGCGGTACCATCCTACTACTCCATTTTCATGAATTTCATTGATCCCATCTACAAAACAGAAATCCTTACCGTAGGGTAACCTTTTAATTATATCGCCTTCCTTCATAATTATCGTAAATGCTCGCCACCATCGACTTTTATAACATCTCCATTAATCCAAAAACTTGCAGGATCACACATAAGCTCTACTACTCTCGCAATATCTTGTGGTTGAGTTAATCTATTAAATGGATTGCGTTTTTTGGTTTTCTCAATAATTTGATCAACGCCGGGAATGCGAGACAAGCTTTGAGTTAAGGTTACTCCAGCTTGAATACAAATACTTGTAATTTGATAAGGCGCAAGTTCAACGGCCAGACTGCGAGTGATAGATTCCAATGTAGTCTTGGCGGCACTTACCGCAGCATATCCCGAAAGCACACGACTACTTCCTTCGCTTGTAAAACTTATAATACGTGCTGGTTTGTCAAATAAGTCCTTTTTCAACAATTGTATTGACCAGGTATATAACGATAAACCCATAGAACTAACTGTTTGCTCAAAATCTTGACTAATTAATGAGTCTTGTTCTTTACTAATGGGCTTTAAATTCCCTTTTGCAATACTATGCAAGAGAATATGTAATTTAATGTTTTTAGTTACCAAGGCCTGTGAAATCTCGTCCACCACTATGGATCGCGTTGCATCTTTATTAAATGTAATAAGCTCTATTCCATAGGATTTTAATTGTTCAAAATCCCTGTTCACTTTCTCCATCATCATTCTGCTAGCTCTATAGACGATTATCAAATTCATACCTTGTTGAGCTAATTCTAAAGCACTAGCATAGCCTAAACCTGAACTACCTCCTAATATAAGAGCCCATTTATTAGAATATTTTTTTACCATTCTAGTAATACTCTTTGTGCAGTAAAACCAGGACCAAAGCTAAGCATTAGACCCAATTCTCCTGCAGTTATTTCCTTATTCATGAATCGCTCTAACACAAATAACACAGTAGCACTACTCATGTTACCGTATTGTCGTAAGACTTCCTTGGTATCATCAATATTTTTGCCCAATGGTTCAAATAAATCTTGAACCGTTTGTACTATCTTTTTACCACCCGGATGAAACACCAAATGAGACAAATCATCAATTGTTTTATCATAGCCATTTAAAAAAGGGTGAATAATCGATTCAAAATGTGAAGCAATTGTTTCAGGAACTGTTTTATCCAGCACCATTTGAAGTCCTGTGTTAACTAATTCAAATCCCATCATGTGAGTAGCATCAGGAAAATGATACATGCCGTTACCTATTACTTTTGGACCTTTATCATTTTTATGGGAAGACATGAGAACACAAGCACATCCATCCCCAAATATGGCTGCACTCACAATATTTGCCATACTATAATCTTGCAGTTGAAAAGTAGCTGTAGGCGCTTCAACAGCGAGTATACAAGCACGCTTATTAGGATTTGCCTTTAAAAATTCAGTAGCATAGATCATTGCCGAAACACCAGCAACGCACCCCATTTCTGTGACAGGTAATCGCACAATATTCTGTCTCATATCGAGCTCATTGATTAAATAAGCATCAATAGAAGGGATCATAATTCCAGTACAGCTTACTGTAATTATATAATCTAGATCCTGTGCCTGCCAATTTGCCTTTTCTAATGCATTTATGATCGTTTTCTTAGCAAGAGGAACTACCTCCCTTTTGTATATATCATTACGTTCTTGAAAACTACTTGCTGTAAAAACCTCGGTAGGTTCCATAATGGAATAGCGCTTGTCTACTCCAGCACCTTCAAAAATTTTGATAGCCTTACGTTTAAATCTAGAATCTTGCTCAGACAACCAGGTGTCAACAAAGGGTAAAATATCTTTAGTTTCTTTATAGTACTTCGGTGCAGAGGTACTTACAGCATTTATTGTTACGTTCATTCAAGAGAGATTAGCCATACATATCTAAAGGACCATTTCCAATTTAATCTATAAGAGGTACATTTTGCTTCCTGTGCGTATTTCCTGAAATCAGATTTTTTAAAACCTGAAGCTATACTGATTAAACCGTCATGTCTGGAGATATAGTTCTTGATAAAAATAGGGCTTAAATATTTAAAAAAAACAAAAGCTAGATAATGTCTATGTAAATCGTTAATTATAATATGTTGAGCTCCCAATTCCTCTGCTTTTTTTAAAAACTCTATGATTTGGGTATCTGTGAAATGATGAAAAGTTAAGGTACTTATGAGTATATCACACTTAATGTCTTGAGCGGTTAAATCAAGGATATCGCTTTCGCGAAAGCGTACTCTATCATAACCTTTATTTAAATTGCGCGCATTATCAATGCTTTGTGCACTTAAATCTATACCTAAAAATTCAATCTCGCTATTATCAAGGTTATCGTGTAAATAGCGCAACATACTCCCATTACTACAACCTAAATCAACAATATTGAGATTTTTATTTGTTGATTTATTAATGATGTTTTTAATAGCTTTAAGTGTAAACCTATAACCACCTAGTAAATTATTTACTTTATTAATATCCTCTACCGCTGCCTTTAATGTATCAGGATCGATATCGGGCGCATCCATAAGTTCTGGCAGATCATTACGTAAATCGCGGTTATAACGAATATGTGACAGATTGGCCATGGGTATGTTTTATGATGGTTGGTAGAACCTTTGGAACATGTTTGATAATCTTAAAAGCAAATTTATTAATACTAGGTTGCAGTAGTAATGATTGTAATTTTTTACCAGCGTATAATCTTGAGCCAAACGTTCCTTCCCATTCTCTTGTGTAGCCTTGCAACATCTCCTCTTGAGAAAGTTGTTTTTCTAATCTACGCTTTAAAAATTTAGAAGCTATAAAGGCACTATGAATAGCCATTGCCATTCCATTGCCACATAGCGGATGTATTAGACCAGCTGCATCACCTACAGCAAGACAATCATTAACAACAGCAGACTTTTTTTGAAAACTGATTTGAGAAATTGAAAGCGGATTTTCCCATAATGGAGATGCCTTCTCAAAAAATGATTCTAAGTAACTGTTTTTTGACAGCACCTTTCGTTCAAAATCTTGAACATTTTTATATTTAGAGAACTCCTTATTATTTGCCAAATAACACAGATTAACCGTATCATTCTCTACCATCGAAATGCCAGCATATCCTCCATCAAAATGATGTAATCCTACTTCATTTTTATCCATTTCATAATTATAATGTCGTTTGATTGCCAGCCATGGAGTCTTGAACTTGATAAATTCTCGATCTAAACTTTTATCTAATAACGACCTTTTTCCTGTTGCTATAAGAACTTGGTTTGCAGTAAATTCATCTTGTTTGGTAATAACCTTGAATCCTGTCGAGTCTTTTATGACATTAACTACTTTATCCTTTTTGTGACAACCTTTGACAATTACCTTATCATACAGTGCCTTGTCTAGGCAAAATCTAGATACACCAACGGCTCCCAATGGCAAACTAGTCATTTGAGAAAAGTTAGAATTTAGCGTAAGGTGAAGTTTAGAAATGGAAACATCGGTAAGAGCCTGAATATTTATTCCTAGCTGATCAAATAATGGAAGTACTTCATTGCTTAAATATTCACCACATAATTTATGTCTAGGATAAGTATCTGGATCGATTAATAGCACATCATAATCTTTACCTAATAATATCGCAGCGGTAAGACCAGCCAATCCACCACCGGCAATGATTATGTCATAAGAAGATTTCACCTAGTAAAAGTAGGTGCTATAGATACATTAAAAGAAAAATAAACTTAATTATTTAGGACAACTACTTTAATTTCTTACGTTTTTGAATAAATTTTAAAACGAAGTATAGAACAAGCAGTGAAGCAAAAATGCCAAACATTAATTGGCTAATCATGCCAAGGCTACCATCAGTAGGACCAAAAAATGCCAGTAGACCAAAAAGTATAGTCAGGATTAGTAAGGATGGCCGAAACATGTCAGCCTCTTCCATAAATTTCATTTTCATTTCCCCATAATTTGTTAGCTAGTTACTTACAATATTAGGGATAATATTATTCTCAAGCTAATATTCCAGGAGATTTTTTATAACTTCATCTAACTTGTAATTAGCTAGATACTGATTTTCTAACCCTTTTTCAAATGGTATTGGAGTATTTAAACTTCCTACAACTTTCACAGGAGCATCCAGATACTCAAAACAAACATCGGCGATGTGTGCTGCTATGTCTTTCATAACACTTCCTACAGCACTATCTTCTCCTAAAACAATTACTTTTCCCGTGCGTTTCACCGAATTTTCAACAGCATTATAATCGATAGGTGCGAGACTCCGTAAATCTATGATGTCTATATCAAGATCTAATTCTTTTTTAGCGTCAAGAGCCCAGTGTACACCCAATCCATAGGTAATAATACTTATGTCCTGCCCTTGTGATAAATGTGCAGCTTTTCCAATAGGAAGGTTATAGTAACCATCTGGAACGTCCTGATAAACTGATCTATAAAGCGCCTTATGTTCAAAAAACATCACTGGATTAGGATCTTCTATAGCGCTTATTAGTAATCCTTTGGCATCTATTGGGAAGGCTGGATACACGATTTTTAAACCTGGAGTAGTGAAAAACCAACTTTCGTTAGTTTGCGAGTGAAAAGGTCCTGCTCCTACTCCAGCTCCACAAGGCATGCGTACCACAACATCGGCATTTTGCTGCCATCTGTAATGAGATTTTGCTAGATAATTAACTATCGGATTAAAACCACTACTCACAAAATCGGCAAATTGCATTTCTACAACTGCCTTCATGCCAGCAATGCTCAATCCCATTCCTGCCTCTACTATGGCACTTTCACAAATAGGCGTGTTACGCACTCTACCAGAACCAAATTCTTCTAGAAAACCTTCTGTAATTTTGAAAACTCCACCGTAATCTGCGATATCTTGTCCCATGATTACTAGGTCTTCATATCTTTTCATGCCTTCATACAGACCATCTTTAATGGCATCAACTAATCTGATATTTTGTGTTGATTTTCCTGGCTCTATCTCTTTGTACACATGTGGTTTATAGACGTCATCAATTTCTTGTAACGTGGATGGTGTTGGGTACGCTTTCGCGAAAGCGGTATCTAAACCTTCATTTATATCAGTTTTAAATTGTTGCTTTATTTCCTCAACACGATCAGTTGTAATTAGACCTTGATTTAATAAGAATTCTTCAAAACGAGTAACAGGATCTTGTTGTTCCCAATAAGCCATTAAGTCCTCTGGAACATATTTTGTACCACTAGCCTCTTCATGTCCACGACGTCTAAATGTTTTGAATTCTAATAAAATCGGTCTAGGATTTTCTCTAATATCATCAAGAATACGACTTACGGTAGTGTATACTTCTATAATGTTATTTCCATCGATAATGTGGGATTCTATACCGTAACCTAGACCACGATCTGCTATATGCTCACAAGCGTATTGTTCTTGAGTAGGTGTGCTTAAACCATACCCGTTATTTTCTACACAAAATAAAACAGGTAATTGCCAAACGCTTGCAACATTGAGTGCCTCATGAAAATCGCCTTCACTTGTTCCTCCTTCACCAGTAAATACAGCTGTGGCTTTTGAAGTATTTTTAAGTTTTTGTGCTAGTGCAATACCATCGGCAACTCCTAATTGAGGTCCTAAATGAGATATCATTCCTACTATGTGGTATTCTTGTGTGCCAAAGTGAAAGCTGCGATCTCTTCCTTTTGTAAAACCTTCTACCTTACCTTGCCATTGAGCAAATAATTTCCAAAGCGGTATATTCCTATTTGTAAATACACCTAAATTACGATGCATAGGTAAAATATACTCATCCTGCTGCATAGCAAGTGTAATACCACATGAAATCGCTTCTTGCCCAATTCCTGAAAACCACTTTGAAATTTTACCTTGTCTAAGCAAAATAAGCATCTTCTCCTCAATCATTCGAGGTAACAACATGCTTTTATATAATTCAATTTGCTTGTAATCAGGTAATTCGTTTTTAAATAAATCGGTTAAAGTCTTTGGGCTGCTTAAAACTCCGTTCATGAGAGAAAGGTTACAATATTTCTTAAATCAAATGTAACGAAATCGATTTCAAAAAGCTTTTGTTTATAGAATAAAATAGGTGTGTTATTTTTGACCTCGATTTATGAAGAAACACCTTCTTTTATTTGTAGTGGTTGCACTGTTTATTTTTCCAAAAATTTACGGTCAACAATCTGATTACAGTTTAAATTTAAATGAGCCTTTAGAATTTAAACATGAGTCCTTATTGTTACCTACCTTTTTAATTGCCTCTGGTGCTTTCGGTATAAGAAAGGGTCCTATTAGAGATTTAAGTGTTGAAATAAGAGAGTCTCTTAAACCGGATGGTTCAAAAGTAACAGTGGACGATTACCTGCCTGTTGTAGGAATAGCTAGTGCTTATGGATTGGAATTTGCAGGATACAAAGGTCGATACGATTGGAAAAACAAAACAGGTGTTCTTTTAGTGTCTGGATTATTCATGTATTCTAGTGTAAGGATAACTAAAAATAATATAAGCGCTCGCCGACCTAGTGGTAGATCAGTAAGTACATTTCCTTCTGGCCATACGGCGCTCACTTTTATGGGTGCAGAGTTTTTACATCAAGAATACGGTCACCGCAGCATATGGTTTAGTATAGGTGGTTATTCAATAGCCACTCTCACTGGTTTTTTGAGAATTTATAATGACAAACACTGGTTCAATGATGTTCTTGCTGGTGCTGGAATAGGAATTCTTTCAACAAAATTAGGATATTGGTTATATCCTATGATAAAGAATATTATATTTAAGGATAAAAATAAAGTTGAATACTCTAGCCAGTCAAAGAAAAGCTATACTATTCAATTTGCTCCGATTGTAACAAATAATGAGGTACAATTGGGAGCATATATACAATTTTAATAATTTAAGACATGACAAATATTCCTAGTGTAGATCTAGCTGATTTTTTAAGCGATGATCCCGTAAGAAAAAAGAAGTTTATCACAGAAATAGGAAATGCTTATGAAGAAATAGGTTTTGTTTCCTTAAAAAATCATTTTTTAGATGATGAACTTACAGAGAAGTTATATAATGAGGTGGAGAAGTTTTTTAAACTTCCTACGGATGTAAAAAAAGGATATGAACGTGAGGACTTAGGTGGTCAACGCGGTTATGTTTCTTTTGGAAAAGAACATGCTAAAGGAAAGAAAGAAGGAGATTTAAAAGAGTTCTGGCACTTTGGACAAGAACCTGCTGCCGATGCCAATTTAACGGAAGAATATCCTGACAACGTTCAGGTCAAAGAATTACCTCATTTTAATGAAGTTGGAATGCAGGCGTACAGAATGCTAGAAAAAACCGGTATCTATGTATTACGTGCACTTGCCTTGTATATTGGTAAACAAGAAAACTACTTTGACCACTGGGCTAGTAATGGGAATTCAATTTTAAGACCTATACATTATCCACCAATTACTGAAGAGCCAGATAACGCAGTGCGTGCTGGCGCACACGGCGACATTAATTTAATAACCTTACTTATGGGTGCTAGTGCACCAGGTTTGCAAGTAAAACATAAAGACGGTCGTTGGATAGATGCGATCGCAGGTGAGGATGAACTCGTTATAAATGTAGGTGATATGTTGGAAAGACATACTAACAACAAATTACGATCTACTATACATAGAGTAGTAAATCCTCCAAGAGAGTTATGGCATACTAGCCGCTATAGCATACCATTCTTCATGCATCCTAGAAGTGAAATGCCTTTAGATTGTCTTGAAGAATGTATCGATGATAATAATCCAAAACAGTATGATGATATTACTGCTGGTGAATTTCTACATCAAAGATTAGTTGAAATCGGATTGATCAAAAAATAATTACAAAAAAATAGCCGCTTTTAAAGCGGCTATTTTTTTTGAATATAAACTTGGTTACAATTTCTTAGCGTTTTTTACTTTCTGTTTAGTAATAGCTAACTCAAGTACTTGACTCATATCAGATACATAATGGAACGTCAATCCCTTTAAGTACTCTTCCTTTATTTCTTCAATATCCCTGCGATTTTGCTCGCAAAGTAAGATCTCTTTAATCTTAGCACGTTTAGCTGCTAGAATTTTCTCTTTAATTCCACCGACAGGTAGCACTTTTCCTCTCAAAGTAATTTCACCTGTCATCGCAATGCTTTTCTTCACTTTGCGCTGCGTAAATAAAGACACTAAAGAGGTTAACATCGTAATACCAGCACTAGGACCATCTTTTGGTGTTGCACCTTCTGGTACGTGAATGTGAACATTATACTTCTCAAATACCTCTGGATTAATTCCTAATTGATCGGCATTTGATTTAATATATTCCATGGCAATAGTGGCGCTTTCTTTCATAACCTTTCCTAGGTTACCTGTGATCGATAGTTGTCCTTTACCCTTACTTAATATGGATTCAATAAATAAAATATCGCCACCTACTCTTGTCCATGCTAGTCCAGTTACTACACCAGCAACGTCATTATTTTCATACTTATCTCGTAGAAGTTTTGGAGAACCCAAAACCTCTATAATAGTATCGTTTGAAATCTTAATGTCGTAGTCGTCTTCCATGGCAATACTTTTTGCAGCATAGCGTACCATTTTTGCAATTTGCTTATCAAGAGTACGTACACCACTTTCACGAGTATAACCTTCAACGATTTTTTCAATCTGTGGTTTACCTAATTTTAAATGCTCTTTATTAAGTCCGTGCTCTTTAAGTTGTTTAGGAAGTAAATGTTGTTTTCCTATTTCTACTTTTTCTTCAATGGTATAACCAGTAACATTGATTATTTCCATCCTATCACGTAAAGCTGGTTGAATAGTATTTAAACTATTACAAGTAGCTATAAACATCACCTTACTCAGGTCATAACCCATTTCCAGGAAGTTATCGTAGAACTCACTGTTTTGTTCTGGATCTAATACCTCGAGCATAGCACTTGATGGATCACCATTATGACTGCTACTTAACTTATCAATTTCATCAAGAACAAAAACTGGGTTTGAGGTTTTGGCCTTTTTGATACTTTGAATAATTCTACCAGGCATGGCACCAATATAGGTTTTTCTATGACCTCTAATTTCCGCTTCATCACGCAAACCACCCAGAGACATTCTTACGTATTCACGGCCTAAAGCTTCTGCTATAGATTTACCTAGTGAAGTTTTACCAACACCTGGAGGACCGTATAAACACAAAATCGGAGATTTCATGTCGTTACGCAATTTAAGTACTGCTAGATATTCTATAATACGTTTTTTAACGTCATCTAGACCATAATGATCGCGATCTAATATTTTCATCGCCCTCTTTAGGTCAAAATTATCCTTACTAAATTCATTCCATGGTAACTCAAGGAAAAGGTCTAGATAGTTGCGTTGAATAGAGTATTCTGCAACTTGAGGATTCATACGTTGCATTTTGGCCAACTCCTTATCAAAGTGCTCTTTTACCTTATCATCCCATTTTTTCTTCTTAGCACGCTGGCGCATATCATCAATTTCTTGATGTGAGCTCACTCCACCACCTAATTCTTCCTGAATGGTCTTCATTTGTTGATGAAGAAAATATTCTCGCTGTTGTTTATTTATATCACTTTGAACCTTAGATTGAATATCGTTTTTAAGCTCCAGTTTTTGAAGCTCAATATTCATATATCTTAAAGTTTCAAGAGCTCGTTCCTTAAGATCATCCATCTCTAGCAACTGCTGCTTCTCTCCTACCTTAAGATTCATATTAGAAGACACAAAATTCACTAAAAAAGAATCAGACTCGATATTTTTAATAGCAAAAGTCGCCTCTGATGGAATATTAGGACTTCCCTTAATTATCTCTAGTGAGGATTCTTTAATCTTGTCAATAATTGCTTCAAATTCCTTATCTCCCTTTTCTGGTCTAGTATCACCGGTAGGTCTGGTACTAGCTTCCATGTAAGGCTCAGTTTTAACGAGAGTATCTATCTCAAAGCGTTTTTTACCTTGAATAATGACCGTTGTATTACCATCAGGCATTTTGAACACCTTAAGAATACGGGCTACAACACCTGTTTTGTGTAAATCTTCAAAAGTAGGATCTTCAATTTCCTCGTCTTTTTGAGCTACAACACCTATAGGATTGTTGTTACGGTTTGCATCTTGTAATAACTGAATAGATTTGTCACGACCAGCGGTAATTGGAATTACAACCCCAGGAAATAATACCATATTACGCAACGGTAAAATTGGTAGTACTTCCGGAATAGATTCTCTATCCATCTCCTCTTCATCCTCCTGACTCAATAATGGGATAAATTCCGCATCTTGATCAAATTCTTGCAGTGACAAGTTGTCTATATTGAATTTTTTAGGTTTAAACATAATAACATTTAGGTAGACAACCTGTCATAGGGCTGCCTGTACGTTTAATTTAAATATTTTTTTCTCCGCTTTCGCGAAAGCGTAATCCCAAACCACAACTAACTGTAAAACAACTATATTGACCTTAACTATCAAGTATAACCTTACATCGAAAGAAGGGAAAAGGGTCCTTTTTCTGATATAATTTTCAAATTTCTTGCCACTTACTGTAACACACTTAAAAAAGTAGCATCTTTATAACGTAACACTGACCAAGTGACTTTAACAGAAACAGAAATATCCATTTATGACTTGTGCGAGCAAGGCGATCGTAGAGCACAAATGAAGTTGTACGACAAGTATGCCAACGGTATGTATCATGTTGCACTGCGCATTGTACAACAAACTGATCTAGCGCAAGATATTATGCAAGAAAGTATGATATCTGCTTTTAGAAAAATGAATCAATGGAATAGAGAAAGTACCTATGGTAGCTGGTTAAAAAGGATTGTAATTAATAACAGTTTGTCTCACCTGCGCAAAGCAGGAAAAATGCCAACTGTAGATTATGAAGAAGTATCATATGAAATGGAACAACAACCAGATGATACAGGGATCGATATGGAACAAACCGGAATGACCGCTAGGAAAGTACTAGAAATAATGAGTGAACTAAAAGAAAATTATAGACAAGTACTTACTCTAAGCTTGATTGAAGGAATGGATAATGAAGAGATATGTGAGATTCTAGGCCTTTCAAATGGACAATGTAGAACTATGATATCTCGTGCAAAACAAAGTTTAAGAAACAAAATTGAGGAATATGAAGGATGATATGAAGAGCTGGTTTCAACAGCAAGATTTTGACACCACACCATTGCCTAATGGTCATAGAGAAGCTTTTCTTGAAAAATTAGAAGAGTTATGTGATGAGGAAACAAAGGTAATTCCATTACCTATAGATAAGGATGGTGATAAGGATAACACCTTTTCTTTATCAAAAATTCTAAAATGGAGTGCTGCTGCTACTCTTGCAGTTTTACTTGGAATAGCTGGTTTGAAAATGACGTCTACCGATACAACTGTAACAGAAGTGTCGCCAGAGATTGCGCAAACTCAAACGTTTTTCTCTAGTACGATTAAAAATGAACTAGAACAACTTAATACGTTACGTACTGCAGAAAATGCGGTAATCATTGAAGAGGCGCTAGCTGCTATTGAAAAGCTAGAACTACAGTATGAAGATATCAAGCAGGATTATAGAATAAATAAGGATAGTAAAGTTGTCATCGCAGCGATGATAGAAAACTTTCAAAATAGAATACAAGTACTTGAAATAGCTCGTGAGCAAATTAAACAACTCGAAGAACTCAAACTAGAAAAAGAAAATGAAAACATTATTTAATATAGTATTCTTACTTATAGTACCAGTAGTAGCTTTAGCTGGTCCTGATAAAGGTAAGTACACCAAGACAAAAACCCTTAATAAGTCATTCCCGGTTAACAAAACTTGTATGCTCCAGGTGGAGAACAGTTTTGGAAATGTTTCAATGACAACATGGGATAAAGCGCAAATAGACATCAAAGTTGTAGTTGAAGTAAGTGGCGACGACGAAGATGATGTTGTAGAGAAATTAAGAGAGATCAATGTAGATTTTGATACAAGTAGCTCTAGAGTAATCGCAAGGACCGATGCCGATTTTAGTAATCGAAATCAAAGTTCGAGCATTTGGAATGCCTTGTTTAGTAGTAATAGCAACAGAGTGACAAATATGAAAATTGATTATATCATAAAATTACCCAAAACCGCAGATATTGACATCGCAAATGACTACGGCAACGTTGAAATTGATGACTTGTTTGGACATGCAAAAATACAATGTGATTTTGGGAGAATTGATATAGGAAACCTTCATCATGAGGACAACTTACTCAAATTTGATTATTCCAAAAACTGTCACTTTGATTATATCAAGTCAGCTACTATTAGAGCAGATTTCAGCGGATTTGAACTTGAAAAGGCGGACAAAATTGAATTTAGTGGTGATTACACTACTGGAAAGTTTGGTGAGGTGGATCAATTGAATTTTCGTAATGACTTTACAACAGTTCAAATAGAATCTGTAAGAACGGTTACAGGTCGCGGTGATTATTCTACCGTAAAAATTGATAATGTGTCAGAATATGTCAATTTGAATACAGAATTTGGGAGTGCAAGAATTAGAGAATTAGGGAGAAATTTTAAAGAAGCAATCCTAAGAGCAGAATATACCAAAGTGGATGTAGGTGTAAATAAAGATGCATCATTCACCTTTGATATCGATACCGAGTTTGCTGGGATCAATCTCTCCAATGATATCATAACAACCAGATCTAATAAAAATATGACCGATAAATCAAAAGCAGGACATTACGGTAGCTCTAGCGCTAGCAGTACCATCAATATCAACAGTAGTTTTGGTGGAGTATCACTTAAAATCAATTAATTAAACCCAAAAATCATGAAACATATAACATTACTTTTTATAGCCCTTTTAAGCGTACAAATATCTCAGGCTCAATGGTGGGGAAAAGATAAAATTAAAGGAAACGGTGAGGTCATTTCAAAAACCTTTGAAGTAGGTGATTATGACAAGGTCAATGTAAGAAATAGCATTGATGTAACATTGGTTGCTGGGAAAGAAGGCTCCATTGAAGTAAAGGCCGAGTCTAATATCATGGAACATATAGAGATCGAGGTGAAAGGCGGTAGATTAAAAATTGGTATTGAGGATGGATACAATGTGAGTACTCGCAAGGGAATCTATGTTACAGTACCTGTTCAAGAAATTGAAGCTTTATCACTGGCAGGTAGTGGCGATATTCATTCAGAACTTGTTTTAAAATCATCTAATATGGAAATAAGTGTTGCTGGATCTGGTAATATAGAAGTTGAAACTGAATCAAGAAACCTAGAAGTAAATGTTGCTGGTAGTGGTGACATAATTTTAAAAGGGCGTACTGAAAATTTAGATGCTAGTGTAGCTGGTAGCGGTGATATTGAAGGGTTCGGTCTAAGAGCTAATAATATTGACGCTAGTATCGCAGGAAGTGGTGACATTAGTGTTTATTGTAATGGAGGTACCATTAATGCAAGTATTGCTGGTAGTGGTGATATTGTGTATGATGGAAAATCCAGTAAGGTTAAAACTTCTATCATAGGAAGTGGCGATGTAGAAAAAAGATAGCATTCCTTATAATTAAATAAAAAGCCGTCTAGTACTTTACTAGACGGCTTTTCATTTGTAATCTAAATGGTTTTACTTAATTTTTCCCGTTCGATAAAGCAGCACTACTCCAATGGTAAAAAAAGCAACTAGAAATAATATACTTTCTCTCATGCTGCCAGTGTACTGATTTACCAATGCAAAAATACCCATTCCAATCACAATTCCGATTTTCTCTGAAACATCATAAAAACTAAAAAAGGAGGCTGTATCAATGGTATTTTCAGGAATCATTTTTGAGTAGGTACTCCTCGACAAACTTTGAATTGATCCCATTACTAACCCCACAAATCCCGCGGTAACATAAAATTGTATAGGTGTGTATACAAAATAACCGTAAATACATATACACACCCATAATATATTAATGACCATTAAAGTTTTTATATTTCCATGCTTTCGCGAAAGCTTACTAGCCAACCACGCACCAGGAATCGCAATAAGTTGTATTAACAAAATACTTACAATTAATCCTAGTGTGCCATCACGTTCACCTGTCTCCTCATTCATAGGCCACAGAACTTCTTCGGTTCCAAAATAAGTTGCGATTAACATTACAGTTTGTACAGCCATACTGTAGATAAAAAAAGCTCCTAAAAATCTTTTCAATTGTCCTAGATGATCTAATTGATTCCATATTTTCCTGAGCTCTTTAAATCCATTAGTAAAAATGTTTTTAACTTGAGAGGTATCCTTTTTTGTTCCTAATGGCAGGTATGCATAAGAATATTGGGCAAAACCTATCCACCAAAGACCAGTGAGGACAAAGGAAAGTCGCGGTGCATCTAGACCTAGAATACCTTCTTCTGGATAAAAGCCACCTTGTATGAGCGCTAGACACAGTAATAGTAAGATCACACTACCTATATAGCCATAAGAAAAACCTTTGGCGCTTGCAGCATCTTGTTGGTCTGGGTGAGCAATATCTGGTAGATAGGAATTGTAAAATACTAGTGATCCCCAAAAACCTACCAGTGCTAGCAAGTATAGAAGTAAACTTACATATAGATAATCAAAACTAAACCATGCCAATCCACAACAACTTAGAGCTCCTAGATAACAGAAAAACTGTAAAAACCTTTTCTTTTTACCAGAATAATCGGCTATTCCTGAAAGTATAGGTGATATTATAGAGACAATTAAAAAGGCAATTGCGGTTGTTATAATAATGATATTTTCATTGGTCACTGATTTGAATAAATCAGGAACGTTGTCTTGTTCATAAGCTTTAGTACTTATATAGCTGTAGAAAATAGGAAAAATAGCGCTCGCTATAACCAGTGAATAAACTGAGTTTGCCCAGTCATAGAATGCCCAGGCCTTTATAAGTTTTTTGTGACCCTTTGGTAAAGTTGGTTTCATAAAAAAAGGCGCTCTTTTATGAGCGCCTTAAAAGTAAAGATTCAAAATTACTTGAATGAAGTAACTCCGTATTTTTTTGCTTCTTCTTTTGCTTTAGGAGCAAGTTGATTAAGAAATTCTATTCGACTATCGTTAGATGGATGCGTACTTAGAAATTCTGGTGGAGCTTGTCCACCACTAGCCGCTTTCATGCGTTTCCATAATTCTGGAGCTTCATATGGATCGTATCCGGCTATAGCAGATAGATAAAGACCTATTTTATCAGCTTCAGTTTCATGAGATCTTGAGAACGGTAACATTCCTCCTAATTGTGAACCTAAACCATAGGCTTGATTCAAAATTTGTTGAGTTTGTTGGTTTGCTCCTGCAACTTGTGACCCAACAGCAACACCTACCGCACCAAGCGCTTGTACCTGAGCTGCACTCATACGTTGCGCACCGTGATCTGCAAGTGCATGTGCTACTTCATGTCCCATTACTACTGCAACACCGCTTTCCCCTTGACAAATTGGTAAGATTCCAGTATAAAAGACAATTTTACCACCAGGCATACACCAGGCATTTACCGTTTCGTCCTTAACTAGATTATATTCCCATTTGTAGTCTTTTAAATAAGCTTCTTCTCCTAGAGCCGATAACCATCGTTGTGCAGCAATTCTAATTTTATTACCTACGTCTTCAATCATCTTTGCCTCGGAGGTTCCTGTAACTACATTATTTTGATTTAAAAAATCGTCATATTGAGCAAAAGCCATTGGAAACAATTGCGAGTTCGACATAAAATTTAAAGTCTTTTTACCTGTAAAAACATTTGTTTTACAGGATAACAATAGAAAAAGACCGGCTAGCATTATTGTTCTATTCCAACTCATAGGTAGGTTTATTTTTATTAGCAACTATTTCTTGTACTTTTTTAATATCGATACCATGATGAGATTCATTGTGTAAAACCTCTTCTTGATAAAGTACGATTACTTGAGGACTTTGATGTACTACATTAAGTTTTTGAGCAATGGCATTACTCACTTCTCTAAACTGCAGCAAATCAAGATAATAATAACTTACATCTACATCATTTTTGACATAATTATTTTCAAAATTCTTAAGAACCATCCTTGAAATACCACAACGCGTACTATGTTTAAAAATAACTTTAGGCTTTAATCTAGAATTGCGAATTACATTATCTAATTGATCTACTGATTCAAGAGAGTCCCAAGGAATTCCAGTAATTTCATCCTTGGCAATATCTCTTTGTGATTTGAAAAATTTATCAAAAATTCCCATGTAAATAGGTTATTAAACTGGTACAAATATAGTTCTTGTTCAATAATGATCGTATTATCAATAACTTAAATCAGACAAAATGTCTTGTTAAACTCGGTAATTAATGTCTTTTTGTCAAGAATTAAACAAGGTACAACAGTTGCTAATGTAGGAATAAAAATGAATACTATGAATTTAAATAAATTAACTATAAAGTCTCAAGAAGCGATACAACAAGCTCAACAAATTGCACAAGAGGCTCAACACCCAAGTATATTAAACGAACATTTATTTAAGGGCATTCAACTTGTAGATGAGAATGTCCTTCCTTTTATTTTTCAAAAATTAGGTGTTCAATTATCCATAATTAGTCAATTAATAGACAAGCAATTAGGATCTCTATCAACCGTCACCGGAGGAAACTTACAATTTTCGAGAGATACGGCAAGTACACTAAACAATGCTATATCTATCGCTGGTAAAATGAATGATGAATATGTTTCTATTGAACATTTATTATTAGCCATTTTTGAAGGTTCAGGAACGGTTTCAAGGATACTGAAAGATCAAGGAATCAATGTGAAAGACTTAAAAGCTGCAATTGAGTCATTAAGAAACGGCAATCGAGTGACTTCATCCAGTGCCGAGGAGACCTACCAAAGTCTTAGTAAATATGCCAAGAATTTGAACGATCTCGCTGATAAAGGAAAATTAGATCCCGTAATAGGTCGTGATGAGGAAATAAGAAGAATTCTTCAAATACTTTCTAGAAGAACTAAAAATAATCCGATGTTAATCGGAGAACCAGGAGTAGGTAAAACTGCGATTGCAGAAGGACTTGCTCATCGTATAGTGGCTGGTGATGTGCCTGAAAATCTCAAAGAAAAACAAATATTTTCATTAGACATGGGTGCCTTAATAGCTGGTGCAAAGTATAAAGGTGAATTTGAAGAGCGTTTAAAAGCAGTTGTGAAAGAGGTTACGCAAAGTAGCGGTGATATTGTATTGTTTATTGATGAAATACATACTCTTGTAGGTGCTGGTGGTGGCGATGGAGCAATGGATGCTGCCAATATATTAAAACCTGCACTAGCCAGAGGAGAATTAAGAGCTATTGGAGCTACAACCCTAGATGAATATCAAAAATATTTTGAAAAGGATAAAGCTTTGGAACGTCGCTTTCAAAAAGTTACTGTTGATGAACCTGACACAGAAAGTGCTATTTCAATCTTAAGAGGTATCAAGGATAAATATGAAGCACATCATAAAGTACAAATAAAAGATGATGCTATTATTGGTGCTGTAGAGCTATCACAACGATATATTACAAACAGGTTTCTTCCAGATAAAGCTATAGACCTAATAGATGAATCTGCAGCGAGATTAAGAATGGAAATCAATTCAAAACCAGAAGAATTGGATGTTCTTGACCGCAAAATTATGCAGTTGGAAATAGAAATTGAGGCAATCAAAAGAGAAAATGATGAAGTCAAACTTAAGTCACTAAACTCTGAATTGTCCATTTTAAAAGAATCTAGAAATGAGCTCAATGCTCAATGGGAAAATGAAAAGTCTGTAATTGATGCTATTCAAAATCTTAAATCAGATATTGAGAATTATAAATTGGAAGCAGAACGTGCAGAAAGAGAAGGAAACTATGGAAAAGTGGCAGAATTACGTTACGGAAAAATCAAGGAAGCACAAGAACAACTGGTAAAACTTCAAGAACAAGCTGCGTTACAAGACAGTTCTCAAGCCCTAATTCAAGAAGAAGTAACATATGATGACATTGCAGAGGTGGTTGCTAGATGGACCGGAATACCGGTGACAAGGATGCTTCAAAGTGAAAGAGAAAAACTACTCAACCTAGAAACTGAATTAAATAAACGAGTTGTAGGACAACATGAAGCTGTCGAAGCTGTGAGTGATGCGGTGCGTCGCAGTCGAGCAGGTTTACAAGATCAACGTAAACCAGTAGGTTCTTTTCTATTTTTAGGAACAACTGGTGTAGGAAAAACTGAACTTGCTAAAGCTTTGGCCGAGTTTCTATTCAATGATGAAAACGCCATGACACGAATCGATATGAGTGAATATCAAGAACGTCATAGCGTAAGCAGACTTGTGGGTGCTCCTCCTGGATATGTGGGATATGACGAAGGAGGACAGCTTACTGAAGCAGTAAGACGTAAACCTTATTCAGTAATTCTTTTGGATGAAATTGAAAAAGCTCATCCAGATACTTTTAATATTCTATTGCAAGTCCTAGATGAAGGTAGACTTACTGATAATAAAGGTAGAGTAGCCGATTTTAAAAACGCCATAGTCATTATGACATCAAACATGGGTGCCCATGCCATACAAGATAAATTTGAAAACGCAAATGTGATTGATGAACAATTAATCGATCAAACCAAAAATGAAGTTCTTCAAGCTCTCAAAAAACAAGTAAGACCTGAGTTTATCAATAGGATTGATGATATCGTCATGTTTACCCCACTTACAAAAGCTGAAATAAAAGAAATTGTAAAATTACAGTTGAAGAGTGTAACTAAATTGCTCGCAAAACAAGGAATTACAGTTGACGCCACAGATCAAGCTATCAACTTATTAGCTGTTAAAGGATTTGATCCTCAATATGGTGCACGACCAGTAAAAAGAGTAATTCAAAAAGAGATCATGAATGAATTGTCTAAAAAAATACTCTCTGGAGAAATTAGTACTGAAAGTATTGTTTTAATTGATCAATTTGATGACCAATTGATTTTCCGTAATCAAGAAGATCAGATTAGTGTGTAATATAAATAATCATAAATTATTTAACCCGAGTTTGTACTCGGGTTTTTTGATTTTACGCTTTCGCGAAAGCATAAATAGGAAAACTTACAGTTAACCCAAACAACCAAATTCACAAAATAAACTCTACAAAAAGAGCTTTTAATCAGAGAAAAATTCCTTTTAACGATTGTTAAACAATTGTGATATTTAATTACTAGAAAAAACTTTATGCTAGATATTTTCGTATGTAATTCAAAGAGAAGATATGAGATCCCTAGTTTATTTTTTCATTTTTTTAGGTTCACTTTACGCCACTTCACAAGTAAAAATTGGTGATAATCCAAATAGTATTGATCCTTTTTCGATTTTAGAATTGGAAAGTACATCCAATGTACTTGTTGTTACACGGGTGACAACTGCCGAGATGAATGCGATTACACCGCTTAATGGTGCTATCGTATACAATTCTACCGAAAATTGTTTGTATCAATATAGGTCTGGAAACTGGGAAAGTCTTTGTATTGGAGGAACTTTGACAGATAACAATGACGGTAGTTATACTTTTACAAATATCAACGGAGGAACCGTCGTTATTGATACCAGTGCAAACTCTGATCCCTACAATAATGTTACATCAGGTTTGAGTGCATTGAACGTACAAGATGCTATTGATGAATTGAATACGGCAACTAGAAGTATTGTATTAATTGATAATGCGGATGGTACTTACACTTTCAGTGATGCAAATGGAAATATTGTCACTATTGCAGATACGAGTATCTCTACTCTTACTGACAACGGTAATGGCACTTATACCTATACAGATGAAACTGGCACTCAAACGATAATCGATACTACTTTCTTGGAAACTCTCACTTCGCTAGGCCTTAATGCAAGTGAAACAGCCTTGGAGTATAGTGATGAAGACGGCGTAATTACTACCATTAATTTAGCCAATGTTGTACAAAACTTAGAGACCTTAACCACTATCGTTGAAAACACAGACGGTACTTTTACTTACACCGATGAAGATGGTGGTACTACCATTATTGATGTAACGAATCTGGAAACTCTTACCTCTATTGCGTTGAATGCTGATGATACTAACATCGATTACACCGATGAGGATGGTGTGGTTACTCAGCTTGATCTTACAGCTTTAGTACAAAACTTGGAGACCTTAACCACTATCGTTGAAAACACAGACGGTACGTTTACTTACACCGATGAAGATGGTGGTACTACCATTATTGATGTAACGAATCTGGAAACTCTTACCTCTATTGCGTTGAATGCTGATGATACTAACATCGATTACACCGATGAGGATGGTGTGGTTACTCAACTTGATCTTACAGCTTTAGTACAAAACTTGGAGACCTTAACCACTATTGTTGAAAACACAGACGGTACTTTTACTTACACCGATGAAGATGGTGGTACTACCATTATTGATGTAACGAATCTGGAAACTCTTACCTCTATTGCGTTGAATGCTGATGATACCAATATCGACTACACCGATGAAGATGGTGTGGTTACTCAGCTTGATCTTACAGCTTTAGTACAAAACTTAGAGACTTTAACCACTTTGGTTGAAAACACAGACGGTACGTTTACCTATACCGATGAAGATGGTGGCACTACAGTTATTGATGTTACCAATCTGGAAACACTGACTTCTATTGCGTTAAATGCTGATGATACTAACATTGACTACACCGATGAGGATGGTGTCGTAACTCAGCTTGATCTTACAGCTTTAGTACAAAACTTAGAAACTTTAACCACTTTAGTTGAAAACACAGACGGTACTTTTACTTACACCGATGAAGATGGTGGTACTACTGTTATTGATGTTACCAATCTGGAAACGCTTACCTCTATCGCGTTGAATGCTGATGATACTAACATCGATTACACCGATGAAAATGGTGTGGTTACACAGCTTGATCTTACAGCTTTAGTACAAAACCTAGAAACTTTAACCACTATCGTTGAAAATACAGACGGTACTTTTACTTACACCGATGAAGATGGTGGTACTACTGTTATTGATGTAACGAATCTGGAAACGCTTACCTCTATCGCGTTGAATGCTGATAATACTAACATCGATTACACCGATGAGGATGGTGTCGTAACTCAGCTTGATCTTACAGCTTTAGTACAAAACTTAGAAACTTTAACTACTATCGTTGAAAACACAGACGGTACTTTTACTTACACCGATGAAGATGGTGGTACTACTGTTATTGATGTCACAAATCTGGAAACACTGACTTCTATCGCGTTGAATGCTGATGATACTAACATCGATTACACCGATGAGGATGGTGTGGTTACTCAACTTGATCTTACAGCTTTAGTACAAAACTTAGAGACTTTAACCACTATCGTTGAAAACACAGACGGCACCTTTACCTATACCGATGAAGATGGTGGTACTACTGTTATTGATGTTACCAATTTGGAAACACTTACCTCTATCGCGTTGAATGCTGATGATACTAACATCGATTACACCGATGAGGATGGTGTGGTTACTCAACTTGATCTTACAGCTTTAGTACAAAACTTAGAGACTTTAACCACTTTAGTTGAAAACACAGACGGTACGTTTACTTACACCGATGAAGATGGTGGTACTACCGTTATTGATGTTACCAACCTGCAAACTCTTACCTCTATTGCGTTGAATGCTGATGATACTAACATTGACTACACCGATGAGGATGGTGTGGTTACTCAACTTGATCTTACAGCTTTAGTACAAAACTTAGAGACTTTAACCACTATCGTTGAAAACACAGACGGTACGTTTACTTACACCGATGAAGATGGTGGTACTACCATTATTGATGTCACGAATCTGGAAACTCTTACCTCTATTGCGTTGAATGCTGATGATACTAACATCGACTACACCGATGAGGATGGTGTGGTTACTCAGCTTGATCTTACAGCTTTAGTACAAAACTTGGAGACCTTAACCACTATCGTTGAAAACACAGACGGTACGTTTACCTATACCGATGAAGATGGTGGTACTACTGTTATTGATGTTACTAATCTGGAAACTCTTACCTCTATTGCGTTGAATGCTGATGATACTAACATCGATTACACCGATGAAGATGGTGTGGTTACACAGCTTGATCTTACAGCTTTAGTACAGAACTTGGAGACAGTTACTACATTAGGAATCAATGCTGGTGAACTTACTTATGCCAATGAAGACGCTACAAATGCTAATGTAAATCTGATCTCTACTGATGCTGATAACAGCATCACTGCCGGTACTGACGGTGCCTTATTCGTAGATGTGTCTGCTGCACAAACAGTAACGAATCTTACTGACCTTAATGATGGGTTTGTAACCTATACTAATGAAGATGGTACGGTACAAACTGTTGCTAAAGCTGATATCACTGATAACATGAATGGTACCTATACATTCACCAATAATGATGGTACCGATGTGACTATTGACACTAACGGTATCGTTATTACTAATGTGATCGCTGGTAATCGTATTGCTACTGTAACTGAAGCTGATGGTACTGCTGTAGATATTGATGAAACCATTACTACCATCACTGGTAATGCAGCAACGGGTAATACCATTGCTACTTATGAAAATGAAAATGGTGATACAGAAGATATTAATGAAACGGTTACAGCTTTAGGAATCAATGCTGGTGAACTTACTTATGCCAATGAAGACGCTACCAATGCTAATGTAAATCTGATTTCTACTGATGCTGATAACAGCATCACTGCTGGAACTGATGGTGCCCTATTCGTAGATGTGTCTGCTGCACAAACAGTAACGAATCTTACCGACCTTAATGATGGGTTTGTAACCTATACTAATGAAGATGGTACGGTACAAACTGTTGCCAAAGCTGATATCACTGATAACATGAATGGAACCTATACATTCACCAATAATGATGGTACCGATGTGACTATTGACACTAACGGTATCGTTATTACTAATGTGATCGCTGGTAATCGTATTGCTACTGTAACTGAAGCTGATGGTACTGCTGTAGATATTGATGAAACCATTACTACCATCACTGGTAATGCAGCAACGGGTAATACCATTGCTACTTATGAAAATGAAAATGGTGATACAGAAGATATTAATGAAACGGTTACAGCTTTAGGAATCAATGCTGGTGAACTTACTTATGCCAATGAAGACGCTACGAATGCTAATGTAAATCTGATCTCTACTGATGCTGATAACAGCATCACTGCTGGTACAGACGGTGCCCTATTCGTAGATGTGTCTGCTGCACAAACAGTAACGAATCTTACTGACCTTAATGATGGGTTTGTAACCTATACTAATGAAGATGGTACGGTACAAACTGTTGCTAAAGCTGATATCACTGATAACATGAATGGTACCTATACATTCACCAATAATGATGGTACCGATGTGACTATTGACACTAACGGTATCGTTATTACTAATGTGATCGCTGGTAATCGTATTGCTACTGTAACTGAAGCTGATGGTACCGCTGTAGATATTGATGAAACCATTACTACCATCACTGGTAATGCAGCAACGGGTAATACCATTGCTACTTATGAAAATGAAAATGGTGATACAGAAGATATTAATGAAACGGTTACAGCTTTAGGAATCAATGCTGGTGAACTTACTTATGCCAATGAAGACGCTACCAATGCTAATGTAAATCTGATTTCTGCTGATGCTGATAACAGCATCACTGCTGGAACTGATGGTGCCCTATTCGTAGATGTGTCTGCTGCACAAACAGTAACGAATCTTACTGACCTTGGAAATGGATTTGTAACCTATACTAATGAAGATGGTACGGTACAAACTGTTGCTAAAGCTGATATCACTGATAACATGAATGGTACCTATACATTCACCAATAATGATGGTACCGATGTGACTATTGACACTAACGGTATCGTTATTACTAATGTGATCGCTGGTAATCGTATTGCAACGGTAACTGAAGCTGATGGTACTGCTGTAGATATTGATGAAACCATTACTACCATCACTGGTAATGCAGTAACGGGTAATACCATTGCTACTTATGAAAATGAAAATGGTGACACAGAAGATATTAATGAAACGGTTACAGCTTTGGGAATCAATGCTGGTGAACTTACTTATGATAATGAAGACGCTACGAATGCTAATGTAAATCTGATCTCTGCTGATGCTGATAACAGCATCACTGCTGGTACTGACGGTGCCCTATTCGTAGATGTGTCTGCTGCACAAACAGTAACGAATCTTACTGACCTTGGAAATGGATTTGTAACCTATACTAATGAAGATGGTACGGTACAAACTGTTGCTAAAGCTGATATCACTGATAACATGAATGGTACCTATACATTCACCAATAATGATGGTACCGATGTGACTATTGACACTAACGGTATCGTTATTACTAATGTGATCGCTGGTAATCGTATTGCTACTGTAACTGAAGCTGATGGTACTGCTGTAGATATTGATGAAACCATTACTACCATCACTGGTAATGCAGCAACGGGTAATACCATTGCTACTTATGAAAATGAAAATGGTGATACAGAAGATATTAATGAAACGGTTACAGCTTTAGGAATCAATGCTGGTGAACTTACTTATGCCAATGAAGACGCTACCAATGCTAATGTAAATCTGATCTCTGCTGATGCTGATAACAGCATCACTGCTGGAACTGATGGTGCCCTATTCGTAGATGTGTCTGCTGCACAAACAGTAACGAATCTTACTGACCTTGGAAATGGATTTGTAACCTATACTAATGAAGATGGTACGGTACAAACTGTTGCTAAAGCTGATATCACTGATAACATGAATGGTACCTATACATTCACCAATAATGATGGTACCGATGTGACTATTGACACTAACGGTATCGTTATTACTAATGTGATCGCTGGTAATCGTATTGCTACTGTAACTGAAGCTGATGGTACTGCTGTAGATATTGATGAACCATTACTACCATCACTGGTAATGCAGCAACGGGTAATACCATTGCTACTTATGAAAATGAAAATGGTGATACAGAAGATATTAATGAAACGGTTACAGCTTTAGGAATCAATGCTGGTGAACTTACTTATGCCAATGAAGACGCTACGAATGCTAATGTAAATCTGATCTCTGCTGATGCTGATAACAGCATCACTGCTGGTACAGACGGTGCCCTATTCGTAGATGTATCTGCTGCACAAACAGTAACGAATCTTACTGACCTTAATGATGGGTTTGTAACCTATACTAATGAAGATGGTACGGTACAAACTGTTGCTAAAGCTGATATTACCGATAACATGAATGGAACCTATACATTCACCAATAATGATGGTACCGATGTGACTATTGACACTAACGGTATCGTTATTACTAATGTGATCGCTGGTAATCGTATTGCTACTGTAACTGAAGCTGATGGTACTGCAGTAGATATTGATGAAACCATTACTACCATCACTGGTAATGCAGCAACAGGTAATACCATTGCTACTTATGAAAATGAAAATGGTGATACAGAAGATATTAATGAAACGGTTACAGCTTTAGGAATCAATGCTGGTGAACTTACTTATGCTAATGAAGACGCTACCAATGCTAATGTAAATCTGATTTCTGCTGATGCTGATAACAGCATCACTGCTGGTACTGATGGTGCCCTATTCGTAGATGTGTCTGCTGCACAAACAGTAACGAATCTTACTGACCTTAATGACGGATTTGTAACCTATACTAATGAAGATGGTACGGTACAAACTGTTGCTAAAGCTGATATCACTGATAACATGAATGGTACCTATACATTCACCAATAATGATGGTACCGATGTGACTATTGACACTAACGGTATCGTTATTACTAATGTGATCGCTGGTAATCGTATTGCTACTGTAACTGAAGCTGATGGTACTGCTGTAGATATTGATGAAACCATTACTACCATCACTGGTAATGCAGCAACGGGTAATACCATTGCGACTTATGAAAATGAAAATGGTGATACAGAAGATATTAATGAAACGGTTACAGCTTTAGGAATCAATGCTGGTGAACTTACTTATGCCAATGAAGACGCTACCAATGCTAATGTAAATCTGATTTCTGCTGATGCTGATAACAGCATCACTGCTGGAACTGATGGTGCCCTATTCGTAGATGTGTCTGCTGCACAAACAGTAACGAATCTTACTGACCTTGGAAATGGATTTGTAACCTATACTAATGAAGATGGTACGGTACAAACTGTTGCTAAAGCTGATATCACTGATAACATGAATGGTACCTATACATTCACCAATAATGATGGTACCGATGTGACTATTGACACTAACGGTATCGTTATTACTAATGTGATCGCTGGTAATCGTATTGCTACTGTAACTGAAGCTGATGGTACTGCTGTAGATATTGATGAAACCATTACTACCATCACTGGTAATGCAGCAACGGGTAATACCATTGCTACTTATGAAAATGAAAATGGTGATACAGAAGATATTAATGAAACGGTTACAGCTTTAGGAATCAATGCTGGTGAACTTATTTATGCCAATGAAGACGCTACCAATGCTAATGTAAATCTGATCTCTGCTGATGCTGATAACAGCATCACTGCTGGAACTGATGGTGCCCTATTCGTAGATGTGTCTGCTGCACAAACAGTAACGAATCTTACTGACCTTGGAAATGGATTTGTAACCTATACTAATGAAGATGGTACGGTACAAACTGTTGCTAAAGCTGATATCACTGATAACATGAATGGTACCTATACATTCACCAATAATGATGGTACCGATGTGACTATTGACACTAACGGTATCGTTATTACTAATGTGATCGCTGGTAATCGTATTGCTACTGTAACTGAAGCTGATGGTACTGCTGTAGATATTGATGAAACCATTACTACCATCACTGGTAATGCAGCAACGGGTAATACCATTGCGACTTATGAAAATGAAAATGGTGACACAGAAGATATTAATGAAACGGTTACAGCTTTAGGAATCAATGCTGGTGAACTTACTTATGCCAATGAAGACGCTACCAATGCTAATGTAAATCTGATCTCTGCTGATGCTGATAACAGCATCACTGCTGGTACTGATGGTGCCCTATTCGTAGATGTATCTGCTGCACAAACAGTAACGAATCTTACTGACCTTAATGATGGGTTTGTAACCTATACTAATGAAGATGGTACGGTACAAACTGTTGCTAAAGCTGATATCACTGATAACATGAATGGTACCTATACATTCACCAATAATGATGGTACCGATGTGACTATTGACACTAACGGTATCGTTATTACTAATGTGATCGCTGGTAATCGTATTGCTACTGTAACTGAAGCTGATGGTACTGCTGTAGATATTGATGAAACCATTACTACCATCACTGGTAATGCAGCAACGGGTAATACCATTGCTACTTATGAAAATGAAAATGGTGATACAGAAGATATTAATGAAACGGTTACAGCTTTAGGAATCAATGCTGGTGAACTTACTTATGCCAATGAAGACGCTACCAATGCTAATGTAAATCTGATTTCTACTGATGCTGATAACAGCATCACTGCTGGTACAGACGGTGCCCTATTCGTAGATGTATCTGCTGCACAAACAGTAACGAATCTTACCGATCTTGGAAACGGATTTGTAACCTATACTAATGAAGATGGTACGGTACAAACTGTTGCTAAAGCTGATATTACCGATAACATGAATGGTACCTATACATTCACCAATAATGATGGTACCGATGTGACTATTGACACTAACGGTATCGTTATTACTAATGTGATCGCTGGTAATCGTATTGCTACTGTAACTGAAGCTGATGGTACTGCTGTAGATATTGATGAAACCATTACTACCATCACTGGTAATGCAGCAACGGGTAATACCATTGCGACTTATGAAAATGAAAATGGTGATACAGAAGATATTAACGAAACGGTTACAGCTTTAGGAATCAATGCTGGTGAACTTACTTATGCTAATGAAGACGCTACGAATGCTAATGTAAATCTAATCTCTGCTGATGCTGATAACAGCATCACTGCTGGTACTGACGGTGCCCTATTCGTAGATGTGTCTGCTGCACAAACAGTAACGAATCTTACTGACCTTAATGACGGATTTGTTACTTATACTAATGAAGATGGTACGGTACAAACTGTTGCTAAAGCTGATATCACTGATAACATGAATGGAACCTATACATTCACCAATAATGATGGTACCGATGTGACTATTGACACTAACGGTATCGTTATTACTAATGTGATCGCTGGTAATCGTATTGCTACTGTAACTGAAGCTGATGGTACTGCAGTAGATATTGATGAAACCGTAACAACTTTTTCACAAAATGATACACCAACTTCTAGTGATCCAAATGCTACTGGAGAAATAACTTTTACCAACGAGGCTGGTACAACAACCACTGCACAGGTCGTAAGTGCCGATGCCAATAATAGTATACAAGTTGGATCAGATGGTGGAGCTTATTTTGTTGGTCCTACTATTGCTGCAGCTGGTAATGTGGCAGGAGATGGTTCTACCATCACAAGCTTTGGAACTTCGAGCATTACTAGACTTAATACTGGAGACTATCGTATTAATTTTACAACTCCTATAACAACTGGATATGTAATACAGTTAACCGTATTAGATTGTAATGGAAACTGTCCACCAGCTGGCGGTTCAAACTACGATGATCCTGGAATTTCGTACTACGGAAATGATGCTAATGGATTTAACGTGAATATAGGAGATAGCGATAATGGTGCTAGTCCTAAGGTTGACATTGATCTTGATTTCATGTTCACCATTATTAAACTACCTTAATTAATTTCAAATGAAAAACTTCTTTTTATCATAATACTTTTAATGTTGTTATTCTCATTTATTCAGCCTGCAATAAACCCAGACTCCTTAATGAGGATATCAAACTTAACAACCGCAGAAATCAACTCAATAGTAGGCGTTCAAGAAGGTAGTATTGTATATGATACAGACCGTAACAGAATGCTAGAATATACAAATACCGGTTGGAGTGAAATGCTTGTTGATTCTAATGTCTATTTAGGTAGCTTCACTATTAACTCGTCTGGATCAATTACAATATCAGATGTTCCCTTCCAACCTTCACAAGTAAGCTTTGTTGCTCATGCAAATGTTGAATCGAATAATATAGCGGCAGATAACGGTGTGGGAAATAATGCTCGTGGAATTTCAAATTCATATGGAACTTCAAACGGTTTTGCTAGAAATAACGGAGGAAGCATTGTTCAACAAAGTATTTACGTAGGTGGACATGGAAATTCAATCAATGACATTTCTAGATATTCAAGTAGCTCAAACTGTGTTGGCATAAGATACGGTGATCAAAATGGGTCTAATTTGGGTATAATTGAAGCGTCTTTAACCAATTTTACTACAAATGGTTTTACCGTAAATGCTACTTATACTAACGGTGATATAACGGTAAATAATACTAATCCAGTACTTAATGTTCAACCAGCAGATGTTAACAATGAAGCCGTAGTGGTTTTATTTACAGCCTACAAATAACTTGCTCATGAAATTATTCCTAAGTAGTTTAATATTTACCGTGTGGTTCGCTTTCTCACAAGCTCAAATAGATCCCAACTCTATAATGGGGATACCTACTTTGACCACAACCGAGATTAACAGCATTTCTAATCCTAATGAAGGATCTATTGTTTACAATACCACAGATGAATCTTTGTACCTGAGAAATTCTACTACATGGAAAAAACTAACGGTAGATGAAAGCAAGACTGTAATATTAAATCGTAATGGAGGCTCCTTACCTACTGCAATAAACACCTTTTATGATTTGCCATTGACTAATAGTCACGTTACAACGATAAATAACGATTATTATACAATATCTGGAACTTCTGAAATCACAATTCTTCAACAAGGAAATTATCTTATCTCTGGAGAATTATCAACTACCAATATGCCGGCAGGTGATAATAAATATATCCTAGCAGTTTTCATCAATGGATCAAGAAGAGGATATTTATCTAGAGGATTTGCAAGTGTCCCTAGTAGAGATTTCTGGGGCACCACAGGTACAATTATGTTTAGTCTAAATGCAAATGACGTCATCAACATTCGATATGTATTAAATGTAAATGGTGCTACACTAAACGCCAATTTTTCAAACATTGGTATTACTAAAATTTAGATTATGAAAAATTATCTATTCTTTACTTTGTTATTAGTTTACGCTTTCGCGAAAGCGCAAACTGCCATACATAATTATGGTAATTTAAAAATACATCCAACAGGACAGATAGGTTTTCATACAGATGTCATAAATGACGGAATATCGAATGACAATGATGGACTTGCCGGATTTTACAATTATAATCGCATGCTTACTTTCTCTGGTACCAACCAAATGAATTTTGAGAATGTGGAGTTAGAAGTAGATGATGATTTAAGTTTATTAACTTCCGTAGGAATTACGGGAGAATTAGACTTTATATCTGGTAGATTTATTACACCTAGAATTAATCCCAACATCAGACTCAAATTTTTAAATAATAACTTTTATTTTGATTCAAATGACAATAAACATGTTGATGGATTTAATGAATTTTCTGGTTCAATAGATTTCACTTTTCCAATTGGAGATGATTTTGAACTTAAACCACTAGGAATTTCTAATTATACAGAAAAACAATTTGTAGCAGCTTATTTTAAGGAGGATCCTAACGCTCCTACCACATTTGTGAGTGGCTTTGACACATCTGCCTTTGAGCCTAGCTTAGATATTGTTTCAACAACTGAGTTTTGGTATCTTGATAGTACAGGTACTGCAGATGTTACTTTACACTGGACATCGAGTAGTAATGTAAGTAGTTTAGTAAATAATTTGAGTCAACTTAGAATAGCTGCTTGGAATGCTACCACCAATAAATGGGACAATTTAGGAAATGACTCTATTACAGGAACGGTCAATGAAGGTACCATTACTACAAAAATTAATGCAACACAAGAGTATACTATTTATACGTTAGCTTCTATTCTTGAAAATGGCAATGATATTCTAGTTTATAATGGAATTACACCAGATGGTGATGGTATAAATGACACACTTATTATACGAGGATTAGAAGATATACCAGATAACGAACTTATCATTTACAATCGTTGGGGTGTGGCTGTATATCAAAAAGAAAATTACGACAATAGTTTTTCTGGAATTTCTGAAGGTCGAGTAACAACATCTCAGGACGAAAAACTACCAGAAGGTACTTATTTCTACGTACTTAAGATAGGGAATAAAGAAAATCTTGCTGGTTACATCTATATCAATAGATAATTTATTAGATCGGATTGTTAACTTTTTTATAATACTAGTATTATATTTAGCGTCCGAAAAAAATAATTCATGCAAATCAAACGATTATTTGACTTTCCATATTACCAATTAAAGAATTATCCTAGAGAAGATGCTCTAGTTACTAAACAGAATGGAATATGGGAAAAAACCTCTACACAAGAATATATTGATCAAGCCTGTGCCCTATCACGTGGATTAATGCGATTGGGACTTCAAAAGGACGATAAAGTTGGTATTATATCAACAAACAATAGAACGGAATGGAACATCACTGATATAGGAGTTATGCAAACAGGTGCCCAAGATGTACCTATTTATCCTACTATATCAGAAGAGGATTACGCATATGTTCTTAATCATAGTGAGGCAAAATTTGTTTTCGTATCTGATCAAGAGGTATATGATAAGGTTCAAGCAATAAGAAACAAGGTTCCATCATTGCAGGAAGTTTATTCTTATAATGATATCAAAGGCTGTAAAAGCTGGAGAGAAGTATTAGAATTAGGTAAAGACGACAGTAACCAAAAAGAATTAGAGGATCGCATGGCTGCCATCAAGGAAGATGACCTAGCAACTCTTATCTATACTTCTGGAACAACCGGTAGACCTAAAGGTGTAATGCTTTCTCACAAAAATATTAGTAGCAACGCTATCTTTTCTAGAGAACGACTACCTATCATTGAAGGAAAAGGTAAGGCATTAAGCTTTTTACCTGTCTGTCACATTTATGAACGCATGTTATTATACATGTATACCTATGTAGGTGGTGGTATTTATTTTGCGGAGTCTATTGAAGCTATATCGGACAATCTAAAAGAAGTGCAACCCGATGTAATGAGTGCGGTACCTCGATTACTCGAAAAAGTATACGATAAAATTATCGCCAAAGGAACAGATCTTACCGGCATTAAAAAGAAATTATTCTTCTGGGCTGTAGAACTTGGATTAAAGTGGGAACCATATGGACGGAATGGCTGGTGGTATGAACAAAAACTTAAACTAGCGCGTAAATTGATTTTCTCAAAATGGCAAGAAGCATTAGGAGGCAATCTACAAGCCATAGCTAGTGGTAGCGCTGCTCTTCAACCCAGACTTGCACGTGTGTTCAACGCAGCAGGCGTACCAGTAATGGAAGGATATGGTCTAACTGAAACTAGTCCAGTTATTGCTGTAAATGACATGCGTAATAACGGATTTAAAATAGGTACGGTAGGAAAACCATTAAAGGAAACCGATGTTAAAATCGCCGAAGATGGTGAAATAATAATTAATGGTCCACAACGTATGATGGGCTATTATAAGGATCCAGAAAAAACCGCTGAAGCTATTGATAAAGATGGTTACTTTCATACAGGAGACATAGGTGAAATTGACCAAGAAGGATTCTTAAGAATTACGGATAGAAAGAAAGAGATGTTTAAAACATCAGGTGGTAAGTATGTTGCTCCACAAGTAATTGAAAATGTTCTTAAACAAAGTCGTTTTGTAGAACAAATCATGGTAATTGGTGAAGGAGAAAAAATGCCAGCAGCCTTTATTCAACCTAATTTTGAATTTCTTGAAGAATGGGCAGAGCGTAAAGAACTTAAGTACAATTCTTACGAAGAATTATGTGCCCTAGATCGAGTAATTGACAGATATCAAAGAGAAGTTGATCATTATAACGAACAATTTGGAAAATGGGAACGCATAAAGCGATTTGAACTTACTCCAGAAGTTTGGTCTATCGATAATGAACAACTCACTCCTACCCTAAAATTGAAAAGAAGAAATATTAAAGCAAGGTATCAGGATCTATATGATAAGATTTACGGACCAAAAATTTAATATCCTTTGTATAACCTTTTTAAATGCCGTGTATAATCACGGCATTTTTTATGTAGTTTCACCAAATAAAATAATTAATTGTACGCAATACTAGATATAGAAACTACCGGTGGTAATTATGGTGATGAAGGAATCACCGAAATCGCTATATATAAATTTGATGGACATGAAATAGTGGATCAATTTGCTAGCCTGGTAAATCCGGAAAAACCCATTCAACCGTTTGTAGTTCAACTTACAGGTATAAACAATAAGATGTTAATCAAAGCTCCGAAATTTTTTGAGGTTGCAAAAAGAATTATTGAAATTACCGAAGGTTGTGTCATAGTTGCTCACAATGCTGAGTTTGATTACCGCATGTTAGTCCAGGAGTTCTCTAGCCTAGGTTATGATTATCAAAGAGAAAGCATTTGCACGGTTCAAGTAGCTCAAGAATTACTTCCTGATGAAGAAAGTTACAACCTAGGAAAACTTTGTAAATCATTGGGCATTCCAATTCCTTCGAGACATCGAGCTACAGGTGATGCGGCAGCAACAGTAAAGTTGTTTAAGATTCTTCTTGAAAAAGATACAGGAAAAAAAATTATAAACAGCTTTCAAAAACAATTAGCACAAAAGAGTGTAAAAAAAGGCCTTCAAGAATTTTTGGACTCAGTACCTGCGACTACAGGTGTCCTTTATCTTTTTAATGAAAAAATCAATCTCTTTATATTTCCAAAAGCAGAAATATGAAGAAAAACTTAGACAAGTTGTAACCGCACAAGCTAAGTGGGCAGAAAACTTAACTAGGAAAATTCATAGAGTATCCTATGAACAAACAGGAAGCCTTTTAATTGCAGAAATAAAAGAATACATAGAAATTAAGGCTCAAAGACCGAAATTTGTTCGTAAGCGAAAAGCTATACATTTAAAATCTGTACTTAATTATAAAGACAATCGTATTCAAATTAATAAAATAGCTCTTCCTTCTAGAGATGGTTTAATATTTTTTAGAAGCGATAAAAAGGCTATTAATTTTCTTAAGTGGTTATTTAGTAACTCTTGTCAATCTCCCGATGATTATATAGTCAATAACGAATTGTTACAACAATTGGCAGATATTGAACACTTAAAAAACGGTAAGAGTATAGATGAATTATTAGAAGAATTTAACTTCATGAATGGATCCTATATTCTTAAATTAAGAGGTCGCACAACAACAGAACACGCAGTACTTAAAATTTCCAACAATAAGGTTCAAGGTTATGCCTATATCGATCTTAAATATCAGGTAACCAATAGTGAAATTTTAAACAAGCTTTTAATTCCTTTAAATGATGATAAAGGAATTTTTCTTAACATGGTACATCAATATATCAAGACAAGAAAAAACATATATAAATACAAATTAGTATGATGGAAAAAGGTAGGTTGTTTCTCATCCCTGTAACACTAGGTGAAATTAATCCTCTCGAGGTATTACCTATATCTGTAAAAAAGGTAATTGAGGTAGTTGATCATTATATCGTAGAAAATGAAAAAAGTGCTAGACGCTTTATAAAAAGCATTCACCCAGGAAAATCACAACCTAGCCTGCAACTTTCAACACTTAATAAATTTACCGAACCTAGTGAATTACCTACTTTTCTTAAACCATGTCATGAAGGTACACATGTAGGTCTTATGAGCGAGGCTGGTGTTCCTGGTGTTGCAGATCCAGGTTCACAGGTTGTAGCAATGGCACATGAACAAGGAATAAGAGTTCAACCTCTAGTAGGACCTAGTTCCATCCTTATGGCAATGATGTCTAGTGGTATGAATGGACAAAGTTTTGCGTTTAATGGCTACCTCCCTATTGATAAGCATGATCGTCGAAAAAGAATTAAACAATTAGAGTCATTAAGTTTACGAGAAAATCAATCTCAAGCCTTAATTGAAACGCCTTATCGCAATAATAAGTTAATTGAAGAATTATTAACCACATTACATCCAGAAACGCGTTTGTGCATAGCATGCGATATCACTCTACCAACTGAATATATTAGAACCTTTTCAGTAAAAAAATGGAAGCAAAATATTCCAGATATTCATAAACGTCCAGCCCTATTTATTATACATGCATAACGTTTTTTATTCCGCTTTCGCGAAAGCATAAACATTTAATTAACAAATACTTATCATATATTTTAAGGTGGTCTTAACATAATATCATTGAAGTCATAAAAAAATCTTACTTTGCGTAGATTAATCAATGACGAAAATGAAAAAACTCTTACTCTTTCTAATTTTATTGACACCTCTGTCGATGTATTCTCAAGGAGAGGCATCGTGGTGGTTCTTTGGACAAAACGCAAGTTTAGATTTTAATAGTGGAGCACCTCTTCCTGGTCCAACTGGTTCCTTGAATACATTTGAAGGTTGTAGTACCATATCAGATGAATGTGGTACCTTATTAATGTATTCAGACGGAACAACAGTTTGGGATAGAAATGGTAATGCTATGCCTAATGGAACCGGACTATCCGGTAATTCCTCTAGTGCTCAGTCTGCCATTATCATTCCCGATTTAGGGTCCACAGTCAGGTATTTTGTAATTACTATTAGTTCTAGTGCAGGATTGCGATATAGTATCGTAGATATGTCCCTTAATAGTGGATTAGGAGATGTAGTAGCAGGAAGAAGAGATTTATTAATACAAGCAAGTACTCAGGAAAAAGTTACAGCAGCTTACAACGATTCTCAAACTTTTTATTGGATTCTTACTTTTGATGGAAATGGAACTTATAGTGCTTATCCTGCAGGTGGTGGAATTATACTTGCTGCCCAAGGTGTTGACTCACCATTACCAACAACTGCAATGAGTGATGCTCGTGGTTACATTAGATTATCACCTGATGCATCAAAAGTATCAAATACCTCTATAGGGAACGCTGGAACGGCTTATCTAGCTGACTTTGATAACGCTACTGGTGTTGTCTCTAATCCTATACCTCTTACTAACACTACTGGAACCACTTCAAGATATTATGGTACTGAGTTTTCTCCAAATTCTCAACTCGTATACTTAAATGGAAATACCCAAGATACTGGTAATGGATGTGGAACTGGGAACACCAGAGAAATTCTACAGTATGAAATTAATGGTGGAGCCATGTGGAATAGTAGACCTAATGTAATTCCTACAAATGCAACTAATAATTCTGGTCGTGGAGCTTTACAATTAGGTATTGACGGTATGATTTATCATGCACGTACTTGTCAACCATGGTTAGGTGTAATAAGAAGTCCTAATTTACTAGGTGGTGCTGCAGGCTATGTTGACGATGGTGTGGCTTTGGCTACGCCTATGCAGTCTAGAGAAGGATTACCACCATTTATCACTTCATTTTTTGAACCTTCATTCCTTGCACAAGATGCTAATAATGGCTCTGGAGGCGGTAATAATGGAAATCAAACCGACTATTGTGATGGTAGTACGATACAGTTTAACAGTTCTGCTAGTGGACTTTGTGCAACAGCAACCGTTCTTTGGGATTTTGGGGATGGAAATACAAGTACTCAATTAAACCCAACACATTTATATGCTGGACCTGGAGTCTACACTGTTTCTTTAACGGTAACCAGCGGCTTCTACTCTGCTACGGCTACTCAAGTTATAAATGTTTATGAAAATCCAATAATAAATCCAGTTCCAATACAACGATTGTGTGATTCTGATGGTAGTGGTGACGAACCATTAGACCTCGTAACCGTTATAGATCCTATTGTTTATGGTACTCAAAGTACCACCGATTTTACTATCTCATACTTTCTAACTCAAAATAATGCCGACAATAATGTAGGATCTATTAATAGTCCATACCTGTTTCCATTAGGTACAACTACCGTTTACGCAAGAATTTCTAATAACACAAATCCGCCTGCGTCGATTGACTGTTTTGTTACCGATACTTTCGACGTTATAGTATCACAGGCAGGTGGTATTACTTTGTCACCAGCGGTATTAAATTTGTGTGATGCAGATAATGATGGTTTTGAGACATTTGATCTTACAACTTCCGATTCTCAGGTATTTCCAGGTGGAAGTGCTGGTGGTGCTCAAGTAACGTACCACCCAACATCAAATGATGCTAATAATGGTACTAATGCGATAACCAATTTTAATAGCTATGTAAATGCTACACCAACCTCAGAAGTTGTTTATGTAAGAGCTGTTACTGATCCTGGAACTGCTTGTCAAGGTGTTGATACTATTGATATTACATTAAATGTATACGATTCAAAAGTAGCTAATCCTGTACCTGATCAAAGATTTTGTGATAATGGTAATGACGGTACAGAAGATATTCTTTTAACCGATTTTGACGCAACAGTTTTAGGCAGTCAAAATGCTTCAGATAGCGCTATAACCTATCACTTAAATCAATCTGATGCCGATACAAATAGTTCTCCTCAAACAAGTCCATTTGCTTTAACAGGAAATACTACTATATATGTTAGAATCGAAAACACCAATTTCACTGACTGTTACGATACAACATCTATAAACTTATTCTTAGATACTCAAGCAGTTGCTAATACAGTAACAGAATTCAGACTGTGTGATGACATTTCCAATAATGGTTCAGAAGTATTTGACTTAAATACAAAAATTTCGGAAGTATTAGGATCACAAACCGCTGCAGATTTCAATGTTGATTTTTTTGTTTCACAGGCGGACGCAGATTTAGGTTCAGCTGGTGGAGCAACGCCTGTTTCCTTAAATTATAGTAGTGCAGGGCAAACTATGTATGTAAGAATTGAAAATATTAACAATACAAATTGTTTTGACACTACTACTTTTGATTTAATTGTAGATGAACTTCCTTTAGCCAATACTCCTGCTACTTTAGACTTATGTGATGATACTAGTAATGACGGAGTTGAAAATGTGGATTTAAGTGTACAATTTGATAATGATGTATTGAACGGTCAAACTTCTACCAATTTTGTAGTTACTTATCATGCCAATCAAACTGATGCAGATAATGACTCAAACCCGTTGACAAGTCCATATCAAGTAAGTTTAGGAACAACAAATCTGGTTGTTCGTGTTGATAATTTAAATAATGAAAGTTGTGCTGCTACAGCACCTATTACTATTATTTTAAATGAACAAGCTATCGCAAATTCGGTAGCGGATTATAGATTGTGTGACGATGTTTCAAACGATGGTCAGGAAACTTTTGATTTAAGTACTCTAGATTCTCAAATTTTAGATACTCAAAACGCCGCAGATTTCACCATAGAGTATTTTGCTAATCAATCAGATGCTGATCTAGGAACTGTTGGCGGTGCAACAGCATTACCTACCATGTATACCTCTGGAACATCAACTATAATAGGAAGAATACAGACTAATTCTAACACGAGCTGTTATGATACAATAAGTATCAATTTATTTGTGGACACAACTCCGCAAGCAGGTGTTCAAGCTGATATAATCGTATGTGATGACCCTTCCAATGATGGTGTTGAAGATGTGGATCTTAGTCAATTTGATTCTACCATATTAAATGGTCAATCAGCATCAGACTTTGTAGTTTCCTATCACGCTTCTCAAGCAGACGCTGATAATGACACTAGTCCACTTTCAAGTCCTTATTCTGTAAGTGCTTCTACTCCTAGAATATTTGTTAGAATTGATAATGTAAATAATAATAGTTGTTATACTACAACCAGTTTTAATTTTGTTATTGCCCCTACTCCAACTGCAAATGCGGTGAACGATATGGTTCAATGTGATGATCCTACAAATGATGATACCGAATCTTTTGATTTATCAATGGCAGATAGTCAAGTCTTAGGTAATCAAAACCCATCAGATTTTACCATTACTTACCATCCTACACAAAATGATGCGGATAATAACAGTAATGCTTTGCCTGTGATTTATAATAATGTTACAAATCCAGAAACAGTATACGTTAGAATTGAAGCTGTAGCTAATCCAGTTTGTGCGGATTTCACGAGCTTTACATTGACAGTAAGCGAACAACCAACTGCTGGTTTTGCTCCTGATATAGTGGGTTGTGATGATCCTTCTAATGATGGTTTTGAAGATTTTGATTTCTCGCAACAAGATGGTGCAGTATTAAACGGTCAATCAGCTTCTGATTTTGAAATAACTTATCACTTAAATCAGGCTGATGCGGATTCAAATAGCAATGCTCTTCCCGTGCCATATACCAATACATCAAGAGCTCAAACAATTTATGCTAGAATTCAAAACAGAAATAACCCTGATTGTTACGATGTTTCCTTCTTTGAAATTGAAGTATTTGAAAGACCAGATATCAATAATCAAGGTCCAATAACCATTTGTGCAGGAATTGATGAAGTTCTAGATGCAGGTCCTGGTTATTCAAGTTATTTATGGTCAACTGGTGAAACTACACAAACAATAACAGTAAATTCACAAGATGACTATACAGTAACGGTAACAAATAGCAATGGTTGTGATACCACAGCAACCATTAGAGTAATTGAATCTGATATAGCAACTATAGAAAGAATTGCTGTCAACCAATTTGAAGTAAATACAAATACACTTGAAGCGATAGTTACTGGTCCAGGAGATTATGAATTTAGTTTGGATAACTTTGTATATCAAGATTCGCCACGATTTAATAATCTAGTTCCAGGATTTTATACCGTTTATGTAAAAGATAAAAATGGGTGTGGAACGGTTTCTCAAGATGCTGTTATTATAGGTGGACCACCTTATTTCACTCCTAATTCTGACGGATATCACGATACATGGCAAGTAACTGCTATTGAAACTGTGCCAGATGCAAACATTTATATCTTTGATAGGTATGGTAAGTTATTGAAACAAATAAGTCCTACAGGTGCTGGTTGGGATGGAACTTATAATGGTAACCCTATGCCTTCTAGTGATTATTGGTATATGGTAGAATTAAGTGACGGAAGAAGTTTTAGAGGACACTTTGCTCTAAAGAGATAACTTTATTAATTAATAAATTGTAAAAGCGCCTTATTATTTATAAGGCGCTTTTTTTATTCTACTTTAAAAACTGTTTAATATTTGGTTTGAAATAATTAGGTCCTTTTAATACTTTACCATCTTCTCTATAAATAGGTTTTCCATCAGCACCCAGTTTTGACATATTAGAACTTTGGATTTCATCAAAGACATTAGTGATTATATCTTGCATACCGTGTTCTATAATAGTTCCACAAAGTATGTACAACATATCTCCTAGTGCATCTGCTACTTCAACTACGTCATTATTTTGAGCCGCTTCAAGGTACTCTTCATTTTCTTCTTTCATAAGTTCATACCTTAGTTTAATTCTCCTGCTAGAAATATCGGCGATTGGTGAATTTTTGATTCCTAGTCCAAATGAATCATGAAATTTATATACGCTTTCTAATTGTTTTTCATTTATTAGTTTTTAGGATTGTAAATTTGAAAAAATACTTCAGATGTACCCAATATTATTACAAAAAGATCCTATGTTCTCTACCGGACAATTAATTTTTGCACTTCTTTTTTTTATTGCATTTGTGATTATAATAAGTATTATGTACAGGAAGGATAAAAAACTACACAAAAAAATTATCGTGGTGTATTTTGGGTATTGATAGGGTTTATAGGATTTTTTGTGTTACTCCTATTAATAAAATACGGTCTTAAATAAGACTTGTAAATCTATCTTCTTGATAATTTTACTGTAAAAAATAGCTGCTTAATAACTTGTATATTTGTAATACAACTATCCATCAAATGCGCAATTTTATTACTTCAATTTTATTCCTTACAATTTCGTTTTGGACTTATTCTCAAGAAATCCCATTAGATAGTATAATAAGCTATATAGATCAAGGAAAAGCTGTAAATGTTGAGCAACAATTGAAGTTAAGAGACTTTGAGAAATTAAATGATTCTTCCAAGGTAAAATTTCTTTTAATCAAAGGAATGGTGTTTTTTCAAGAGGATAAATTTGTTGAATCTTATAAAGCGTTATTAAAAGCAAAAGAATATAAGGAAAATGTTTCCTTAAGAAATATCTATACTGTAAATCATTACCTTCAAAAAGTTGCCAATACGGTTTCAGAATTTAGTACTAGTGCTGAAGCTCTTGACGAAGAAAACTGTAAGATTGCCTACGAATTAAATCAACCTAAATTAATTATAGATTGTATTTACAATCAATGCTATAAAAGCATTGTAAAAGAAGACTTTATTGATGCTCTTCAATTAAGTTATCAAATGAAAAGTATAGCGGTAAAAGCGAAATTAGAAAGAGAGAAAATTAATATTGAAAATATTATAGGTACCATTCATTATTACAATAATGATTTTGACTCAACTCTTTTTTACTTTAAAAAGAATATAGAATACTACGAGAAAGCTAAGGATTCATTCGCAATGCTTGAACGGTATAATAATATGGCAAAAGTTCAACTTGAACTTGAAAGAAACGCTGAAGCACTTAAGTCCATCAATATTTCTGAACTTTATTTAAAAAACTACAAAAATGTAGGAATGGACGCTCTTATTAAAAGAAACAAAGCTGATATTTTATATGCTAATAAGAAATATAAAGAAGCTGCTGAATACTATCAAAGTTATTTAATTTTAAAAGACTCTGTTGGAGAAGAAAGTCAAGCAGGTACCATTGCAGATTTACAAACCAAATACGCAACAGCAGAAAAGGAAAAGGAAAATGCTTTACTAAAAGCAGGTAAATTAAAAGCTGAAAATAGTCTTTATGTACTTTCTATAGTTTTAGGAATCATAATAGCAGGAGCTGGATTTTTTATACTTTATGCTTATAAACAAAAGAAAGTATTAGAAGCAAGAGAACTTGCTGAAAAAGAGAAGGCGGAAAAATTACGTAAAGATCAAGAACTTGCGAGTATTGACGCCATGATTGCTGGTCAAGAACAAGAGCGCAAAAAAATAGCATCAGATTTACACGATGATTTAGGGAGCTCACTCACCACAGTAAAAATGTATATTGAATCGGTTCAATCAAACGTTAAAGAAGAAAGCGCGCAAACCTTACTTACCAATGCCTTGAATATCATAGGTGAAACCTACTCTAAGGTAAGAACGATTTCCCATACCCAAAATAGTCGTGTTTTAGGTGAATCTGGACTGGTAGATACGTTAGAAGATCTTTGCGACAAAATTAATCAAGCAGGACAAACCAATGTCGAAGTAGTGAGTAATGAACTATCTACTCCTATATCTAATTCTAAGGAATTGAACCTGTTTAGAATTATTCAAGAATTACTAAATAATATTATTAAGCACGCAAAGGCTAATAATGCCTCAATAAATATAACAAGCTATCAAGATAAATTAGATCTTATCATTGAAGACGATGGAATAGGGTTTAATTACGACCCTAATTATAAAACAGATGGAATAGGTCTACACAGCATAGCTCGTAAAATTGAGAACATGAATGGTTCGTTTGAAGTTGACAGTGCACCAGGAAAAGGTAGTACTATAATGATAGAAATACCCCTTAAATAATGATTCATATTGCAATTGCAGAAGATCATGTTTCCCTAAGCGATGGTCTCAAATTATTTTTAGAACAAGATAACGACATCAAGGTAATGTTCACAGTTCCTAGTGGCAAGGAAATGCTTTTAAAACTTGAACGCATGAGGCCTGAAGTAATTCTAACAGACATAAGCATGCCAGAAATGAATGGTGTTGAACTGTGTCAACGAATTAAAAAAGAATACCCAAGAACAAAAGTTCTCGCCCTAAGTATGTTTGAAAATGAAGGTGCAGTTAGAGATATGATTGACGCTGGAGTTGACGGCTACATGCTTAAAAGCAGTCCACTTACCGAGTTAAAAAAAGCAATTTTTACAATAGCAGATGGTAAAAATTACTATGATAACGAACTTAAATTCAATATCAAGGATTTGAAGTTATTCTCCTCACGTAAACAGTTGTTATCTCGTAGTGAAAAGGAAATTCTTAAGCTGGTAGCACAAGGTAAAACCAACCAAGAAATTGCCGACTTCAGAGGTACTGCTGTAAGTACGATCATTAAACATCGTAAAAATATGATGCAAAAATTAGATCTCCATGGTAAAGGTGAATTACTTCAATATGCAATTCAGGAGCACGGCCATTATTAGTGGTTCCCTTCTTGTACTTCTTATAAGTTGCGTTAATAATCCTTCACCATCAAATACCTATGAAAGTAAGCAACTAACACCTCATTATGAGAATATCAGAACAAGCAGCGATACACTAGTAACCATTCCCAAATTTAATTCCAAATTCGTTTCTGATAGGAGAATTGAAATATTACTTCCAGCTCAGTATCCTAAAAAAGAAACTTTGTATAAAGTGTTGTATATCCAAGATGGTGAACACCTTTTTCAAAATGATACTATTTCATTTAATAAATCCCTAAATTTTAGAAATCAAATTAGATCTCTACAAGCTACTAATTCCATCTCACCAACTATCGTAGTGGCAATTTGGAGTTCTGGTAACAAAAGATTTAATGAATATATGCCTGAGCAACCTAAGTCTCTTCTAAATTCCGCTTTCGCGAAAGCAGAATTAAAAAAACAAACAGGATATAATGAATTATACAGTGATGAATATTTAGATTTTTTAGTAAACGAGTTAAGCCCTTTTATTATCAAGAATTTTCAAGTTTCATCTAATAAAGAGGACTCTGTCATCATGGGAAATGAAATGGGCGCTTTACTCAGTTTGTATGCAGCAATTAAGCATCCTGATATTTTTGGCAATGCTGCTTGCTTTGAACCCTATTGGAATGTTCCGATTTTAGGAGACGCGTTTGTTGAAACATTACCAAAATCTATTCCTAGCCCATCATCAAGCAAGTTCTATTTTGATCACAATTCATTAAAGACCGATAGCCATTACAAAAGCAATCATACTAGAGTCCTTAAGGAGTTTAAGCAAAAAGGATATTCTGGTGATAATCTCCTTTCGATTGAATATAAAAACTTCATAGAGGATTCTGTAAATTGGAAAAGAAGAATGGAAATCCCTTTAAAATTTTTATTAAAATAAAAAAAGCCTGACTACAAAGTCAGGCTTTTTAATGTATTAAGGTTTAATCTTAGTTATTGATTAAACGGAATTCAGTACGACGGTTTGCTCTGTGCTCACGCTCAGTACAAGATACACCATCTGCACATCTGTTCTTTAATCTTGACTCACCATATCCATTTGCTACAATACGAGAAGCGTTGATACCTTTTGAGATAAGGTAATTAGCAACTGCTTGTGCACGTCTTTCAGATAAAGCCTGGTTAGAAGTTTTAGAACCTCTAGAGTCAGTGTGAGAAGCGATCTCTACTTTTGATCCTGGAGTATTGTTAAGAGTAGAAAGCAATTTAGCATCGATTTCAGCTTTATCAGCATCAGTTAATGTAGCACTTCCTAATCTCCAGTTGATTTGAAGACCATTATACTCTACAAGCTTACAGTCAACCTCACTCCATACAGTAAGACCACCTTTTTGCTTTAATACTTCTCTTGTAATTGTTTTAGAAGTAGATGGTACTGTTTCTTCAGTTGTAGAAGCATCAGACTTAAGGATTGTCTTTGTGATATTTGCATATTCTGCAGGAATTTCAATTTCCTCTACTCTAGCTGGTTGATCAACCACACGTACAGTATAAGTTCCCATTTGCTCTGGTACAGCTGTTCTATTAAAAGAAGCGTCGTTTGTAAGAGTAGTTACAGATACAGTTTGGTATTCTGCTGGGTAACCTTTATAACACCAGTAACGACAATCATCTGGATTAGAAGATGTACATTCTGCTGGTGGTACTGAACTCATTTCCCACTGTGCATATGCAGGTTTGATCTCGATAGTCTCTGTTGACTTTCCAAAACTAGCTGGAACAATTGAGATGGTAGAACCTGCTTGCTTCTTAACATAAGATCTAGTCTCAGTTTTATAAGTTGCAGGTATCACACGTAATTTTTTTGAAGCTTCTTTTACAAGAACACGTTCTGTAACAGTTTCATAAGTAGCAGGAACAACTCGTAACTTCTTATAAGCAGGAGTCGACTGGATACTAACTTCTTCGTTTTCGTAAACATCTGGCGTGGTACAACGTACATAACACTTACCTGGCTCTGGATTTGTAGGAAGATCCTGAGCGGTAACTGCTGTTACGGCCGCCATTGCTACTACTGATAGTAATAATTTTTTCATTTTGATTGAAATTTGATAATTAAATAATGAGATACAAAAGTCCCATTTACAGGTTATTATAACATAAATTTAAGAATAAAAAAACTTTACATTAGTTAAAAGACAAAAATTATCGGTGAAATACACGATATTTAAGATTAACTAATTGAATTAAATTCAATCAAATTGTTAATTACTTCACGATGTTGTAAAGAATCGTAGTCATAATGAGTAACAAATCTCATTTTACCTTCACCCATGTTACTAATTATCATTTTTTTTGCATTACAAAATGTCATAAATTCATTTTGATCTTTTACTTCAAAAATGATGATATTAGTTTCTACAGGCTCAACTTTTTTAACAAATGACATTTTTTGTAAGACATCTTTAAGCTCTTGCGCTTTATGATGATCTTCTTTTAATCGATCGATATGATTTTCAACAGCATATAATCCAGCAGCACACATATAACCTATTTGTCTCATACCACCGCCTAACACCTTGCGCACTCGCATTGCATTTTTCATCAATGAAGATTTACCACAAAGTACCGTGCCCATAGGTGCGCCCAATCCTTTACTTAAACAAACAGATATAGTATCAAATAATTGGCCATATTCTTTAGGGTCTTGACCAGTAGCAACTAGAGCATTCCACAATCTTGCCCCATCAAGATGAAGACCTAACCCATGTTTATTGCAAACTTCTTTAATTTCTTTAATGTTATTTAAATCATAACAAGCACCACCGCCTTTATTAGTTGTATTTTCAAGAGTTACTAAGGTCGTAAGAGGACTATGATAAAAATCAGGAGGATTAATTGCTGCTTCTACTTGTGAAGCGGTGATCTTTCCTCTATCACCATCCAATAACTTACAACTTACTCCACTATTAAAGGAAACGCCACCACCTTCATAATGATAAACATGTGCATACTTATCGCATATAAGCTGCTCGCCAGGTTGCGTGTGTAATTTGATTGCAGCTTGGTTTGCCATACTACCAGTAGGAAAATACAATGCCTCGTCCATACCAAACATTTCGGCAATGCGGTTTTCTAATTTTATTGCCGTAGGGTCTTCTTTGTATACATCATCACCTACATCGGCATTCATCATAGCTTCTAGCATTCCTTTTGTAGGTTTGGTAACGGTATCACTACGTAAATCTATCATGTTCTATTTATTACATTAAAAATGTAAAGATACTAAGTGGGATTACGCTTTCGCGAAAGCGAATACTAAAAACACTATCATTTATATATTGTGGATAATAGTACCCTTAATATTTAAAATTTTATTTTTGCGAGTCCAATAAATTTTTATGGTAACTACAGAACAGATTAAAGATCTTGAGAATCGTGTAAAAGATCTAAAATCCTACTTACAAATTGAAGCAAAGCAAATCGAGATCACAAATCTTGAAGAGAAAACCTTTTCTCCAGACTTTTGGAACAATCCGAAAGAGGCTGAAGTTATTATGAAACAGTTACGTAATAAAAAACAATGGACCACAGATTATAAACGAGCGGTTACACTAGTAGAAGATCTGGAAGTATTGTATGAATTTTTTAAGGAGGACGATGCAACCGAACAAGATGTTCAACAAAAGTTTGATGAAGCAACCTCATTAGTTGAAAATCTTGAGTTTAAAAATATGTTATCCAATGAAGGTGATGACATGAGTGCAGTACTTCAAATAACTGCTGGTGCTGGTGGAACAGAATCTTGTGATTGGGCAGAGATGCTCATGCGCATGTATATGATGTGGGCAGAAAAACATGGTTTCAAGGTTAAGGAGTTAAATTTTCAAGCTGGTGATGTTGCTGGTGTAAAAACAGTTACTCTTGAAATTGATGGTGATTATAGCTTTGGATGGTTAAAAGGAGAAAATGGCGTTCATAGATTAGTACGCATATCTCCTTTTGATAGTAATGCAAAACGACATACTTCATTTGTATCAGTTTATGTATATCCACTGGCTGATGACTCTATCGAAATAGATATTAATCCTGCTGATATTTCTTGGGATTTTGCAAGAAGTAGCGGTGCCGGTGGTCAAAATGTAAACAAGGTAGAAACCAAAGCCATTCTAACTCACCATCCTACTGGAATTGTTATTCACAATTCTGAAACTCGTTCACAGTTAGAAAATCGAGAAAAAGCCATGCAAATGCTGAAATCACAGCTTTTTGAAATTGAATTACAAAAACGTAATGCTGCCAGAGATGAAATTGAAGCTGGTAAAATGAAAATTGAATGGGGTTCTCAAATACGTAATTATGTTTTACATCCTTATAAACTGGTAAAGGATGTACGAACTAATGAAGAAACAGGAAATACCGATGCAGTACTTAATGGTGATATTGATGCTTTTTTAAAAGCTTTTCTAATGAGCCAAGGTCAGGAGAAACCTAGTGACGAATTATAAATAATTTGATATTCCTTTAACCTAAGTTTAGGCTTTAGTCAACTTATCGTGATATACATTGCACAAAAGTTGTAAACCTAAAAATGAAAAAGACCTTAACGTTATTAATGATCTTGATAGGATCATTTGCGATTGCTCAAAAACAAGAAGTAAAATATACTATAAAAGGAACTCTTGTCGACCTTAACACTAAAGCTCCATTGGAATTTGCTACCATATCTTTCATAAGCAATGATCCAAATGTTCCTGCTCAAGGTGGTGTTACAGATCTAGATGGTAACTATGAATTTAAAGTAAGTCCAGGTACCTATACCGTAAAATGGGATTACATTACCTTCAAAACGATAGAGAAGCAAAATGTTGTCATTAAAAATGACAAAGATTTTGGCACCATGGAAATGGTGGTAGATGTGGCACAATTGGATGCTGCAGTGGTAATTGCCGAAAAAACAACCGTAGACATACGACTAGACAAAAAGATTTATAATATAGGTAGTGACCTTACTGTAAGAGGAGGTTCTGCTAGTGATGTATTAGATAATGTACCTAGTGTAAGTGTAGACGTAGAAGGAAATGTCGCTTTACGTGGTAATGAAAACGTAACCATTTTTATAGATGGTAGGCCTAGTGCTCTAGTCGGTTTAAATGGCGCCGAAGCATTAAGACAAATTCCAGCAGAGGCTATCGAAAAAATTGAGGTAATCACCTCGCCTAGTGCTAGATACGATGCAGAAGGTACCGCTGGTATTTTAAACATTATCTTAAGAAAAAAATCATTGGAAGGTTTCAATGGAAATTTACAATTAGAATCAGGTGTTCCAGAACGATTAGGAGTTTCTTTTAATGGAAATTATCGCACTGGCGACTGGAACTTTTTCACAAATACCGGATGGCGCTATAGAACAACTCCAGGAAATGCTAGCTCTAGTACAGAATTCTTTTCTCCTGATGCTGCCAACAGGTTTGTGGATGAACGTAGAGATTTCGATAGACTAGGACGTAATTTCTTTACCAGTTTAGGAGCTCGATATGATATAAATGACAACAGTAATATTGTTGCAAACTTTGTTTATCGCTATGGTAATGATGACGATGTAACTACTAATACCATAGATAGATTTGATATTAATAGAAATTTGAATGAGGCTACACTGCGACGAGAAATGGAAGGTGAAAATGAGGATGATTATCAGTTCACACTAGATTATTTAAATGATCTTGATGAGGATGGTCAAAAGCTTTCTATAAGTTTTCAATACGGTGGCGAAATTGAAGAGGAAATCGCTAACATTATAGAACAAGAAACTACTACAAGTACGATTAATGATGTTGAATTTCAAGATCAAGAAACAAAAGAACAAAACGCTTTATTACAAATAGATTATGAGCTTCCAATTGGTGAAAACACCAATTTTGAGGCTGGTTATAGAGGAAACTATAGGGATATTACGACTTCTTTATTTTTTGCTGAAAGACTAGACTTTACTACGCCAGATTCTCCCTTAGTGCCAGATCCAGGTTTAAATAATACATTCCAATATGAGGAATTAGTTAATGCCTTTTACTCACAATACGGGCATAAATGGACTAAATTTTCATTACTAGCTGGGTTGCGATATGAAATAACAGATGTTGATATTTTTCAAGAAACAACTAATGTAACTTCAGAAAAAAATTACGGAAGCCTATTCCCTACTTTAAACTTAGGTTACGAGTTTAGAGATGGTGAGAATATAACTTTGGGATATAACCGAAGAGTAAGACGACCTAGAGGAAGATTTTTAAACCCATTTCCTAGTCGTAGTAGCGAGTCAAATATCTTCCAAGGTAATGTAGATCTTGATCCTAGTTTTGCAAATAGTTTAGAACTTACCTACCTAAGAAAATGGAATAAAGTTACATTGAGTACAGCTGTCTATTTTAATCGTAGTGAAGACAATTGGGAATTTATTCAAGAAGAAACTGGAGAGCTTACAGACAATGGAGATCCTATAATTAGAAGAACTCCTGTAAACCTTTCTACTCAAGATCGATTAGGATACGAACTCACTCTAACGTACAGACCATTTAAATGGTGGACCATTAATTCTGATTTTAATGTATTCAATGTTGAGACAGATGGAGATTTCAACGGACAAAGTTTTGATTTTAATAACACCACATATTTTGCCAGATTGAATCAAAAATTCACATTACCTGGAAAAATAGACCTTCAAAATAGAATTAACTATCGTGGAGCAAGTGAAAATGCTCAAGGAACTAACGATGGTATTGTAACTATAAACCTTGCTGCAAGTACAGACATTTGGGATGAAAGAGCCTCTATTACAGCTAGCGTAAGTGATTTATTAAACAGTCGTCGTAGACAAGGAACTGTTACTACTCCAAATTTTATTTCAGAAAGTGAATTCCAATGGCGTGAGCGTCAATTTATTGTCACCTTTGTTTACAGATTTAATGAACAAAAAAGACGTGATCGTAATAACTTCAACAACGATGGCGGTGATGATATAGAGTTTGAAGGTTAACAATACATTTAAGAATATTAACTTTTTATATCCATAAATAAATTGATTTAATAAGATTTTTGTTAAAACAATAAACATGAAAAGAATATTTTTATTTTTTGGATTACTAGTAAGTGGTCTAATTTGTGCACAAGAAATCTCAAACAATGCTATAGGAATTAGAGCTGGTGATGGCGATGGTTTTGGTACTGAAATATCCTATCAACGTTACTTAGGAGGAAACAACCGTTTAGAAATTGATTTGGGTATTGAATCAGGAAACAATTTTGATGGATTCAAGGCTAGTGGTATTTACCACTGGGTTTGGAATATTGATGGCGGTTTTAATTGGTACGCAGGACCAGGTGCAGGAATTGCATTTATAGATCTTGATGATGATTTTCCAGGACGTGATCGCTTTGACGATAGTGAAACCTCATTATTTGTAGGTGGACAGGTAGGAATTGAATATAACTTTGATATTCCTCTTATACTTTCATTAGATGTAAGACCAGAATTTTATTTTGGTGATTTTAGGGATGGAAATGATTTTGATGTTGCGTTAGGTATTCGCTATCAGTTTTAAACTGTACTTCAATAAAAAACTCAAACCTCAGGATTTTATTCTGAGGTTTTTTTATACCTATCAAAGTAACAATTAAAGCTTAAAAGCTACATATAACAAAACTCACGTTATGAAACATAGTTCCTTTTCTGCAATGCAGCTGTCTTTAAAAAATAACAAACGTGAGAGAAAATCAAGATTTGATAATTCACCTTTAGGCAAGACTAAATCAAAGCTGAACGCTAAAATAGCAACTAAACCAATTGATAAAAAAGACCTTAATGAAATAGCTTCTAGAATAAGAAGTCAGAACAATTATATCCTTATTAAAGGTATTCTATTTTTTATAATAATAGCAGCTATAATAAGCGCCTTTGTGATCTTTTTAATCCATACGTTTAATACACATTAAACATTTAATCAATTCTAGTGAAAAGTATCTAAATAGAGTTGCTCCACCTTTTCACGAGCCCATGGTGTGCGCCTTAAGAACTTCAAACTAGATTTAATCGACGGGTTTGTATTAAAGCAATTAATGCGTATTAAACCACCTAGCTCGTACCAGCCATAATGATTTACTAGTTTTTCTAGAATATCTGCTAGTTTAACACCATGTAAGGGATTATTAGGTTGCTCCATAAGTTATTCAATAAAATCCATGGCTAGCTTTTGTGCCCTCGATTTACCGTTATTATCGATTTGTACTTTAAAAAATGATCGTAATCTTTCTCGTCTAATTCCTTATAAATACTATCTGATTGTAAGTCATTGGTATACGAATTTATAGTGTTGCTATGGCCATATAACACAACAGTCTCTCCTTTGTATTTATTTAATAAGCTATCACCATTCAAAGATCTTACATCATAAATTTCTATGGGTAGTTTCTTTGATTTAGCTAGTGGTGCTGCAGTCTGTCTAGTTCTCTTAAAATCACTGGATAATATTCTATCAACATCTTTTAAAAAGAAATAGTTCACCCATTGATTTGCTCTTGAAATACCGCTCGGTGTAAGTTCTGGATCATTACCTTGATCCTTGACTTTTTCAGCGTGCCTAATAAAATAAAAAGTAGTTAACTTATTATCTTCTTGCTTACTAGTGTTACCACAAGAACTCATAATAATCATAATAACAATCACCCAAAGAGATTTCAATTTCATAATTTCAAGTCTTTTTCCGTTCACAATATTACGTTAAGTTTTTAAGCCTGTAATAGAAAGTTGGTATTTTTAAAGATATGAAAGCTACTACCATAACTTTTGATAGTCCTACTGGATACAAACTCACTGGGATAGTCGAATTACCCAGTTCTCAAAAACCCCATAATTTTGTAATATTTGCTCACTGTTTTACGTGTAGTAAGGATCTTACTCCGGTGCGTATTATTTCGAGAGAACTAACCTCACAAGGATTTGGTGTGTTACGATTTGATTTTACCGGTCTAGGAGCTTCTCACGGTGATTTTGCTGATACGACATTTTCCAGTAATGTTGACGACTTACTGGCTGCCGTAGAGTATTTAGAAGAGCACTATCAAGCGCCTTCACTTCTTATTGGACATAGTTTGGGTGGCGCAGCTGCGATTTTTGCTTCCGCGAAAGCGAACTCTATAAAAGCTGTAGCAACTATAGGTACTCCTAGTGATGTTAAACATGTGAAGCATTTATTTGCTGATAAAGTGGAAGAAATTGAATCAAAAGGAAATGCAAAAGTTCAATTAGCAGGAAGAGAATTTACAATATCCAGCGATTTTGTAAAGAGTCTCAATGAAAATCATCTCACTCAGGTACTACAAAATTTACGCAAACCTGTGCTCATCATGCACAGCCCGCAGGACGATTATGTAAGTATTAAACATGCAGAAAAATTATATGTCAATGCCTGGCATCCTAAAAGCTTCATTAGTCTAGACAGTGCTCACCATCTACTCATGAACAAAAAAGATAGCAGTTATACAGGAAGAGTAATCGCAGCATGGGCCTTGCGATATCTAAACATTCCTGAAAAACAATCACTCAAATCCGAACATGAAATTGTTGCAAGTTTAAAAGCTGGTGACGACTACACTACTTCTATTAAGGCAGGCGATCACTACATCACAGCAGACGAACCTTTGAGTGTAGGTGGCAATAACTTTGGGCCAACACCTTATGAACTAGTATCATCAGGTCTTGCTGCATGTACGGTGATGACTTTGCACATGTATGCTAGGCGCAAGCAATGGCCACTAGATCATGTTGAATGTCATGTTTCATATAGTAAAGAACACGCAGCTGATTGTGAACACTGTGAGGAAAATTCTGCCAAGATTGACACCTTTAAAAGAGGTATTAAAATCACTGGGGACTTAGATGAAAAACAAATTGACCGTTTGTTACAAATTGCAGATAAATGTCCCGTACATCGTACCTTGCACAGTGAGACACAAGTAATCACAAATAGATTATAATAGATGGTTTTTGAATTTGAAGCAACTCTAGGAACAGATGGCTTTATGGGAGCTATCCTAATTCCTGAGGACATTGCCGATCAATTAGCAGTAGATAAAATAAAACGCGTAGTTGCAACCATTACTTCCAATAATAAGGAGTTAAAATTACATGCTGGCGTTTCAAAAAAGCATGGGACTGTGTACCTCATGTTTTCCAAAGCAAATCGTAAATTACTCGATGTTGATCAAGGAGACACGGTTAAGGTAAAAATGCAAGAAGACACTAGCAAATATCAAGCTCCCATGACCGAAGAGCTGGAAGCCGTACTATTGAGTGATTTTGAGGCTTATGAAATATTTGAAACACTTACACCTGGTAAACAACGCAACATAATTTTTATGGTTTACAATGCAAAAGGAGAACAAAAAAGGGTGGATATTGCTTTAAACGCTATGGAAAATTTAAAAATAGGAAATCGAGATCCTTATAAATTTGAAAAGTTAATCTAAAAATCGGTAGTCGTTACAATCTTAGTTTTTGTTATTGTAAGTCTTACTGATTCATCCAATTTTTAAAATCCTTTACTCGCTCACGACTCACGATAAGGTCAAATTCATTAAAAGAATCAATTTTCACCTTTAAACGTGAATTTGTGTATGAAATCATATCTTTTATAGCGTTAATATTGATAATAGCTTGTCTAGAAATACGATAAAACTGTTCTGGATCAAGCTCATTACTTACAGACTCTAATTTATTATCTATTAAGTAATTACGCCCATTCGAGAGATTGACATAAGTTCCTTTATTTTCAGAAAAGAACAATTGAATATCATCAACATGAAACAGTTTTAAATGTTCTCCTACTTTAGCTGTATATCGTTTCTTATAATTCTTATCAATAGGGTTACCCAACATTTGGGCTATGCGTGAAAAATCTATATTATTTAGGCTATTTTGAGGTGATTGGGATGATGAGTTTCCGCTTTCGCGAAAGCGTAATTCAAACTTCTTTATTGCAGCCTGTAAGTCATCTTCATCTAAAGGTTTAAGAAGATAATCCACGCTGTTATGTTTAAATGCTTGCAAGGCATATTCATCATAGGCAGTCGTGAATATAATGGCGCTATCCAATTGAACCTCATCAAAGATTTCAAAAGATAATCCATCACTTAATTGAATGTCAAGAAAAATTAAATCTGGAGAACTGTTGTTATGAAAGTAGTTAACAGCTTCTTCTACAGAATGTAACATGGTCATAACCTCAACACCTAGTTCGTGCAACATGCGTTGTAATCTACGAGCAGCAGGTTTTTCATCTTCTATTATTATGGTTTTAATGCTCATTTTCTAATAATTCTTTGATTTTTTCTCTTCCCATTTTTTACCAAAAAATGGATTTAGTTTAAAAGTATTTAAAGCGTGAATAAGCAGTCCTAAACCCCACCAAATTGTCACGGTCCAAATAAAAAATGCCATTGAACCACCAAAATACCATACTAGTAAGGCAATACCACCATTGACCAACATAAATGAAATTAGATGGTTGTAGAAACCTTTGAGTTCTTTTACTCTTTTTACGGCTTTCTGACGAGCCTCTTCTTGGGTTGTAAATGATTCCATTTTGTTATGAGTTAAGTTCTTTTTCCATAATTTCTTGAATTTTGCGCTCTTCCCATTTTTTACCTGTAAATGGATTAGTGCCAAAAATAGCAAATGCATGTGCAATTAATCCTATTCCCCATCCACCAAGAGTGAACAAAAACCAAGGAAATTCCCATTGATTTTGATAGTAATTTAATCCCGCTATTCCTATATTTACTAGTATGTAGACCACACTGTGAGAATAAAATCCACGGATCTCTCCTACTCTTTCTTTTGCCCTTTTGTAGCGTTCTTCATATGTTTCTTGTGGTTTCATAATTAAAAGTTTTTATCGTTCATTAATTGTTCGATTTTTCGATTTTCCCACTCTTTACCTAGTGGTATTTTATAATCGTAAACATTGGCATAATTGTAAATTAATCCAATACTCATCCCAACGGTAGGAAATATGATCCAAGGAAAATCACTTGTAAAATAGTTTACCGCAGACAGGAAGATTAAAATGGCTGCGCTTCTAAAAGCATTATCGTAAAGTCCTTTTATATCGGCAACTCTACTTTTTGCCTTGACTAGTTTAATATCTTCGACACTTGTGTTTTCTACTGTATTCATAATTGTTTCTTTTTCAGTTATTATAGGTATGTTTACCCTAAAGTTATCATCCTGTTTATCGATACTCATTTTACGGTTGCTCAATAAGGCATACCTAGAAGCTATATTATTAAGACCTACACCACTGCTGCGCTTTACTACTTGTTTAGGTTGTAGATTATTTTTGATGGCAAGCATATCTCCATCTTCAAAAATCTCAATTAAAAGTGGTTTTGTATCACTAACCACGTTGTGCTTAACTGCATTTTCTAGTAGTAATTGAAGAGATAGAGGCACAACCTGTGCATCTGGATTGCTCGCTTCATTGGGTATAATTACTTCGATACTATTCTCAAACCTAGTTTTAAGAAGATTCACATAAGTACGTGCAAATTGTAATTCCTCATTAATTGTTACCAATTCTTTGTTACGCTGTTCTAGTACATATCTATACACCTTGGATAATGACGTTGTAAATTTTGTTGCTGCTTTGGGGTTTTCCTCGATCAATGAAACTAGAACGTTCAAACTATTAAATAAAAAGTGTGGATCCAGTTGACTTTTAAGAGCATCGAACTGTGCTGTGGCACTGCGCGCTATTACCTTCTGCTCCTTTACCTTTTTATTTAATGATAGTCTATAGAAATAAACTGCGTGGTAGATCAAACTCACAATCACCGTAATTATGAGGCCCAACCAATAATACTCGGCACTTTGATTTGCCCAGAAGAACTCTAAGGACTTTTGATAAAATCCTAGTACCACAATAATGTAACATACAAACAAGGCTATCATAGTTAATATGATGGAACCTAGTGCACCAAAAATCAATCTTCCTACTGTATGAGTTTCCCAATCATAGTACTTTGATATGAAATTAAACCACCATTGATTTACAGCTGTTAATACTACAGTGAACATGAAATTAATTCCAAAGTTGATTGCTTCTTCTTGAAAGTTGAAGAAATAACCACGAGCGTATGCGTTTATTAATAAGATAATAAAAGCAAGTAAAATGCTATAAATAAAATATTTAAAAAACTTTTTTAAAGTCATGAGTTCTTTTTTTCTAGCTTAAAAGTAAGTCTTTCCTTTAAAGCTGTGACAAATATCTATTCAAACTACATGAGTTTAAAATTGAGGTTACCGAATTGTAAAATAGGTGGACTGAAATGTAGCTAGTACCTTTACAAGGTAAAATGACCTTATGATAACTACGTTACTTATTGTAGCTCTTATTCTAATCTATTTTGTAATTAAATTCAATACCAATAAGAAAAACCCAGCATTATCAATACCTGATTTTTGGCATGCTGATTTACTAAAATATGTACGTTTTTATAAATCCTTGAATCACGAGCAGCAATCTGTATTTAAAAATCGTATGGCACTGTTCTTAAAGGAAATTCAAATAGAAGGAGTGCACATTGAGGTTGCCGACAAGGATAAAATGTTAATTGCGGCAAGCGCTGTAATTCCTGTATTTCATTTTCCAGACTGGCATTACAATAACTTAAAAAACGTCTGGTTGTATCCAGATCGATTCAATCAAGAACTAGGCTTTGCCGAAAAAGATGAAAACCGTAATATCCTAGGATTAGTAGGTACAGGAAGATTTGAGAATCAAATGATATTATCGCAAAAAGCGCTTTATCACGGTTTTCGTAACAATACGGATAAACTAAATACCGCAGTTCATGAGTTTGTACACCTCATAGATAAAATGGATGGTAAAATAGACGGCATTCCGCAAATATTGATGAACCAACCTATGGCTGCAGCTTGGTTAGAGATCATGCATCATGAAATGGAGCAAATCAATAACGACAAGTCAGACATAAGGTCCTACGGTGGAACAAGTGAAGCCGAATTCTTTGCCGTTGCTTGTGAATACTTCTTTTCTAGGCCAAAACTTATGAAACGTAAACATCCAGATATTTACCAAATGCTAGAATCATGCTTTTTACAAGAAACTACAAAATAACGAGCAGTGAATTACCTATTCAATAAGTTGATATTCTTATTAATCTAACGTGAGTTTTACTTGCTCTGTTTTAATCTCGCTGACTAACTCCAGTTGACCTTTTTCAAATAAATCATCCAACTGCAATAAATCAGGATTTGTTTTGACTGCTTTATAGTTTTTATAATCCTGTATGATTACACCATTTACCGTTCTACGATTTACGCTTTCGCGAAAGCGATATCCACATTCTTCCTCACAATACGAATAAGCCAGGTAATCAATTAAATAATTGTCCTTATTTATCCAGTAGACAAAAACGTCGTCGTGATCCTCGCCACCACCTTCTTCTTTAAAAGTAACCTTGACCTCGTAATATTTATTATTTAAAATCGTATCAATCCCTATTTTTTTAGAGATTATAGCGTCTCCATCTAAACTATACGGTAATTGTGCAAAATACACTACGCTATTAAGGCTACTGGCATAACCGTTAAGTAAAGAATCTGCAACGGTAATTAAGGAATCGTTTATATAGCGCTCTTTCTTATTGTTACTCAATACATCTTTAATCCTCAAGGAATCTTGAATAAACTCACGAGAATATTGAAACACACCTTTATTTCTTGTAGCCTCGTATTGTGTTCCTCTAAATTTGAATTCCATCGTAGATTGGTTCAAAAATGGAGAGCCATGCGCTTGAATACTCTTATGAATTAATTCCTTACCAGTATAATCTTTATCATCAACTTTACAAGCAACAAGTGCTGTCAACAGTAGTAATAGTACAATCTTTTTCATTTCACAAATATATAAGACATGCATGTGCTGGTCTGTTTATATTTGCAGTATTATATGAAGATTAACAAAAAAATAGAAATTAAAAATCGTAAGGCACGATTTGAATATGAGATACTGGATAGGTATACTGCTGGTATTGTGCTTGCTGGAACCGAAATTAAAGCTATAAGGTTAGGTAAAGCTAGTATAGCCGAAAGTTTTTGTGAATTTCAAAACAACGAGCTTTGGGTAATCAATATGACAGTACAAGAATACTCACATGCTACCTATTTTAATCATCAACCTAAACAAGAGCGTAAACTTTTATTAAACCGCAAGGAACTTAAAAAACTAGAAAAGGATGTTACTAATTCGGGTAATACCATTGTTCCATTACGCTTGTTTGTAAATGAAAATGGTCTGGCAAAAATGGACATTGCGCTAGCAAAGGGTAAAAAACTTTACGATAAGCGTGAAACCATGAAAGATCGCGATAATAAACGCCGTCTAGACGCAATAAAAAAACAATACAAGTAATTTCATTCAATCTAGGCAACCTTATTTAACAATATACGTCTATGTAGTTAAACAAGGTTAAGTTCCTTCTATAAGACATAGAGTTTTATGGTTCTGAATTAACTTTGGGATCCATAAACCAACTCTATGAAATATTACATTACTCTCATTTTTGTTTTCAGTTTAGCTTTCGCCAAAGCGCAATTAATAGGAACTCTTACAGGAACACAAGGAGATTCGCTGGCCTTTGCCTCTATTTATATTAAAGGTTCGTATACGGGAACAACTACTAATAATGAAGGTGCTTACACTTTAAAACTTCCCAAATTTGGTGATTATGAAATTGTATACCAATCTTTAGGCTATGCTCCTGAAACTATAAAAGTCAACTATCAAAAGGAAAATCAGGTACAAAACGTCATTTTAAAAGAACAGGCCACTTCACTAGATGAAGTAATTGTAAATAGTGATGAAAACCCAGCAGATAGAGTTATTCAAGCTGCTATTGATAATAGAGAAAAGAATAGGTTAAAATTCTCCAGCTATAAAGCAAATTTTTATTCGCGTGGTTTATGGCGTATGAATGATGTTCCAGAAAGTTTTATGGGACAAGAGATAGGAGATCTTGACGGATCACTAGATTCTATAACTAGATCGGGTATTATCTACCTATCTGAAACGGTTTCAAAAATTGCCTATGAAGCACCGGATAATTTTAAGGAACACATAATTGCAAGTAAGATAAGTGGTGACGATAATGGTTTTAGTGCCAATAGTGCCGAAAGTGCCGACTTTAATTTTTACAACAATAATATAGACTTAAATAATCGAATCGTATCTCCTATTGCAGATTATGCTTTTGGATATTATAAATATAAATTGTTAGGAACCTTTTTTGATGATAATAATTTTTTGATCAATAAAATAGAGGTTAAAAGTAAAAGGCCTAATGACAATACATTTGAAGGTATTATTTACATAGTTGAAGATCAATGGACGATTTACGGACTTGAGCTTACCACAACTGGTATGAATATAAATGTACCTGTCATTAAAGAGATAACCTTTAAACAAGACTTTTCTTATGAAGAGAGTAATAAAGATTGGGTAAAACGATCACAAAGCATTGACTTTTCTTTTAAGTTCTTAGGTTTTAAAGGGAATGGTCGATTTATCGCAAATTACACGGATTATAATTTCAATCCACAATTTGAAAAAGATTTTTTTGGTGCTGAAGTTTTGAGTTTTGAAGAAGGTGCCAATAAAAAAGACAGTCTATTTTGGAAAAAACAAAGACCTGTTCCTTTAAATACAGAAGAAAGTAAAGAATACATAAAAAAAGACAGTATTGCAGCGGTACGCAACGATCCTAAATACAAGGATTCAATAGATGCTGTCAACAATAAGTTTAGGTTATTAGATCCCATTACAGGTTATTCTTACCGAAATAGCAATAAAAACTACTCGATTACATACGATGGTATAGCAAACTTTTCTGGTTTTAATACAGTACAAGGATTTTCCATTAATTCTGGGCTCTCTTATTTTAAAGGCTTTGACGAAGGTTATAATAGAACTTTATACCTAGGGACAAAATTCAACTATGGATTTAGTGACGATAGGTTAAGGTACACCTTTACTGGAAATTATAGGTTTAATAGAACCAATCGTAGGTATTTAGGCTTTAAAGCTGGTACTGAAGTACGTCAAATAAATAATAGCAACCCTATTTCTAACCTAGAAAATTCATTAAGCAGTTTATTATTTGAAAGAAATTTTGCCAAGTTCTATGAAGTTGATTTCGCTAGTATCAACTTTGGACAAGAAGTGGTAAATGGTGTTTTTGTAAATACCTCAATATCATATGAAAGACGTCAACCATTAACAAATACTGAAGATCAGGTATGGTTTCCTCAAGATGATATAGATTACACTAGCAATAATCCTTTGAGTTTGGATTTAGGAAGACAAGCGATAATAGACGATCATGAGATTTTAAAAACTGGTGTATCGTTAACCTTACGTCCAGGTCAAAAGTACCAAAGTTACCCCAAGCAAAAATTCAACATCTCCAATGAAAAATACCCAACGATTGTTTTAAATTATGAAGGTGGATTTGCTTCAAGTAATGATAATTACAACTTCTATCAATTCAAGGCAAGTTTGTACCAAGGTTTTGATTTAGGAAATTTAGGTAGAACGAGCTATTATGCCAATGCTGGTACATTTCTTAACGCCGATAATATTTCATTTGTGGATTACCAACATTTTAATGGTAATAGATTAAGGTATAAACTACAAGCAGTTAATCCCTATGGTTTCGGTTTGTTAAACTATTACGATTACAGTACAAATAAGGATTATGCTCAACTTCATGTTCAACATGACTTCAAAGGGTTTATTTTAGGAAAAATACCAGTGCTTAATCAATTAAATTACGATTTGATTTTGAATGGAAAAGCACTTTTTACAGAACGCAAACCTTATTTTGAATTAAGCGCAGGGATCGACAATATTGGTTTTGGAAATTTTAGACCTTTCAGAATAGACTACGTGTACAGCATGACATCTGGAAGAAACTACGGAGCTTTTGTTTTAGGATTCAATCTAGGGTTTTAAAAATTTGTTAATTCTTTTAACAATTGTGTATTTTAAAAATTTTAATAGCCTAAATTTGAGTCAACTAACACAACCCAAATAAAATGCTAGAAATATTTTTAGTCATCTGGCTTTCTAAAAAGCTAGGAGAGATTCTTGAAGAGAAAGGCTATAAAAAAGGATGGTATATAGCCATGTTTGTAGGTTCATGGATTTTCTGTGAATTTGTTATGATACTCATTTTCATAATGTTGTTTTCTGTTGAAAATAACCTAGCCTTAATTCCAGTTGGAATTTGTGGCGGAGCAATCGCTTATGGCTGCATGTATTTATTTGTTAATTCACTACCAGAAAAGGAAGTAGAGGATATTCGCGGCGAATTTAAATTAGATTAAACTTATTGATGCAAGAATACCATATTCTCAACGGTGATGCCTTAAGAAACAGATTCCCTGCGGAACTTAAAGGTAAGAGTATCGTTTTTAGAGAATGTTTTATTGATGGCCCTTTAAAAGCACAATCTTACGAACAATTATTAATTGATCGTTCACAATATATAAAACAGGAGTATAACAGTACTCATCAAGAGTACAACGATCTTGTGATTAAGGAACTAGAGAAACTGTCGAATATACCTGATAATAGTGAGGTGAATTTTTGGTTTGAAGACGATCTATTTTGTCAATCTAATTTATGGTTTGTTTTACACAGGTTTCATCAGATCAATAAAAAGAATATTAAACTCTATTTGATTCGACCACTTAACGCATTTCCTTATAGTTATGGACATCATTCAAATAATGAATTGATTCATATTTATACTAACAGACAAAAATTAGAACAACTCGAATTATGGAGTAATCTATGGAAATCTTACTCGGATGGAAATACCACTACCCTATTACAAATTGCAACACAGTTAAAAAGTAATTATTCTCATGTACGAGCAGCGGTAGATTCTCACATTAATAGATTACCTAACAACAATAGTGACGGGCAGCCACAGGAATTTGTGAAAAATCTAATTAAACAAAATCCCAACCTCAGTTTTAAACAAGTCTTTATAGCATTTCAGGATAAATTCCCACAATATGGGTATGGCGATACTCAAGTAAGAAAATGGTTTGACCAGTATCAAAAACTTGTTTAAAACTTAGTATAACTTCTTTATAATATCCAGTTATCCTATTTCAATTTTTATAAAATAATAAGACCTTTGCTTTATAATCATATTTAAAATATCATGAGCGTACCTAATACCTTAATGGATACTCAGTTTGAGTTTGAAGGACAAAAAAATGTTTATAAAGGTAAAGTAAGAGAAGTCTATAACATTGATGATGAGTTATTGATAATGATTGCTACAGATCGTCTCAGCGCTTTTGATGTAGTCATGCCTAGAGGAATACCTTATAAAGGCCAAATATTGAATCAGATCGCCACGCAAATGATGAAAGCCACTGAGGACATCGTGCCTAATTGGTTAATAGATACCCCAGATCCTAATGTGGCTATCGGTCATTTATGTGAACCATTTAAAGTAGAAATGGTTATTAGAGGTTATATGAGCGGTCATGCAGCTCGTGAATATAAAGCAGGAAAGCGCATGCTATGTGGCGTACCACTTCCTGAAGGCTTAAAAGAGAATGATAAATTTTCTCAACCTATCATCACACCAGCAACCAAGGCAGAAAAAGGAGATCATGATGAAGACATATCTCGCGAGGACATTCTTAAAAGAGGTATTGTAAGTGAACAGGATTACGAGATATTGGAAAAATATACACGAGCGTTATTTGAACGAGGAACCCAACTTGCCGCGCAACGAGGGCTTATCTTGGTAGATACTAAATATGAATTTGGTAAAACTAAAGATGGAAAAATCGTTCTAATTGATGAAATTCACACACCAGATTCTTCTAGGTATTTTTATGCCGATGGTTACGAGGAACGACAAGCAAATAACGAACCTCAAAAACAGCTCAGTAAAGAGTTTGTACGTCAATGGCTAATTTCAAATGATTTTCAAGGTAAAGAAGGTCAAAATATACCTCACATGAGCGATGAGTATATAAACTCTGTGAGTGATAGGTACGTAGAGTTGTATGAAAATATAACGGGTCACGCTTTCGCGAAAGCGGACACAGAAAACATACTGTCACGCATAGAAACTAACGTGAACCAATGGCTATCCAATCAGTAAGCGCTAAACCTATGCTAAAACGAGTTAAAGGCTTCCAAAAGGAAGTCTTTTTTATTGGCTTTAATCGTACTTTTAAAATAAAAAATGATAACTACTTACAATCCGTATACAGGAGAAAAGCTAGCAGAATATAAAGAACTTACCGAAGACCAAATTCAATCGAAACTAGAGAAAGCTCAAAAAGCATTTAATGATTGGAGATTTACTTCCTATGATAAAAAGGCTGCTACTGTGCGATCTATAGGTGACACTTTGAGAAAGAATATTGAGAAATATGCCAAGCAGATGTCACTGGAAATGGGAAAACCTATTTCTCAATCAAGATCTGAGCTTGAAAAATGCGCTTGGTTATGCGATCACTACGCTAGTAAGGCAAAAGATTACCTAGCTAGTGAACACATAGATATAGATGATGCACATTCTTCATATATAAGTTATGAACCACTAGGTGTTGTTCTTGCAGTGATGCCATGGAATTACCCGTTCTGGCAAGTAATGCGATTTATAATTCCTGGATTGATGGCTGGAAATGTAGGCGTTCTTAAACATGCCAGTAGCGTGATGGGAACAGCAAATATGATTGAAGAATGTTTACTTGAAGCAGGTGTTCCAGAAGGGTGTTTTCAAAATCTTGTAATAAGTAGTAAGGCTGTAGAAAATATTATTAAAAATGATATTATAAAGGCAGTGACATTAACTGGTTCAAAACCTGCAGGAAGCGCTGTGGCAAGTACTGCTGGCTCAGAAATTAAGAAAACTGTACTAGAACTAGGTGGTAATAACGCACTAGTTATATTTCCAGATGCCGATATAGACAAATCTGTTGAAACTTGCGTTAACGCTAGATATCAAAACACTGGACAAAGCTGTATCGCAGGTAAAAGACTTATCATCCATGAAAAGGTTTACGATGAGTTCCTAGATAAGTTTACCAATAAAGTGAAGGAGCTCAAGTCTGGTGATCCGTTAAATGACGATACCTACATAGGAGCTATGGCTAGAAAAGATCTAGCAGAAGAGCTGGAAGATCTCATGAATCAGTCTGTAAATATGGGTGCTAAGGTTCACCTAGGTGGAAGTCGTAAAAACGCCTATTTTGAGCCTACTATTTTGACCGATATTACTCGCGACATGCCAGTTTTTAAAGATGAAACCTTTGGACCTTTAATGGCTGTTCTATCCTTTAAAGAGGAAGAGGAAGCTATAGAGATGGTAAACGATTCAAAATTTGGGTTAGGCGCAAGTTTATTTAGTCAGGACATAAGTAGAATGCAAGAACTTTCTAAAAAATTAAAAGACGGCGCCGTATTTATCAACGCCAAAGTTGCCAGTAACCCTAACCTACCTTTTGGTGGTACAGGTATATCAGGATACGGACGAGAGTTATCCCATCATGGAATAAGAGAATTTTGTAATGTGAAAACAGTAGTGGTACACAAATAAAATTATGAATTAGTTTTAAAATCATGTAATGCAAGATTCTGACATGCTAAATTCGGCCGAAAAGAATAGTGAGAATGATTCAAAGCAGCCTAACAAGAATGAGTCATTCTTGGATAGGTGGGAAAACAGTAGCAACCCTTTGGCTCGTTTTTCCTATAAATTTCTACAATCTATTTGGACTGTTGTTATGGCAATAGGGATGTTTTTAGCTTGGTTAATAACCTTACTAGCAACATGATTAAACAACTTCCTTTAAAAATAGTACACCTCTATTTTTTATTAAGTGTCATTAGTTTTTTAATAGTCGAACTCGCTAAATCTTATCAAGTTGCCAGTAATTTTGTGACGGGATATGTGAATGATATATTGGTAATACCTATAGTGAGTGTCATATGTCTACATGTGTTATGGTTTATAAAAAGAAATAAAAGCTTAAGACTGGACGCGTTAAGTATAGCCAGTCTAGTCCTGTTATACAGTATTTATTTTGAATGGTATTTACCACAGGTAAATGAAAGATATACTGGCGATGTATGGGATATAGTATGCTATGCAACAGGAGGATTCATTTTTTATTTGTTACAACGATTTCCTTAATCATTAAAATGCCTGGTTCAAACAAAACTTAAGAATTATAAAACCCTTTAATTACATAAATAAAACATACTATTCTAGGTATGGCAATTAAATTAGTTTAGTTTTGCAGTGATTCTTAGGAATCTTGACACCTTGTTTTCAAAGTAGTTATTTTATTTATTGGTGTATTTAGAGGAGCCTTCTCTTCATTACTTATTCATTCAATCATTACTTTTTTTCTGCAATTATTGCGGTATCTCATGAGTGAAAAGTTCTGAAGAACATTTTTTTAATTTAATTCAATAACAATGCAAGAAGGCAAAGTAAAATTTTTTAATGACTCAAAAGGTTTTGGGTTTATTACCTCTGATGATTCTGGAGAAGATGTATTTGTACACATCTCTGGTTTAATCGACGAAATCAAAGAAAACGACAAAGTTGAGTATGAAACTCAACAAGGTAGAAAAGGAATCAACGCCGTTAATGTAAAAGTGATCGGATAATTTCTAATTCTTTTATAAAAGTTCAACCGTCTTATTCATTAAGGCGGTTTTTTTATGTTTTATATTAGGTAACTTCTACCCTATTACAAAAAAAGGTCTTACCTATCAGTAAAGTTTTCTGTAATGTTTTTAATCAATGAATTTCTATTAACTATTAGGTTTAGATGGAGTTAGGACAGTATCAGCCACTATTATTTAAATACTCTATTCTTTTCCGTCAAGAAACGGTACAAACCTAAATTCTCCAAATGTACTCTTAACAAACTTCGACTCGGATTCGCGTATAATAAGTGTCATAATTTGAGAATCGTCACCTACAGGAATTACCATTCTTCCACCTATTTTCAATTGCGCTAGCAAGGCTTTTGGAATATCGGTAGCACCACAGGTTACTATTATACCATCAAAAGGACCTTGATCTGGTAAACCCTTGTACCCATCACCAAAAACAAATTTTCTAGGTCGATAAAACAGTTTTTTAAATAATTGGGTAGTTTTTTTATACAACTCGTTCTGCCTTTCTATAGTATATACTTGGGCTTTCATTTTGATCAATACCGCACATTGATATCCACTACCTGTTCCTATTTCAAGGATACGCTGGCCTGGCATCACTTCCAGTAATTGAGATTGAAAAGCAACTGTATAGGGATGAGATATAGTTTGTCCTGCTCCTATGGGAAAAGCTTTATTTTGGTAGGCGTGCTCTAGGAATCCACTGTCTAAAAATAAATGTCTAGGTACTTCATTAATAGCATCAAGTACTCTTTCATCAGTAATACCCTTTTCTCTTAGTAAATTTACTAACTGCCTGCGTTTACCTTTATGTATATAATTATCCTCGATGGTGGCAAATTTAAACTTCTGTTCCTAATAAAATACCTTAAAAACTAGGCAAATTTTACAATTTTATAAAGAGCTGTTTTCGTTACTTTTGTGGAAAACCATATTTCATATGCTTAAAGCAGGAGTACTAGGTGCAGGACATCTTGGAAAAATTCATCTTAAACTACTTCAATCAAGTGAGCGCTACGAACTAGTAGGCTTTTATGACGCAAATCCAGAATACGCTCAACAAGTTGAAAAAGAATTTGGTTACAAATACTTTTCTAATGTAGATGAACTTATCCAGGCATGTGACATGATCGATGTAGTCACTCCTACCTCATTTCATCATGACAGTGCTGTAAAAGTTCTAGAGGCAGGAAAACATTTATTTGTAGAAAAACCTATAACAGTAACGGTTGATGAAGCTCATGATTTAATCTCGCTTTCGCGAAAGCATAATGTAAAAGGTCAAGTAGGTCAGGTAGAACGTTTTAATCCTGCTTTTATGGCTGTTAAGGATAACATCGACCAACCTATGTTTATAGAGTCACACAGACTGGCAGAATTTAATCCACGAGGTACCGATGTAAGTGTCGTGCTCGACCTAATGATACACGATATTGATGCTATATTGAGTGTTGTAAAAAGTGAAGTGAAATCAATTAATGCGAGTGGTGTTGCGGTAATATCTAAAACACCCGATATTGCCAACGCACGTATAGAATTTGAAAACGGCTGCGTGGCAAACCTTACTGCAAGTCGCATAAGTTTAAAGAAAATGCGTAAAGCAAGATTTTTCCAAAAAGATGCCTATATATCTGTTGATTTTCTTGAAAAAGCTGTCGAGGTCGTTAGAATGAAAGACGCTCCTGAAACGCCTGGCGACTTTGATATGATTCTTAAAAATGCAGAAGGTGAAAGCAAACAAATTTACTTTGACAACCCAGAGGTAAGTGCCAATAATGCTATTCTAGACGAATTAGAAACCTTTGCAGATGCTATTGAAAATAACACCAGACCTATCGTAAATCTTGAAGATGGTACTCGCGCACTAGATGTAGCTCTTAAGGTGATTGAGAATTTTAAATCATTATGATACGAATTTTAATAGGTAGTTTTTTAGTGCTTCTTTGTTTTTCTTGTAAACAAGAAAAGAATACCACAACTCAAAATAATACCGAATCCTCTGTTTCAAATTCAAATAAAGTAGAGAATAAGTTTCAGATACTTGAATCAAAAATTGATAAACAATTAGATAGTATAAACGATCTAAATTATTTTAACGGTTTTGGAGTAGCGGTTGTCAACAAAGATTCCCTATTATTTACCAAAGGATACGGTTATAGGGATCTTGAAAAAAGCTTACCTTATACTTCTCACACCATTCAAAACATAGCTTCTATTTCTAAGGTATTTGTAGGACTTACACTTGCCAAGGCTATTGAAGAAGAAAAACTAAAGTTGGATGATAATATTAATAAATACTTACCATTTACTGTTAAGCATCCTCTATTTCCTAACGATACAATAAGAGTCCAACATTTAGTTAATCACACAAGCGGAATTAGTGATAGGGAATATTACAGTTCTTCATACATTAATTTAGAAAAGGACACTAATGGAAATCCTTTGATTGATCAAGAAGAATTAGAGTACTTTCTACCAATTGAAGAAGATCGCAGTCTTGAAGAATTTCTTAAGTCTGGACTTACAGTCACTGACAGTACACATTCAGATTATATTTTTAACGAGTATAAACCTGGTACCATTCATGAATATTCAAACATAGGTGCAGCACTAGCTGCCTATGTTGTTGAAAAAGCTACACAAACAGACTTTAAAGATTATAGTAAGCAGCACGTGATTGATGAGTTAAAACTCAAAGAAACGAGCTGGAGATTATCAGATCTAGATACTACATTGCGTAGTAAGGTATATAGCACCATAGATTTAAGATATCCTGACTACAAGCTTATCACTTTTGCAGATGGAGGAATGTATACCAGTGTTCATGATTTAGGATTAGTATTTTCAGAAATAATAGCTGCGTATCAAGGAGAAGGTACATTACTTAATAAGGATACTTACAAACTCTTTTTCACTAAAAGTTTAGATTCCACACATTTATCTAACAAGGAAAACTTAAAAAATCTCAAGAATGAGCAAAATCACGGTATTTTCTTAAGTTATGAACAAGGAAGAATAGGCCATACTGGTGGCGATCCAGGTGTAGGAACAGTCATGTTCTTCAAACCTGAAAATGATTTTGGAATTATTTATTTTGTAAACACAGATATTAACTCAAAAGAGGCAATGCAAACCTTTGTCAACATAACAGAACTATTAGAATCAAATTTTGAATAAAAAAATGAAAAATATTACAGTAATCGGCGCAGGAACCATGGGGAATGGGATCGCACACACTTTTGCCCAAAAAGGATTTAATGTATCACTTGTAGATATCTCTCAAGAAGCATTGGACCGCGGTCTAGGTACAATAAGTAAAAATCTAGATCGTATGATTGCCCGTGAAAAAATTACTGAGGCCGACAAGCAAGATACTCTTAATAACATCACCACTTATACAGATCTTAAGGAAGGTGTACAACAGGCTGATCTCGTGGTCGAGGCAGCTACAGAAAATGTTGATTTGAAATTGAAAATCTTTGGACAAATGGATGAGTTTGCTCCAGCAGATTGTATTCTTGCCTCAAACACATCTTCAATTTCTATCACACAATTAGGTGCTGCTACCTCACGACCTGAAAAGGTAATAGGAATGCACTTTATGAATCCTGTACCTATCATGAAGCTAGTTGAAATCATTAGAGGTTACTCAACTAGTGATGAGGTTACAAAATCTATTATGGATATGTCGATTCAATTAGGCAAAACGCCTACTGAGGTTAATGACTATCCTGGATTTGTAGCAAATAGAATTCTTATGCCTATGATTAACGAGGCTATAGAGACTTTATACAACGGTGTTGCAGGAGTACAAGAAATCGATACTGTAATGAAACTGGGTATGGCACATCCTATGGGACCATTACAGCTGGCCGATTTTATAGGTCTAGACGTATGCCTATCAATTCTTGAGGTTATGTATGATGGATTTAAAAACCCAAAATACGCTCCTTGTCCACTATTAGTTAATATGGTAATGGCAGGTAAAAAAGGTGTGAAATCTGGAGAAGGCTTTTACGATTATTCAGAATCTAAAAAAGCAGAGAAGGTAAGTTCAAGTTTTGCTTAAGATCTCATAATTGTGCCAAAAATAAAACCCTTCAAAGGTGTAAGAGCCTCAAAAGAAATTGCTACTCATTTAATATCCAGATCGTATCAGGATTACAAACGAAAGGAGCTTAAAAGCACCTTAAAATATAATCCGTTTAGTTTTCTGCATATTTTGAATCCTGGTTATAAATTTAATCATGAAAGTACAGGGAATGAACGTTTTCAACTAGTTCGCAACAGGTACTTAGAGTTCAAAGAGGATCAATTTCTTAAAAGTGAATCAGTTCCCAGTTTTTATCTGTATCAATGTACAGAAAACGGTCACGAGTATGTAGGAATTATTGCTGCCGCAAGCACCAATGACTATAACAACAATGTGATTAAAAAGCATGAGAACACACTTAAAGTAAGGGAAACACTGTTTAAAGAATATTTAAAAACAGTAGGCTTTAATGCAGAGCCTGTTTTGATCACTTACCCTGATCAACAAGATATTGATGATATCGTTTCACGTATAAAACAACGTGAGCCTGAATATCATTTTAAAACAACTGATCGCAATGAACATAAAGTGTGGATCATAGATGATGCAAAGGATTGTGATAAAATTGAACAATCCTTTGCAGCTCTACCCTATTTATACATTGCAGATGGACATCACCGCAGCGCCAGCTCGTATTTACTATCTCAGGATTTAGGTAGCAAACATGATTCCTACAATTATTTCATGAGTTTTCTAATCCCAGAAAGTCAGCTACAAATCTTTGAATTTAATAGACTAGTGACAGATCTTAATGATCTTACAAAGGAAAATTTTCTCATGAAACTAGATCAACATTTTAGAATTCAAAATCGAGGTAAGGAAATGTATAAACCGTCCAAAAAGCACCACTTCAGTATGTACTTGGATGGAGAATTCTACAGCCTATATTGGCGTAAACAGGTCATGACAATTGATAGTCCTTTGGATGATCTTGATACGCAAATGTTATATGATTATCTGCTTCAACCGATTTTAGATATTAAAGATCCTAGAAATGATCGCAGATTATCCTACAATTATGGGAAGGATGCTCTACTAGACATGAAGGAGCAAGTTGATAATAATGAATACGCGGTAGGTTTCGGTCTATTTCCTGCAACGGTAGAACAAATAAAAAAAATCGCCGATGCAGATCTTGTAATGCCTCCTAAAAGCACTTATATAAAACCTAAACTTCCTAGCGGACTATTAATTTACGAATTTGAAAATGAGTAATATTAGTGAAAACATATTACGCTTTCGCGAAAGCGTAGAACCCAAGGCTACACTTATTGCTGTAAGTAAAACAAAACCTATCAGTGATCTAGAACAAGCCTATGAGACTGGTCAGAGACATTTTGGTGAGAATAAAGTCCAAGAGATGACGTCAAAATGGGAACACTTACCTAAAGATATCAAATGGCACATGATTGGGCACGTTCAAAGGAATAAGGTTAAATACATGGCTCCTTACGTGCATTTAATTCATAGTGTAGACTCTCCTAGGTTACTAAAGGAAATTAATAAGCAAGCAAAAAATAACGATCGTGTTATTAATTGTTTATTTCAAATTCACATTGCCCAGGAAGAGAATAAATTTGGATTTGACGAACAAGAATTGCTGGATTACATCACAAGTGAAGCGTTCAAGGAGTTATCTCATGTTTCAATCACAGGATTAATGGGAATGGCTACATTTACAGATGATCTAGATCAAATTAGAAAGGAATTCAAATCATTAAGCAGCTTGTTTTCCAAATTAAAAGAAGATTACTTTACTCATGATGAATTCAAAGAATTATCCATGGGAATGACTGGTGACTATAAAATAGCTATTGAAGAAGGTAGTACGATGGTACGTATAGGTAGTGCCATTTTTGGGTCTAGAAACACACATTAGATTATCGATACATATATTACCTAGTAAATTACTAGGATTAGGTAAAAAATTAGAGTTTTTTTTCACATCAACTACCTCTGTGCACTTATTTTTGTGAGCTTAAATAATTTAACATTAATAAAATGAATGCACAAGATTTAGTTGCAGTAGCTCAGGAGCACGGTAGTCCTGTCTACGTCTATGATGCACAGCGTATTATATCACAGTATGAACGATTAGAGTCCGCTTTCGCGAAAGCGAAAAATCTAAGAATTCATTATGCTGTAAAAGCCCTGTCAAACATCTCAATCTTGAAGCTTTTTAAACAGTTAGGCGCTGGACTCGATACCGTGAGTGTGCAGGAAGTCAAACTAGGGCTAGCAGCTGGTGTTGATCCTAAAAAAATCATTTACACTCCTAATGGTGTTTCTCTAGAAGAAATTGAGCAAGTAGCCGCTCTAGGTGTTCAAATAAACATTGACAATTTATCCATACTAGAACAATTTGGGTCTAAACATCCTGATGTACCTGTATGTGTGCGTATAAATCCACATGTGATGGCTGGTGGAAATGCTAATATCTCAGTAGGTCATATAGATTCAAAATTTGGTATATCAATACATCAAATTCCTCATTTATTAAGAATTGTCAAGAATACAGGTATGCGTGTTAATGGAATTCATATGCATACAGGTAGCGATATATTAGATATTGGCGTGTTTTTATATGCGTCTGAGATTTTATTTGAAACCGCAGCAAAATTTGATAATTTAGAGTTCATAGATTTTGGTAGCGGTTTTAAAGTTCCTTACAAGGAAGGAGACGTATCTACCGACATTGAAGAATTAGGTGAACAATTGACTGAACGATTTAATACCTTTTGCAAGGAGTATGGTAAAGATCTAACTATAGCATTTGAACCTGGAAAATTTTTAGTTAGTGAATCTGGTTATTTTTTAACTAAGGTAAATGTGGTAAAGCAGACAACCAGTACCGTGTTTGCTGGCGTTGATTCTGGATTCAATCACTTAATTAGACCTATGTTATACGGATCGTACCACAAAATTGAAAATGTTTCTAATCCTGATGGACGTAAGAGGTATTACAGTGTTGTAGGATACATTTGTGAGACAGATACTTTTGGTAATAACCGTCAAATTGCTGAGGTTACAGAAGGTGATATACTAGCTTTCTCAAATGCCGGTGCTTACTGTTTTTCAATGGCGAGTAACTATAATAGTAGGTATAGACCTGCCGAAATTTTGTGGTACAATGGAGAATCACATGTCATAAGAAAGCGAGAAACTATGGATGATATTTTACGTAATCAGGTTGAGGTTTCTTTATCCATTGAACAAGAGGTATAGTCCATAAAATTATACTTTATATAAATAGAAAAAGCCGCTTCTTATCGAAGCGGCTTTATCATTTGTAGTTAATTATTATATATACTCTCTGGGTTATTTTACAATTACCTTTTCACTATAAGAGCCACTATTTGAATCTATAGTTACAATATAAGCTCCTGCGCTCATTTCATTTGTATCTATAGTAATCACATCTTGATAATCAGGACTGTCGATGTGAACTACTTTTTGTCCTAATGTGTTGTATAAGGTTACACCATTTACTAAAAGTTCATTTGAAACCTTGATATGAATTTGATCAGCATTAACTGGTTGATAGATGGTAATTTGATTATCCAATTGCACAGTATTATTTGACAAAGTAGAAGGATCATTGAAGACAAGTTCAAATCTATCATTGACAGTTCCTGCGCTCATATTATCAATTAAAGCATCAGCATTACGTAAATTATGATACATACCCGTTAGGTTGTCATGCAGGAATATATTTAAATCTTGATTAACATTTTCTAGATTATCCAAACCAATGGTGATTGTACCTGGGTTACTTATTTTTACTGCCAAAGGTAGGATGGTATTGTTATCAAAACTACCTACACCTTGTATCACATAAGTGTCTCCACCGAAATACCAAGACATATCGTCCATTTGATTATCTTGTTGCTTAGCATCAAATCCTCTATCGTAACCCATCGTAGCACTTACGTCTTCAGTAACTAACAGTTGTCTATGTATTGTCCCTGGGCTATCAAAACCTAATCGTATTTTTTGTCTAGTATCATTAGGTCCATTGTAATCTAAGTCTGGACTAATAGCAGCAGCGCCACTACCAGGTGCAGCAACAAATACACTAGGACCTGTAGATTCTTTAATAAATTGACGTTGATCATTTTCAAATCTAACAGTACCGTTTGAAGTTGCTCTTACAAAAAAGCCTTGTGCTACTGGTACAAATTGCTCTGGAGTTTTTGTAGGAACTCCACCTTGATTTACTTGTGGACTGCTTGTTCCTATACTAGCGTTAGGAACTCCACCAGAGAAATTGTAGGTTGCATAACCACCTTGATATTGGAGTAACACGTGACTGTTTCCACCCCAATGTTCCCAGAAGTAAAGCGTACCGTCCAACTGAGGATTATCTCTTATGAACTCATGAGCATCTAATGCTGATGGATACGGATTACCTACTAAATAGTCATTACCATTATTAATTGGTAAGTCAATGACACCATTGTTAGGTCGACCTATAAATACATAATTCTGTTCTCCTGAAATGTTGTCGCTATTACCTTTCATTGTAAATCCTTCACCTGTATTTAGGGATCCATTAGGACCGACATATTCCCAATTGGAATAATTTCCTGAACTTAAGTTGGAATATTTGTACAACCATCTACCAGAGATTGTTGCAGCAGTACTAGCCGTTCCAGGAGCTCCATCTCTTACATTTCTACTTGTAAAATTCATAGGTCTAGGATTATCGGCAAATGTTCCATCATGCATAAAGCCTTGAATGGTATATCCATCGTTATTCAAAGCATTAGTAGTTGAACTAACAGGTGAACTCCAGTAATTATAGTTGTACTTATCAGAAGTTCCTTGTTGATCTGCCTCTAACGATCCTGTACTAGAACCAATTAAATCACTATCTAAAGTTTGCACTAATTGTGCTTCACCTTCCAAATCAATTAGACCATCAAGTTCCAGAATATGGGTTACTGTTAAACCTAAATCATTTTTTACTGAAAGTTCGTTAGACTGTTGGTTTAAGCCTAGAAGTGTAATGTTCTTATCGGTTATTTCTATATTATGAGATGACTGTACGATGTTCCAATCAATATCATAAACAGTTCCTGCTACAACTCTAGTACTACCTGGATTATACAGTTCACCACCGTTTTGCCAAGTGCTGTTATCTGAGAAATCTCCATTAGCTTGAGAAATGTATGGAAGAGGAGCTGTTTGGTCAATAATGGTAAAATTTGAAGGTTGTCTCAAACTACCACGGTGTTTGTTACCAGAAGCGTCATTTAGGTGCGTACCTATGTAGGTATTCATATTGTAATATGCTTCTAGGTTTGACCAAGATAGTGCTGCTATATCATTCTTTGTTACACTAGAAGGAATAATAGCTCCTTTTATTCCACCACCAAACTCTTCAATCTCTTGATTCATCATAAATCTGATTTGATCCTGATTTATAGCAGTAGTAAAAATTCTAACTTCATCAATATTTCCATAAAACTGATTTCTTACATCTGTTTTAGATATGTATCTCGCTCCTATACAAAAATCTTCATTATTAGTTGTAAGCGCAGCTATATTTTGAGTTTTATCAAGAACTCCATCAATGTAAAAATTAATTGATGTCCCATTATAAACAACTGTGATATATGTCCAAACATTATCGGCGATTCTAGTATTACTTTTTCTTGTTTGGGTTTGATGTCTCATAGATACTCGATTATTAGCATCAAGGAATAACCAATAACCATTATTTGCGGTTCCTTTTTTAGATACTATTGTTCTATTATTTCCATCTGAATTAGCACCTCTTGATAAAACCCAAGCAGAAATTGAGTAGGCTCCGTTTAATTGTATTTCGTTTCCAACTTGTACATAGTCATTTTCACCATCAAAATCAATATGTCTAGGCTCAATTTCTTCATGTGCTACACCAAACTTCACATATTTTTCACCATCAAAGTCATAAGTAGTTTCAAGTGTTGCGCCATTCTCATCTAAAAAGATAGTTTCCAATACATCATTGAAATTTTCATCATTGGCAACAATCATTACGTAAGCATCATTTCCCACTAATGCTGGTAAGCTAGAGAAACCTGCTGTTTCTACACTTACCTTTACTTCAGGTATGTCATTTCCTTGTTCAGAAACTTCTTTAAATTTCCATGTTCTTTTAGTAACATCAGTAAACGTAGTAACTAAATCAGGACCTAATGTAACAGCCAAAGGACTTGGCATTGGGTCAAGATCCTCAGACGTACTTCCCCAAACCAAGAAGTCGTAATCGTCTTCAAATGTATTAGGGTTAGCGTTATTCGTATTATATAAATCACCCAAGCCAACTGAGACAAAAGCATTTGGATCTATACTTCTAGCCTGTTTTTGATTTAAGCGCATACAATCATCTCTTCCTATAGCGGTAACATTATAAGTAAAACCAGGATCTATAGAAGCATTCCACAATTCATTACCTGAACTATCATAATAAGAACCTGGAACATGAGGTAGACCAATAGAATCTATAGGAAATAACCCTAACGTTATTCCGTATTTCATAGCAAAATAGGATTCTATTTTCTCACGCTCGTCATCTGACTTCTTTTCAGAAAAAGACATGATTTCTAAAATATCTCCATTAAAACTAGATCCAAAAAATTCTGATCTTCCTAACCAATATCTCGAATTTAAAATTTCCTTTATAGTTGTACTATTAACCTCTTGAATTAAACCAGATAAAGCTGGAATATTTTCAAGATTGACTCCATCTAGATACAATTCCATTCCATCACCGGAATCATTAACTCTTACATTAAAAACAACTGGTCTGTCATAATTAAGAGTAGGATGTACAATTGCCTTACCATAATCATTTTGTGCACCTTGATTGTAAGCTACAATGTCAGGATTAGTTCCATACCTAGCACTTGTGTTATTGATAGAAATACCTGTAACATCTTGATTATTTCCGCTTGTATTATAATCATCACCCATGAAAACATCTTCAGTTCCACGAGAAGCATTAAGGCCTTGGGTAGGGTTTATTACCACATAAATATCGTTATAATAAAAGCCACCTTTACCAAACATAGATTTGCTTCCGTCAAATGTCACTACCGGATTATAATTTGCATTTGCAGCGGCGTTATCTTGGTAAATAGGGCGTTGTGATCCACTCGATGTGGCATTAGTATAAGATCCATCAATTGTCACATTACCTATTGCGACAGAGTTTCTCCACTCACTAATCAGATCACCATCATTATAATTATCTGCTAAGGTTGCTGGATTTAACCAAAGTTCTAAGTCTGGTCCTACTCCGTTACCGCAATCTACATAAACCTTTGCAAGCTGTAAGTATCCTTCAATCCTAAAGTCATCGATAGCTAGACCATCAGCATAATAAGCAGCACCGTCAGACTGAAACCAAACTCTAAAACGCACATCACTTTGATCGTCAAAAGCTTGTGAAGGCAAGTTCACACTTGCAGTTGTCCAACCGTTAGAATCATTTGCCCATGCACCGTAACCACCTACTGCACTAGCGTCATCAGTTGTCATCCAATTAACAGAATCAGGTTCGCCTACTCTACCTAAGGTTCTCCAACCTAAACCATCGTTATTATCAAATTCAATTCTAAATCCATCAGCTCCATTTGGAATAACATCTAGATTATATCGAAAACTTAACACCATCCTTTCATAACCGGATAAGTCAATCAATGGAGTTGTTGTTGACATTCTGGCAAATTCCTCATAAGTTACATTAGACCTCGTTCTACGTATGTATTTGTAAAAGCCTGCTCCATGAGCTGCAAGATCAGATCCTCTTCTCCATTGCCCGCGATTGGCAGCATCAGTCCAAGCATTATCCCCAAGGCCGGTCGTGAAGTCCGCATTGAAAATAGTAACCTGTGCATTTGCTATTCCTGATAATAAAACTAGAATTAAGTAAAACTTCTTCATACCTTAATAATTAACTACGGTACAAAGTAATTTCAGCCTATGGAGAAAATGGATTTTGCAAATTGAATTAAAATTATTTTTTCTTAAAAAAACGTAAAAAACAAGTTTAAAATACTGATATACAGTTTTTTATCTTATTTTTATTATTCACTGCATAACAGTTTATCGATGCATTTCATCGATAAAAAGTTCAAGGGTTTTAAGAATTTATATTTTTTTGTTCTAAAAAACGTGAGAAAAATTCGTATTGTTTTTGACTAAAATATCTGATCATGCGTTGTTCTATTGATAATTTCGACGAACTACCAACTAGCATTATATTTAATAGTGCTTTTTTAACAGTTGTTTGTCTTTTTAACAAAGTATTACATAGTTCAAGCTGATAATTTAACAGTTCACCTAATGAAGAATGGTCCTGATACAACTTAACAGACTTACTTACAAATAACTGTTTATCAATTGTTTCTATACTGTCTAAAGCTATTTTTTCAGATGAAATCCCTTCCCATAAATATACCGTTCCGTTTATCGGTAAACTACACTTTAGTGCATCAAATATTTTTGTCTTAATACCTGCACCATATGGAATAGGAGCCAACATTAATTTATACTTAGATAATTCTATCTCTATATTTTCACAGTATCCTTTAACGATAAAGCCCTCTTTTTTTGAATGCATTTGATTCACAAATGCCGGTAACTCATAACCATAAATATGTAATTCTACTTTAGGAAGAGATTGCCTAATCAAGGGCCAAATACTATTTTTTAGCAATTTTATCGTTTCTATGTTCGGTCTATGCTTTCCTGAGCCTAGAAAAACAAAATGCTCACGGTCATCAAAATTTGCTATTGAACATTCAATATTTTTATATAAGAAAGGGACAAATACTAATTTTTCTAATGGAATATTAAAGTGTGACTTGAGCAACTCTATTTCATAATTAGCTATGATTAAAGAATAATCAACTCTAAGAATTGCAGCAATCTCTCGATAAGTGTATTCATTATCAAAATTTACAATAGAATCTTTCAAATAAGCCTCTTCCCTAGCCTTTCGTAAAAAATGTAAATCTTCTGTATCTAGTATATGAATACACTCTGGTAAAACTTTTCTTATTCTCCAGCTGTATTGTTCTTCAATCATAAACCTATCATAAAGTACATGACTGAAAGAATATTCTCCTACAAATTCATTGAAAGATTGATTATTTAATTCAATACGATGACCATATATAGTATGACGATTACAAAAGTTATCATCAATTGGTAAAACAGTTGCAAAATGAATTTCATATTGAGACTGAAAAGTTTCGATTAATTGAATCATCCTTGTACCAGTACCTGATCCGTTTGGGTTAGGCCAATGAGCACCAATAATTAACAGCTTTTTATTAGATTGCAATAGATTTACGTTTTTAAGGTTTATATAAACGATTGAGTTAAAACAGCTTAAACCTAGGTTAATAAATAGCCGTCACAGACTAGTAAAAATAAGAACTAAATAATTACTTTTATCGCTCACATTTTCTTTACAAAAGCATGGGTAAAATTATAGCAATAGCTAATCAAAAAGGTGGTGTAGGTAAAACAACAACAGCAGTAAATCTAGCGGCATCGCTAGGTGTATTGGAAAAAAAGGTTTTATTGATAGACGCTGATCCACAAGCTAATGCTACATCGGGATTAGGACTCGATGTAGAGACTATAGAAGCAGGAACCTACCAGTTGATAGAGAATTCTACTCCGGCCATGTCATTAATTAAGGAAACTAACGCTCCTAACGTACAAATAATTCCAGCTCATATTGATTTAGTCGCTATAGAGATTGAATTAGTAGATATTGACCGAAGAGAATACATGATGAAGCAAGCCTTATCCTCTATTAAGGATAATTTTGATTTTATAATTATAGATTGCGCTCCTTCTCTAGGGTTACTTACTTTAAATGCTCTTACTGCAAGTGACTCGGTGTTAATACCTATCCAATGTGAATACTTTGCTCTTGAAGGATTAGGCAAATTATTAAACACAGTTAAGAGTGTTCAAAAAATTCACAATCCAGATTTAGATATAGAAGGATTACTACTTACCATGTACGATAGTAGATTAAGATTATCCAATCAAGTAGTAGAAGAAGTTAATCAGCATTTTGAAGGTTTGACCTTTAAAACAATTATACAACGTAATGTTCGTTTAAGTGAGGCTCCTAGTTATGGAGAAAGTATCATTAATTATGACGCATCCAGCAAAGGATCGGAGAACTATTTGAGTCTAGCAAACGAATTGATAAATAAAAACGCATAACTCATGGCCAAAGCAACAAAAAAACAGGCCTTAGGTCGCGGTTTATCTGCCTTATTAAACGATAAGACAAATGAAATAAAAACCGCACAAGATAAAAACGCAGACAAAATTGTAGGAAACGTAGTTGATTTACCTCTTGAAGACATAGAGATGAATCCGTTTCAACCACGTACATCATTCAATGAAGAGCATTTAAAAGAGCTTGCCTCTTCTATCAAAGAATTAGGTGTTATTCAACCCATTACGGTACGTAAAAAAGGGTTTGGAAAATATGAATTAGTATCGGGAGAACGTCGTTGTCGTGCTTCAAAAATGCTAGGATTCACCACAATTCCAGCCTATGTACGTATAGCAAATGATCAAGAATCGCTAGAAATGGCGCTTGTTGAGAACATTCAACGTCAGGATTTAGATCCTATTGAAATTGCATTATCCTACCAGCGACTTATCGATGAGATCAGTCTTACGCAAGAACAAATGAGTGAACGTGTAGGAAAATCACGTAGTGCTATCGCAAATTATCTGCGACTATTAAAATTAGATCCAATTATTCAAACTGGTATGAGAGATGGTTTTATCTCAATGGGTCATGGTCGTGCTCTAATTAATGTCGATAGCCTAGATGATCAGCTGGATATATATCAACGTATAATTTCAGATAATTTATCAGTAAGAGATACTGAAAAACTAGTTAAAGGGCTTAAGGATAGTACGCTTTCGCGAAAGCAAACTAAAAAGAATTCTCTTCCAGAAAAAGTAGAATCTCAAACTAAAAAGCTAGGAGAACATTTGGACACCAAAGTATCTACTACCATGAATAGTTCTGGGAAAGGAAAAATTACCATTAATTATGCTTCAAAGGCAGATTTTGAACGTATTGTCAAATTGATTAATGGTTAAGCACCTAGTTTACATATTTATAATTTTAAGTTCTGCATGGTGTCATGCCCAGGATGACTCTAATGATACACCTGAAAAACAGGACTTAAATACCGTACTTGTTGCCAATGATACACTACCAATTGTATACGATGCAAACCGACCAAGTAAAGCGGCATTTTACAGTGCTATATTACCTGGTATGGGACAAGTTTATAATAAAAAATATTGGAAAGTACCAATAGCCTATGGCCTTATAGGTACCAGTGTATATTTCTACATAAGGAATGACAACGAATACAACAGATTAAGAGATGCTTTTAAAATAAGGCTTGCCGGTGGTACCAATGATGAATTCTCTGACGAGAATGGTAATCCTATCATTTCTACTCAAGGATTAGAACGTGCCCAAAAAGTATCACAACGTAATAAAGAATTAAGTTTATTGCTAGCAGCAGCAGCTTATGTCCTACAAATTATCGATGCCAATGTTGATGGCCATTTAAGTCAGTTTAGTGTAGATCGCAATATTGCTGTTTTACCCTATATTGATTATAATAATCTAAGTGCTGGTAGCAATTTTGGATTTTCTCTAACCTATAATTTTTAAAATGAAGATAGCTCTAGTTGGTTATGGTAAAATGGGTAAAACAATTGAACGTCTTGCAACAAGTCGCGGACATGAAATTGTAGCTCGTTTAGGCAGGAATGATCAAATGAAACAAGCACAAATCGCCGATGTTGCTATCGAATTCACATCGCCAGAATCAGTTCTTAACAACTTAAATGAACTGATTAAGTTAAATGTCCCAACAGTTTGTGGAACAACGGGTTGGAATGATGATCTGGATGATATTTCAAACCTTGTAATAAAGGAGAACTGTAGTTTAGTTCACGCATCAAATTTCTCTCTTGGTGTTAACCTGTTTTTTGAACTTAACAAGAAGCTGGCAGCTATGATGAGTACATTTAACGAGTACAAAGTAAGTATGAATGAGATTCATCATACTGAAAAAAAGGACGCACCCAGCGGCACAGCAATTACTTTATTTGAAGGTCTTAAAGATCCTCTTAAAAAAACCAATTGGTCACTAGAACAAACCAATGATGAACAAATAGTGACTATTGACGCTATTAGAGAAGAAGATGTCAAAGGCACACATAGTATTTTTTACAGTAGCGATATTGACGAAATTGAAATTAAACATACAGCTCACAGTCGTGATGGATTTGCACTAGGTGCTGTAATAGCCGCAGAATGGATACACGGCAAAAAAGGAGTTTTTACAATGAAAGATGTATTAGGATTGTAACTTATATAGTTACAACCTTACTTACATACCAAGATATTTAAATTATGGAGTGGACAGAATGGTTCCTGTTTTTTATAGTAATACAAATTATTCACGGGTTAGCTACCTTTAAGATGTATGTGGCAGCAGGTCATAAGCCTTGGGAAGCTTTTGTACCTGTTTTTAACGCTTATATACTAACTAAGATTATTAACCGACCTTGGTACTGGGTATTGCTATTATTCCTTCCAGTGGTTAACCTAATTATGTTTATTGTTATCTGGGTAGATTTACTGCGCAGTTTTGGATACAATCAAACTAAACATACCGTACTGGTTATCCTTACACTAGGACTTTATTTGTTTTACGTTAACTATGCGCTACCACTTAATCATATTAAGGAAAGAGAGCTTAAACCTAGAACGGCAGCTGGTGAATGGACAAATAGTATTCTTTTTGCTGTAATTGCAGCGACCATTGTTCATACTTATGTCATGCAACCTTTTATTATTCCGACTTCATCGTTAGAAAAAACCTTATTAATAGGTGATGCGTTATTTGTAAGTAAGTTTCATTATGGTGCTAGACTTCCTATGACTCCTATTGCATTTCCTATGGTGCACGATACGATTCCAGTAGCAAATGTAAAAAGTTATCTACCTAGACCACAGCTACCTTATACCAGGTTACCAGGTTTTCAAGATGTAAAACGTAATGATATTGTAGTTTTTAATTGGCCTGTAGACAGTGTGAATATTTATGGCCAAGATGACGGTAAATATCATTATAAACCTATCGATAAGAAATCAAATTATGTAAAACGTTGTGTAGGAATCCCTGGTGATTTACTCTCAATGAAAAATGGTGAAGTTTATATCAATGGTGAACTACTTGAAATGCCAGAACGCGCAAAACTTCAAAATGCGTATGCTTTCACACCTATTGACCGTAATGTTCTTAGTAATCCAGCGATATTAAGAGAAAAGTATGATATAACTGATGGTTTGAGATATGCAACTATACATCCTGATAAATATCCTGATAGTATAGGTTTTAACTCTGCTACCAAGGCATCTATGGAAAAGCTTAAGGCAGATGGCGTAATATCTAATTACCAAAAAATTGAAATTGGAATTCCTGATTATAGAGCTTTCCCATACAATGCATCGACTGGTAATAACAGTAGTACAAGAAAAGAATTTCTAATTCCTGCAAAAAATCAGACTGTAGAAATCAATAACCAAAACATCGATTACTATAAAGAAATAATTGAGGTGTACGAGGGAAGCGAAATGAACATTTCAAATACAATTTCATTTAAAGGAAATCAGGTTCTATTAAATGAAAAACCACTTACTAGTTACACCTTTAAACAAAATTACTACTGGCTTATGGGAGATAACCGAGATAACTCCTTGGACAGTCGCTATTGGGGTTACGTTCCAGAAACGCATATAGTAGGTAAACCAGTTCTTATTTGGGCAAGTTATGATACAAGTAAAAGTTTCCCTTCAGCCCTAAGAACTGATCGTATGATTCAAACCGTTAATGGTGACGGAAAACCAAAATCATACTTGCTGTATGTAGTAATAGCTATAGGTATATATATTGCAGGTAGATACCTTTACAAAAAGAAGAAAGGTAAAAAATAATAGTTATGGAATCTAGGGCACAGTTGATTGTACATCCTAGTTATTTTATGGATGTTATCAGTCTAATTAACACCTATCACTGTGATGAACTTGTTTTTGAAATTCACGACAATTACGTAAAACAAACCTATCGCAACAGGTGTGTTATTGCAACTACTAATGGTAAAAACGCTCTTAGCATTCCCATAATTCATCAAAAGTCAGGTTCATCGGTGCCGTACTCAAGTATTGAAATTGATTATTCTGAAAAATGGAAACTCAATCATTTAAGGGCAATTAAAAGTGCTTATCAAAACAGTCCTTACTATGAATATTATGAGCAGGATCTATTAGAACTCTATGCAAAAGAGGAATCCTCTTTGATGAAATGGAATTTAAGCTGTACACAGTTTTTATTAGAACAATTACAAATTTTACCAAAAATAAGTTACACCAGTAACTATCAAGGAGACATCAAGGCTCAGAAACTGATCACCGCCAAGGGTAATAAACATCCCATATATCAGTCTTACATTCAAGTTTTTCAAGAGAAACACGGGTTTTTGCAACCCTTGTCTGGTCTAGATTTGTTATTTAACTTAGGTCCTAGCAGTCGCAGCTTTTTGAAATCTCAAGCAGCCTTATGCGACTTCAAGTAAATGAACGACACCTACAAACGATTTGAGGCCTTTTTCACAACCAGAAATTTTTGGAAGGGTAATCTATCGGGAATGGAACAGTTTGCTCTGGATAGCTTAGATTTCTCACATCTTAAGGAGTCAACTTCAAAAATAGATTTACCCAATATTCCACCTAATACTGTACTAGGAAAAAGAGCAGAATATTTTTTTAAGTTTTGCGTAGAGCAATCAAAAAATTATGATGTTTTACTTTCAAACGAACAAATCTTCAGTAATAAGGAGACGTTAGGTGAAATAGACTACATACTTCAAAACAAAATTACCGGAAAGCAATTACACGTTGAGTTGGTTTACAAATTTTATATTTATGATCCTTGCGCAAAGGGAAAATCAAACCTATTGGACGATTCTAGAGTTAAGGAGCTATCTCGTTATGTGGGACCTAATAGACGCGATACTTTTCTTAAAAAGTTACACCGACTACAGCAGCATCAATTACCACTTTTATATCGTAAAGAAACTAGAAAAACTCTTGAGAAATTAGATATTAATGTTGATGCATTAAAACAGCAAGTTTGCTTTCTTGCCCATGTATTTATTCCGCAAAATCATTGGAACAAACCATTTCCATTTATAAATAAAGCATGTATCTCAGGATACTATTTGGATTATAACGCTTTCGCGAAAGCGTACTCATCACACACCTATTTTTTACCTCACAAGCATTTATGGAAATCACATGCTCATGAACTAGAAGTTTCCTACAATCATTCAACCATACTTCCCATAGTCCAAGAAAGTCTAAAAAGAGGATATGCGCCCATGCTATGGAAACAGGTCGCAGAAGACAGCTTTGAAAGGTTTTTTGTAACTATGCCTAAAGATGGCATTAGGATAATATAAACAACGTTTAACGTTACCTTACGGATGTTAAACGTTATGATGCTGTATCTTTAAAATAAAAAAATGGAAAGGAAATTTGAACCTAAAAATAGAGAACAATATTTAAGTGATTTTGGAGATCGTAGTAGACCAGAGCAATTTGATTTAAAAGAGCCTGTTACTACTACACATACCGAATCAAATTCAACACAAAACCAAACAACAAATACAACTATGAGTTATTTAAATTTAGATAAACAAAAAACAGCAACAACCGTTACAGAATTGAACGTATTACTGGCAGATTACCACTTATACTACCAAAAACTGCGTAATTTTCATTGGAATGTAGTAGGACATAACTTTTTCGATCTTCACGAAAAGTTTGAACAGATGTACGATGAGGCTAAAATCAAAGTAGATGAGATAGCAGAACGTATCTTAACTTTGAGATATCAACCTACCTCTAACCTATCTGAGTATTTAGAGCTATCTTCCATTGAAGAATCAAAATCTGAACATACAGATGTTGAAATGGTAAAACAACTATTATCCGATCATGGAAAATTGATCACACAAATGAGAAAGGTTGTTGAAGTAGCCGATGCTGCTGGTGATGAAGGTACTATTGATTTAATAGGAGCTTACATTAGAGAACTAGAGAAAGAAAGTTGGATGTTAGATGCATGGGTTATGAATACAAGCGATACTCATAAATCTATCTAATACTTTTGAGATCATAAATCTACCGAGCTGGACTAATTATCTAGCTCGGTTTCTTTTTTTTAATTAGTTAAAATCACACATGAAAGCATATTTCCTTCTTCTATTATCCTTTTTTATTTCTACAAGTTGCCTAAAAAATGATAAGCTTCCAGTTGTTGCAAACTTGCCCGATGTTATAGATGAATGTAGTGGAATGGAATTTATTTCCAATACTATGTACTTGGCATTAAACGATAGCGGTGGAAAATCAATAATCTACTTGTGCGATATCAATAAAGGTGTTGTTGCAGAGTTACATAGTGATCAATGGAATAATGTAGATTGGGAAGATATGGCTGTTATAAAAAACGGAAGTACCACTAATATATATATTGCCGATACCGGTAATAATTATAATAAAAGAAAGGATCTAGTTATTTATGAGGCTTCTATTAAAAATATAGAACAACTTTCAGGTAAAGTTGAATTGAATGCTGTTGCGCATCCCTTTTATTACGAAGATCAAGATGAGTTTCCTCCAAAAAAGAAAGAGCGACTTTTTGATGCTGAATCGCTAGTTGTTCTAAATAACAATTTTTACATCTTTACCCGTAATCGATCTAAAGACTTTAATGGAAAAACTTCGGTTTATACATTCCCGATATCGACTGTACCGCAAAAGGCAAAAAAACTAACAGAAATTGAAATTTGCAATGATAAAAATGATTGTCAAGTAACTGCCGCTGATGTATTTAAAAACAAAATAGCTTTACTAACCTACGATAAGGTATTCATACTAACAGATTATGATAGTGATTTTAATGAGTACCAAGTGACGGAATATAAATTGGATCACTTCTCACAAAAGGAAGCAATTAGTTTTATTAATGACTCCGAACTGTTTATAGCAGACGAAGAGAACAAACACAGCGATGGTAATATTTACCGTTTTGACTTATAGTGTAAGGCTAAAAATACAATCCCTAAAACCTCGGATATTCCACCCAACACAAACATACCAATAGATCCTGCAATGTTAAAAGCGTAAAATAAAAGACCTATTAGTACTAGTAAACTACCTATTGCAATAAGTGAAATGCTGGTACTTTTGTTTATCATGTAAAAATTATCTATATCAAGTGATAAAAATATAAGTTAGAAGCTAAATCCAACTTGAAAACTGAATCTAAATCCATCAGCACCATGAAATAAATTAAAAGTTGCTCCTATTGCCTCGGCACTGTTAACATAGAATCCACCACCATAATCATTGTGCCATCTTGAACTATCCTCACCATCTAACCATACTCTACCTACATCACCACCTACAAATACTCCAATTTGTAGAGGAACAAAACCTGAATTAAATTCATTGAAACTATACCTTACATCACCACTGAAAGCCATGGCGCTTTCTCCTGAAAATCTTTGTAAACGATAACCTCTTAAACCTGTGTTTTGACCCAATTGAGCACTTTGAAAAAACTCAAAATCGTCACCAATATTAACCTGACCTTGTAATAAAGTTTTTAAAACCCATTTTCTGTCACGACTAATAGCATTATGAAAACCTAGTTTTGGTTTTAAGTACCCAAAAGAACCTTCTAAATCATCAAATTCGGTATTAACACCTGCCACGAGGTCAAAGATCATACCTCGCGTAGGGTTTAATTTAACATCGTAACTTTCATAATTATATCTTGCACTTAAATCGGCATACCAATTGCGCTCATAAAAATCTTCTTGATTATCAAAGCCTGATTGTGCTAAAAATCTTTCTTCATCTCTTTCTACTTGAAATCCTTGTGCTTCAAAAGTCGCAGATAAATTAGAACCGTATTCACCTACGTAACTGTAACCAATTCCTCCTGAAATTTCACTTAATCGCACACGGTTGTAATCAAAATCCAACTCATCATCAAGATTTACGGTTTCGTTACCAAATCCAAAAAAGTTTTCAGCAAATGTTGGACCTGCGAATCTTCCCTTAACGATTAAATTACCGTGATTAAAAACTCCTGCAAAAACACCGTTGTAATTAATATCATATCCTTGTGTAGCAAAATAGTAACCAGCTTTAAATCTATGCTCTCGAGTATTTGGGTTTCTATTAAATCCTTTTACGATATAACTTGTTTGAATACCTATTCTAAAACCGTCATCAGGATTAAACCCAATACCTGGCGTAAAAGCTCCTGCTGTACTTATTTGTTTCTTTGGATCATATAGATTCACATCATATGAATCTGTCAATCTTAATCTAGCATTCCCTTTCTTCTCGATGCTATTTGGTTTAGACTTGTGATCATAAATAGATACATTTTTACCATTATCCATCTTATAAATATCATTATTTTGACCACCGATTACTCGAATTTTAATTCTTGATTTTGTTGATCCAGTTGAAGTGATTACATCATCATCATCTAGCGCATAAACCCATACTTCATCAGTTTCATTTTTATAAAAGGTACGTTGGGCCACAACATCTGCTCGTTGTCCATCCTTATTTCTGTATATGGAAACCCTTGTAGAGTTTTTGTCTATCACTTCAATGTCTATAAAATCATCCTTATCAGTACCAGTAAGAATAGCTAGATCAGAGATAATATCGTAGTATTTTGTGGCTATTTTGACCATTTTGTCACGTCTAGTTCGCATATTCTTCTTGATGACTTCTGTACTCTCAGCAGCTTTAATTTCTTGTGGTAACTTATCAAAAGCCTCATCAATGACTTCGTCAGTCAGGTATTGTTGAATGAATGCCGCTTGGTCTAGCCATACTTCCTTCCCAGAATTTTGAGATAAATTACGATCTAGATAGGTGGCAGCTGTATTAAACCATTTTAGGTTATTAATATCTTCATCATAAGTAGCAAATTGATTAGTGATTCCTATCATAGCTCTTAATGTGGCAAACAATGCACCGTCAAAATTGGAATATACTTGATCTCTATCTCTAGGAATTGGTTTAAACAAATGAGTTCCATCTTCCAATTCAAATTCAGACCATCTCCATTGATCTGCATGACGATCCCAATCACCTATAAGCATATCAAATAATCTGGCTCTTACATAGGATTCTTCATCAATTTTATATTTCTCATCTCTCCTTAATCGCTCAAAGACATCGGCAGTGCTTTCTATATCATTTGGCTTACCAAATGATTCTAAATCTTTATGATTTTCCTCTGGTCGTTCAACGAGCATGTATAATTCATCACCGTATTCCTTGTTGTAGTTGCCTAGTGCCGGTTGTTTTGGCACGTAGTAAAGCACCGGATTTGTGTGGTACACGTCAATGGCGCTAGCGAGTGTAGGAACCGTCAAAAAAGCATAGGGATGTGCAGCTGTGTAGAAGTCAAAAATAAGATCTTCTGCTCCTGTATCTTCAAAACTACTCGCTATATTATCTTCTTTGAATACAGTGGTTTGTAAAAATTGAACAGCGCTTTTTTTCAATGCTCGCAAGTTGTATTCTCTACCATCTTTTGCTACTAAACGCAATGATCTTGTTTGATGACCACCACCACCGCGTTCTACAGTAAGTCCACCCATTAAAGTATCTAACATAGCTACTTGAACATTCAATTCTGTTCCATAAAGATCGCGGTACTTATTACCCCATATAGATTCATGTAATCCTGATTTATCAACCTGTTCTTTGGTGTAGATGCTCGCTTTCGCGAAAGCGGGATAATTTTCAGGTAATGATTTTAAATCAAAATCTTCCTGTGGTTCAATTGCCTGTTTGGTGTATAACAGATTGTAAGTACCATTTTCAAAACTGTAAAACCTAACGTAGGAACTACCGTCTTTCATTACATCTAGTCTAGCAAAACCTTTACCTCCATAAGCAAACAAACCATCGTTACTTAGTGCGGCATATCCTTGTTTACTTCCAGATCCTGAAACAATCTGTCGTACGCCATCATTTTCAATATACTGTAAAGTGTGTTCATGACCACTTGCTACAATTACACGATTGGCAGCACTTGCACGTATAAGTGTTGCAATACGATCGGCCATTTGTTGATACCTTTTATTTTGTCTGTCTTGTGCACTTACTCCACCACTGGTTCTTATAAGTGATGTTAAAGAGCCTAGAACCGGCACCGGAATATTGTTTTGAGAAGGATATAAATGCTTGATTGCTGCATATTGACCACCATGTATACCGTTTGTATACAACGGGTGATGTAACGTAACTATAATTGTTTTGTCTTGAGCTTTTTTTAGTTCGCTCTCTATTTCTAGGAAAAATTGTTCTCTTGTTTTAATTTGATCACAGTCATCGTTGATAGTAGGTAAATTATCCCATTTTGCGAGATACCATTGACTATCGATGATAAGCATGAGAACGTCGTCTTCTATTTCTCTTAGTTCTATAGGACAACCTACTTTGGGCTGCCATACATCTTTATCACCCATCGCCTCAACGATATACTCTTTCTCTCGTTCAACATTATCAAGTCCTTCATTATAATAATCATGATTACCGGGAATAAACAATACCTGACCGCCGAATTGTTTTGCTACCTCTATTTGAGCATTCAAATGATTTTCGGCATAAGGTCTAAATTCATCATCCTTTTTAGGCATTCCCGTAGGATAAATGTTATCACCTAGAAAAACTAAATGATCATCTTTTGAAATAGATTGATCTTTTAAATATGACTCCAAAGCTAATAAACCATCACTTTTACCGTTCATAGGAGATAGTCCTACATCACCTATTAAATAAAAACTTTTATCTATGGATTCATTGTTAGGAAAAACTGATTGATTTTCTTCCTTATATTGAGCTTTGAAACTAGCACATGAGGCAAGTATTAAAGCTATAAGGCCTAAGAATATGTTATTTTTTTTCATGCAGTGAATATTACTACTATTTTTATGCAAACACTTTTTATGGATGACCTGATTAAAATTACTGACGATTACGTATTGAATTTATTCAAGAAAAACCTAGACGAAAGGTATGTGTATCACAACTATACCCATACCAAACGCGTAGTTAAAAGTATAAAGGAAATCATTGACAATTCCGAAATAGATGTTAAAGAAGCCCAGATACTTACTTTAGCAGCGTTACTTCACGATATAGGTTATACTCAAAGTGATGAAAATCATGAGGAAGTTGGTGCTGAAATGGCAGAGGCTTACCTGAAACAACATAACGTTGATCAGGCTATTATTGAACAAATTGTGACACTTATAAAAGTCACAAAGTGCGATAGATTACCTCAAAATAAATTAGAAGAAATTATTCTAGATGCCGACAGCTCGCATTTTGCCAAAGATTATTATAAAGAAACGAGCGAGTTATTAAAAAAGGAGTTAGAATTAAGAGGTCAATTATATACAAATAAAGAGTGGCGAGCAGAAAACATTAAGTTTTTTACACAGTTTCATAGATATTATAGTGATTACGCTATTAAAAATTGGAATAAATCGAAGAATGAAAACCTGCTTAGGCTGCTTAAAAAGAAAAAGAAGAGTAAAAATAAAATTAAAAAGGAGCAGCTTAAGGTAGATTTGAAAAATCAATCTCCAGAAAGAGCTATCCAAACCCTTTTTAGAACGACGTTACGTAATCATATCAAATTATCTGATATAGCAGATACTAAAGCTAATATTCTATTATCAGTCAATGCCATTATTATATCTCTTGCACTGGCTAATATAATTCCGAAGCTAGACGCACCAACAAATAGACACTTGTTGTTTCCTACATTAATATTAATACTATTCTCTGTCGCGAGTATTATACTATCTATTATGAGTACGCGACCTAATGTTACATCAGGTGAGTTTACTGACGAACAAGTACGTAATAGAGAAGTGAATTTATTATTTTTTGGTAATTTTCATAAGGTCCCTTTTAAAAAATATAGAGAGGCCTTAATGGGTCTTTTAGATAATAAGGAAGAGGTCTATGAAAGCTTGCTTAAAGATTTATGGTTACTAGGTGTCGTTCTCAATAGAAAGTATACCTTATTAAGATGGACCTATACCATCTTCATGGTTGGAATTATCGTGAGCGTAATATCTTTTGTGATTGCCTTTTATACTACCGATTTTCAACAAATTAGAACTGCAATTCCTTAATAAGATCGTTATAGGTAAGTGTAGTCTGACTGTCTGAAAAGTTATAGAGTACACTTACCCGTAATGCTTTTAATCCTGCAACTCCTTGAACATCTTCAAGCTCTAGCTTTTCTACTTTATCTTCAATAAGGTTATTGTGTTTAAGGAAATCTATGTAGCGTAAATACTCTCTTTCCATATCCTTACTCGCGTAAACAATAGCTATTTTACCACGTTGTGTAATACGCTCATTAGTTCCTTTGATTAAAGCCTTGTCTATTCGTTTTTTCACAACTTCATAACGAGCGTTGTATGAACCATCAACATCAAATCTTTTCTCATCAATTCGGTAGCGTATAGTAAGGGTATTCTCAAATGCCAGTATCATGGAAGCTGCTTCAATTTTTACAGGTAATTCCTTTTGAAGCTCGTAAAATTTGTTTTCAAGTTCCACAAGAACTTGTAGTTGCCATAGCCTTAAATTATAAAGATATACTGGATTGAAGTCATTTGCAGTGGTAATGCTATTACCTACGTAAATGTTATGTTCTACTCCATCAGTTTTAAAACGTTCAAAGAAATGAGGATAGATACGTTGTGCTTCTACTTGTCTTTTATCCAAAACACCAGCCACTGCATCATTCATAATTTGAACTGATTTATCATAATCAATTCTACGACTATGTTTTACATTTTCGTTAGGATCCAAGAAACTTTCATAAGTTTCAATCTGTTGTTTTATCTCTTGATTTATTTGTTTGAAGTGATTAAACACAGGATGAATTTCTTCTGCTAGAAATTTTATGATCTTTCTTTCTGTATTAGCATCTAGCTCTTTTTTTCTTAGCTCTTTGACGTATTTGTGTACTCGGTATTCAAGTTGTGCATAAAGTGGTAATGGTTGCTGCGCTTTCGCGAAAGCGAAAATATCTTCAACCTCTTCAAGTTGACTCAAAAGATCATCCTTGATCATTTTGTTACGCGTGTCACTACTACCTACAATGTCAATTTGACCATATAAAGGATAAACGTCTTCAAACTTTAAATCTTCAAATTGTGCAGATCCACCATCGCTACGTGATTTAAGAATACGCCTGGCTTCATTTTCAAATTTCCATTTTACACTATCGTGAATGGAGGTACATTCAGTTTGAATTATGGCATTAATACTATTTTCGTATTCGCGTTCAGAGTTTAATAAAACCGCCTTAAGATAAGGAGCTACTGCATCTAACAAACTCACATTGAAGTTGTTGAGTTCGTATTCTTTACCACTAACTAACTCTAAAATACCTAGTAAGCGATCGTTTTCATGAACAGGATAAAAGGTCGCACTTTTAATGCCATTATTCATGAGGTTTTCTGCAAGGAAAGTATTTTGAACCGTGTTCAAGTACTCTTCAACATCAGAAATGACTAATGGAGTGAAATCGTTGATTAAATTTTTATAAGCTCCTCTACATAAGGCATTTTCACAGTTCTTCTCATGACTTTGACCCAATAAATAACTAACTACATCACCGTACATTAATGTTTCAAATGATTTATCGTAGTGATTAAAGCTTGTAAACCCAGCTCTTAAATCCTCAATTCCAAACATAGTTCGAAAAATTGATTCTACTTTATCATTTTGGGTATCACCCATTGATTTACCATTAAGGAAAATGGTTTTTAATTCTGAAATTGCATTATCTATGGTAACATCGGTAAGAGAAATGATTCCAAAACCTTCAAAAGAATATGCTTGCGGCGGAAAATATTCTTTCCAAAGTTCCATATTATCATGTTCTCTTAATAATTGAGCTATTTGTGTTTCACTCAACCTGTATTTCTCATCATTGAGACTAATCCTAACAAAATCGGCATTATAAGTAATGCGATAAGTTCTAAGTGCTCCCGATGCATTTTTAATACTTACTTGTAACGGTTTGGAAAAATTTACAAATCTTCCGTAGAAAATTTTAAGGATCGCACCGCATGCCATTCGGTATTTATCCTGGGAAAATGATTCCATGACATCAAATTTAAAATCATCACCAGCTTCACTGATAATATTTTTAAATCTTGTAGTCAAATTGAAAATCTGATCCGAAAAAGGTACGGTTGCCGCTTTAATTTCATTTAAAGTCAATGCGGTAGGAAAAAGATCTGTAAGAACAGTATCTATATCAGATTCATAATGAGCGATCTTATCAATAGGTACCTCAGTATAAAGGGCTTCATTTTTCTCAACAAATTGAATTAATGAGGACAAATACAGCCTTTTGAAATTAGAAGTTTCTAACTCCAGTTTTTCTACATAAGTATCAAGCAAAGACTTAAAATTAAGTTTTATTTGAAAAAATTCCTTTTCCTCTTTCATTATTGCAAAGTTAACTTTTTTGCTAATCTAACTTGTGAGAATAGGCTGATGTTTTAGATAAGTTTAACCCATGTTTTAACTTTGCTCTGTATATTGTGCCACTTAAAATAAAAAGATGAAGTTTTTATACAGTTTAATGATTGTAACCGTATTGGTAAGTTGTAACAAAGAAACTACCGATAAACATATGATAAATGGAAATGCTCCAGGTGTGTTAAATGGTATGAGAGTGTATTACGGTAAAGTAGGTGAAAATGGAAAGCAACAGTTTATAGATACAGCAGTCGTAATAAATGAAGAATTTCATTTTGATCCCGTTGATGAAGTGGAAAAACCGGAAATTCGTTTTTTAAATGTAGATGGCTCGAATGGAAGTATTGTTTATTTACACGATAATAATCCGGTAGAAGTTAAAGTGAATAAAGACTCTGTATTTAAGAGTTCTGTTAAGGGAAGTAAACTAAATGACCAGTTTAATACTTATAAAGCAATTCAGGATGAATACCGAGCAGAGTCAAAAACCTTTAATCAGCAGCGTTCTAATTTTCAAAGATCTGGTCAGTTACAAGAATTAAACCAGGTAATACAACAATGGCAGGAAGAAGAAAAACGCTATGTTTCTCAATCTAAAAATTATATTTCAAAAA